>CAZGOZ010000021.1:0-18232 GCA_964528025.1 uncultured Planctomycetia bacterium
ACCCCGCCCCTACTACCGATTGGCGCGGCGGCCTACACTGAGCAGAAGACCGATACTCATCAGTACCGTTACCGTATTTGATCCTCCATAGCTTATGGCCGGGAGTGGCAAACCGACGACAGGCATCAGCCCTATTGTCATTGATATATTTACCAAAACCTGAAAGGCTATCAGCGTTATGACTCCGGCGGCTATGGTTTTTCCATATATATCGTCCGCTCGCGCCATAATCTTTATACCCCTGGCGATAACTAACGTGTATAACCCTATTAGAACGACGGCGCCGACAAACCCCCATTCTTCCCCGATGACGGAAAAAATAAAATCGGTATGACGCTCCGGAAGAAATCTTAAATAACTCTGCGTACCGTTAAGCAATCCCTTCCCGAACATGCCTCCGGAACCTATCGCTATTTTGGACTGAATTATAGTGTATCCCGCGCCCAGGGGATCCAAATTAGGGTTGACAAATACCATGAGCCTTTTCTTCTGATAACCTCTCATCAGGCTCCAAAAAAATGGCAGGCTTATTACTCCTATCACCGTGGTCAAGGCCATATATTTCACTTTTTCGCCGCAAATAAAAAGCATGGCAAAAAGTATAGGAATAAGAACAAGAGCAGTCCCGAGATCCGGCTGAAGAAAGATCAAGACAATCGCCGGCGCCACCAGAAGAACGGCCCCCGCGTAATTTCTGAACGTTCCGATCCTTTCTCTTCCTTCGCCTAGAAACGCGGCAAGGGCCAGTATCGTTGTGATCTTGACAAATTCCGACGGTTGAAGAGAAAACACTCCGAGATCCAGCCACCGTTTGGCGCCGTAACGCTCTCCTCCAAAAAATAATATAAAAACAAGCGCCGCAAGGTTCAATCCATACGCAAAATACGCGATATCCATGACTTTCAGATAATCGATATTTGCCATTATGAAAAGAACAACAAAACCCGTCACGACCCACATGCACTGCCGCGTCACGAGACTATTTAAAACAAAACCGTTGCCGCCACGGGACCATGTCGCGCTGTATACGAAAACAATCCCCAAAAAGGCGATCATCATAACAGCAGACAGCAGGATTCTGTCTATGTGTCCTTTTCCTTTTTTCGCCATATCAGTCCTTCCGCAACGCCCATATCAAAGAGCCGGCCCATCCTATAACCGTCCAGCCGAGAAACAGGTTAACCAGAAATATCGCCCGTCTTTCTTCCTTACCCAAACCGTATGCGACCACGGTCGGCACAAAATATAAAACCGCTATTACCGCATACAAAACCGCATATAAACCCGTGTTTCCCGCAAAACATGCAATTTCCACTTTTTACCTCCCTTTTTTTGCAATACTGAGAACGCAAAGTATAAATAACCAATAACCAAGTTACAAGATACAAACAATATTCAAACTACAATAACCAAACGATGGTTTATCCAGACTTACAAATAATCGGTTTTTTAACACTTTCCTTCTTGTTTGGTCATTTGAATTTGGTTATTGATCATTGTTTGGTTATTGTAACTTGTATCTTGTTTCTTTCATATTATCCCAAGTTCCCTGGCCTTCTTGAATACACTCCCCGCCGTGCTGGCCGCGTAATACCCTCCCTTGCCGCCGTGTTCGTCAAAAACTACCACAACCAGCTTTGCATCTTCAAACGGAGCAAATCCCGCGAACCATCCGTGATTTCCCCCTCTTGAAACCTGAGCCGTTCCTGTTTTTCCCGCTATAATAACAATGTCCTGCTTCGCCTTTTGCCCGGTACCGTGGGGATCATTTACAACTTTTCTCATTCCCTCCCTGACCGTTTCCATGCTTTTCGGAGAAATATATAAAAACACCTTATCCCGACTGCCGACAGGCACATCCCCTACTCTGCTTACCAGATACGGCCTGACCAGATAGCCTCTGTTCGCATAAACACACATCATGCGGGCTACCTGCAGAGGAGAACAAAGCATATATCCCTGTCCAATCGAATAGTTGACGGTATCTCCTTTATACCATGCTTCGTTAAACCGTTTTTTCTTCCAACCGGGCGTTGGCAGCGTTCCCGCGCGTTCGCCCGGAAGATCCACCCCTGTCCTTTTTCCGAATCCGTACTTTTCGGCAAAAGCTGCTATCTTCTCGGCTCCAAGAAGAAGGCCCGTTCTAAAAAAATAGACATTGCAGGAATTTTTTATGGCATTTACCAGTATCTGTTGTCCATGCCCCTTTTTTTTCCAACAGCGAAAAACCGCTTTTCCGAGAGAGAAGGACCCTTCACAGTCAAACGAACTCCCCTGCGATATAACACCGTTTTCCAACGCCGCGGCAGCTATCACGACTTTAAATATCGACCCGGGCGGATAAACACCGGCAATCGCCCTGTTAAGTAACGGATACATCCTGTCTTTCAACAGAAGGCCTGCTTCTTTTCTTCTGCTCTTCGTAACAAAAACGGAGGGATCATAAGACGGCGCACTGGCCATGGCCAGTACGGCCCCAGACTGAGGATCCAGAGCCAGGATCGCGCCCCGTTTGTCCTGCAGAAGAGATTCACAAAACTTTTGCAGCTCTAGATCAATCGTCAGGTAAATATTTCTGCCGGGAACCGGTTCCTTAAATCCCAATATTGTTTTTTCGCGACCGCGAGAATCAACTTCTATCTGTTTGCCGCCATGTATCCCTCGAAGATACTTGTCGTATTGCTTCTCAATCCCGTCTCTTCCGACGAGATCGTTAATCTTGTAACCATAATGTCTCAATTTCTCAAATTCGGGACGGTTTATAAACCCGAGATACCCCAAGAGATTCGATGCGGTCTTTTCGTGCATATATTCACGTTTAGCGGACACTTCAAGCAAAAGCCCGGGATAATCAAGCGCCGCCTCTTCTACGCGAACGGCATTTTCCATACCTATATCGGCTGCGATACAAACCGGCAAATAAGATTGCCCCCGACTATTACGAATCCCCGCGGCTATTGTTTCTTGCGGAATCGCAAGCATCGAACTCAATGCCTTCTCCAGCGCTTCCGCGTTCTTTACCCTGCTGTATATGACGGAAACATTGAAACAGAGCGTGTCTTTTACAAGAGGATTCCCGGCCCTGTCAAAAATGCTCCCCCGAGGCGCCATCAGGGGAATGATCTTCAATCGGTTTTCCTCCGACATCGTGCTGTATTTCTCGTATTTGACCACCTGCACATACGCAAGAGCCGTTAAAAGGACAGCCGTAAAGAAGAGCAAGATTAATGTGAATATTTTTATTCTCATTCTTTCACACGCAGCATAACCTTGAGAAAAGCAAACACGAGAGGGGACACAAAGACCGTAAGGGCCAGTTGTCTTATATTTTCGGAAATAACGGAAACCATACCTGCATCATTTCCACTCAGCACACTGAGATAAAACGTTTGCGCCGCAACAACGGCAAATAACGCTATCATCACGGTGAACATCTGCATAATCGGGTTTTGACGATAGAACACGCCGGGCAACTTTGACGAAGCGGCTCCTATAAGAGGAAAAATAAGAATATCCAGCGGAAACGCGGTGGCGGAAAAACACCATCTAAGAAGACCGGCGGTAAGGCCAAATCCGGCGCCCTGAACCTCGCCGTAAAAAACACCGACAAAAACGACCATGATAATTATCACGTCCGGAACCCAACCGGCATGTTTCATCAGAACCGCCTGAACCGGAACGCAAACAAGAAGCAGAACATACAACCATATTTTTTTTCTCATATCACCAGAGGGCTGTTATACCAAACAGAGGACTTCTTCCTGCTTAAACGGATCTGCGGAAGGCTTAATCATGGCATAACTGTACAGGCCTGTATTGCTTTTCGCCACAGAAATAATCCTTCCTATCACTATGCCTTTCGGAAATGCCCGGCTAAACCCTGAAGTAACGACAACTTCCCCTCTTTTTATTTTGGCATCAACCGGAAGATAAATAATCTTCACGATTCCGCTGCCCAAGCCGGTTACAATGCCGTTGATTCGGGTGTTTTTCAGCACACCCCCCGCCCTGAAACTGGGGTGCGTTATCAACATTACGGAACTGGCCGTCTGTCCCGGATCCGTCACCTTCCCCAGTAACCCATTAGCCGAACATACCGCCGAGTTTTTCTTTATTCCATCCTCGAGTCCTTTATCAATGATGAATGATTTCTCCCATCCATTGGGGCTTCTCGCAATAATCTCGGCCGGGATCGCGCTAAAAGCCGCTTTCTTGCTGAATCCCAAAAGATTTCTGAGACGTTCATTCTCCCGAATCAACCCCTTGGATCGCTCGATCTCAAGAGCAAATAGATCCGTTTTTGCGCGCAATATCTTGTTTTGACTAACAAGATTCTTTTTACTGCGCAAATAATCCACGCCGATTGAACAGAATTTTATAGAGGAGGAAAACACGCCGAGGGAAAAGTTCTTCAGATTGACGGAAAAAGAAGGGACAAAAAAGACCAAGAACACCAACACGAGGATACCCGTGGCTAATATCCAATTTTTCTTGCGGGTTAAAAATACAAACACATTGAACTTTTCAGGCGCTTACCGCTGGAGCTTTGGCATGACCGTAAGTTTCTTAAGATACTTCAATTCGCTCAATACTTTTCCGGTGCCGAGAGCTACTGCCGTTAAGGGGTCGTCCGCGATGTGAACGGGCAGACCGGTTTCCTCAGAAATCAACCTGTCCAGGCCCCTTAAAAGTGCCCCACCGCCGGCAAGAACCAGCCCTTTTTCAATAAGATCCGCTGATAATTCCGGAGGAGTTCTTTCCAGCGTAATCCGCACAGCTTCCACTATCTGCGCAATCGGCTCGGAAAGAGCTTCACGAACTTCCTCACTGTTTATACTAATCATCTTGGGAAGTCCCGCAACAAGATCGCGGCCTCTAACATCCATAGTCATCTCTTCGTCCAGAGGATAACCGGATCCTATCCGTATTTTTATCTCTTCGGCGGTTCTTTCCCCGACCATAAGATTGTAGGTTCGTTTTAGATAGTTAATAATAGCGTCATCCATTTCATCTCCGCCGATGCGTATGGACTTGGAGAACACAACGCCCGCCAACGAGATGACAGCCATCTCCGTGGTTCCGCCACCTATATCAATTACCATGTTCCCCGACGGTTCCTGTATGGGAAGCCCCACCCCAATCGAAGCGGCTACGGGTTCTTCCAGCATATAAACCTCTCGGGCGCCCGCATGAAGGGCGGAATCTTTCACCGCCCGTTTCTCCACTTCTGTGATACCAGAAGGGATGGCGATTACTACGCGCGGACGAACCAGCCGGCGAGAGTTATGGACTTTTTTTATAAAATAGCGCAACATGCTTTCAGTGATCTCAAAATCGGCTATAACTCCATCACGCATCGGACGAATAGCGATAATATTTCCGGGGGTTCTACCGAGCATGCGTTTGGCCTCTTCTCCGACAGCCAGAACATTGGAAGTCCCGGCTTCTATCGCGACAACCGAGGGTTCGCAAAGAACAATCCCTTCATTCTTAAGATACACGAGCGTGGATGCAGTCCCGAGGTCTATCCCCATATCGCTGGAAAACAGACCAAGTATTCTATCAAACCATTTGTTCATGTATGTTCTTAGCATTCTCTGGGGTCCTTTTTTTTTGGGGAAGTTACTGCAATTAAAGGAGACTCACTATATATGTTTATGTGCTTATAGAGAGATGTTAACAAAAAACAAATGTTCTGTCAAATATTTTCTACGTTTTTCAACAAGAGCTGGAACTCTCTTTGATGACTGATGTTGCGTTTTTGAGTATCTACTAAATATGTTTTACCGCGTTTATATTCCATTACCGTGTCTTCTCAAGGTCGTGAAAAAATTTTGGATATGACGTGCCAACACAATCGACATTTTCGACTACACATTCTCCGTTGGAAACCAGAGCGGCAATTGCCATGCTCATCGCGATACGATGATCCCCAAAACTATCCAGCCTGGCTGCGTTCAACGCACCCGGTTCCCCATGAATAATCAGAGAGTCCCCTTTTGATGTCGCTCGTCGCCCGAGCTTGCGAAGGTTTTCCACGATACTGTCTATTCTGTTCGTCTCCTTGATTTTCAGTTCACTTATACCATTAATTACCGTCTTGCCGGAAGACACGGCCGCCGCAACCGCGAGAACAGGAATTTCATCAATCAAGCAAGGTATCTCTTCTTTTTCTATCACTGTGCTCTTTAACTCCGAAAAATTTATCCCGATATCGCCTATGGGTTCAAGTCCATCGTGCCAGTCAAGTATTTCTATTTTTCCGCCCATCCGTTTCAAAACATCAAGAATTCCGGTACGCGTGGGATTTAGTCCGGTATCGCGGATTACAAGATGTGACCCTTTGACCAGAAGCGCAGCTACAATAAAAAAAGCGGCGCTTGATATGTCTCCGGGAATCGTTATGTCCCGTGGAACAAGCTCTTCCATACCGGTAACCGTGGTCTTAAGCCCTTCGCGCTTGAGGTTGGCTGAAAAATATTCCAGTATTCGTTCGGTGTGGTCTCGAGACTGCAGGGGTTCGGTTACGGATGTTTTTCCTTCCGCGTATAATCCCGCTGCCAGAACACATGACTTTACCTGCGCGCTGGGCACCGGTGTCTCGTAATCGATCGGTTTCAGCCTCTTGCGTCCGGGACCTATCTTTATCGGTGCGTGAGGACCTTCCTTGGACGATTCAATCTTTACCCCCATCAAGGAAAGCGGTTTTATGATACGACCCATCGGACGCCTAGACAACGACTCGTCGCCGGTAAGAACGCTGGCAAAATCCTGTCCCGCAAGTATTCCGGCTATAATCCGCATTGTCGTGCCGGAGTTGCCCAGATAAAGCTCTCCCGGCGGCTGAACCAAACCCTTCAGACCCTTCCCCCGGATTGTCACCGTGTCCTTTTCAGTGCTGATTTCTGTTCCCATGGCACGGAAGGCTTCCAGCGTATGTTTGCAATCCTGGCCGAACAGAAAATTGCGGATTACACATTCGCCGGAGGATACTGAAGCGAACATCGCGGCCCTGTGAGAAATGCTTTTGTCCGGCGGAGATATTAATTCACCTCTCACCCCGTTATCAGCTTTTTTTATTTTGCAATCCATGATTGCTCCTTACGCAAAAATGAAATTCGTAGGGGCACCCCTTGTGGGTGCCCTGTTTTTCACCGTTTCGGGCGGGCACAAGGCCCGCCCCTACTTATTTTTTTTATGAATTCCTCTATATCCGATGGAATCGGCGCGCTGAACTCCATGTATTTGCCGGTATCCGGATGTGTAAATCCCAGAGTTTCAGCGTGAAGCGCCTGCCTGCTTATCCCTCCGGAGCCGCCGTATCTCGTATCCCCCACGACAGGGTGTCCGAGATACTTCATGTGCACGCGTATTTGGTGAGTTCTCCCCGTGTGCGGCTCCACCCGCATTAATGTGCAAGCGCCAAATCTGCGAAGCACATGATAAACCGTGCGCGACTCCTTGCCTCCTGCATATCTAACGCTCATCTTTCTGCGATCCGTGGAACTTCTTGCTACCGGCACATCAATAACGCCGTTATCCATCTCAACTCGACCGGTTACCACAACGATGTAACATTTTTTTGTTGCCCTTTTCTGGAACTGTTTCGCGAGTGATCTTAACGCCCTGTCATTTTTTGCAACTACAATTACCCCCGAAGTATCCTTATCCAGCCTGTGCACGATTCCAGGACGACGATTCCCTTCCGTAGCAACAGGTAATTGCCCGCAGTGATAGAGAAGCGCGTTTGCAAGCGTCCCATGGCTGTTCCCCGCGCCGGGATGAACGACCATGCCGGCCGGCTTATCCACCACGAGAATCCACTCGTCCTCATAAAGTATTTTTAGCGGAATATTTTCCGGCTCCATATCGGTCTCTTCCGGAAGAGGTACCAATTCAAGGGAAATACTGTCTCCTTCGTGGACGGAACGATGGGGTTTGACCGGGGCTCCGTTCAGACGGGCAAACCCGTTGTCCATGAGAAACTTCACATAAGACCGGGAGGCGCCTTCACCAAGCTCCATCGTTATGTATTTATCTACACGCATTCCCACGGAATCGGCGTTAACCGTAAACTCACGTCTCTTAATCTTTTCCCCGCTCATGCGTCCCTCTGCTCTCTGCTCCTAGCCATTAGCTGTTTGCCGTTAGCTGTTTGTCCTTTTGCCCCATAAACCATGAGCTAACAGCTATGAGCCAATCCCACTCACTGATCACTGTTCACTTTAATCCCTTGCTCTTTCCCGCCAATATCGCGTAGATGCTTACTCCACATGCGAACATGGCTATGCATATGACCTGCGAAAGTCTCATTCCGAAAAGAGTCATATACTCATCTCCCCTCATAAATTCCATTAAAAACCTGAAAACCGAATAAATGATTATATACATCATGAAAACGCGGCCGTCAAAAGAACGTTTTTCCCTCACCCACAGAAGGAACATGAAAAGCAACAATAGAAATAAGCTTGAATAAATTTGTGTCGGAAACCGCATTACCGCCTCTTGCGGAAACGTGATGCCCGCGCGTTGCACGATCCTGCCGTAACAGCACCCGTTAAGAAAACATCCTATTCTGCCTATTGCCTGCCCCAGAACTATATACGGAGCCATTAGATCTGTGATCTTCCAGAAAGAAAGTTTTTTTATCCTTGTCACAACAACAGCCGTTATTACGGCCGCTATGAGGCCGCCCTGAAAGATTAACCCGCCCTCATAGAACCTTAACGCCGAGAGAGGACTGTGCGCATACTCCGTCCAATTCGCCGTCACATACATCGCCCTGGCCCCAACAATCCCTCCGATTAAGACAGCAACGAAGCAGTCAAACACCTTCTCGGGAGACATGCCTCTTTTTTTTGAGTCCTTAAGGATAAGTACCGTGCAAAGCAAAAAAGCCCCTGCAACGCACAATCCGTAAGAATAGAGGGTAAATGAACCCAGTTGGAAAATTATCCTGTGCATCTCTTTTTCCTGAGTATTAGCACACCCAGCATAACCGCGCCGACTGTTATAAAGCTATCGGCAAGATTGAACACCGGCCATATTCTAAAATCTATAAAATCCACTACATATCCTAGACGTATCCTGTCGGTGAGATTTCCGATCGCGCCTCCTAATATAAAACAAAGGGCCGTCTTCTGTGCAGGAGTCAGTTTATGAGGCCGTAAGAGGATTAACCCGGCAATGAAAATCGCTGAGATCGCAGCTACGGCGACAAATAAATACGGATGCTGCCGAAGTATACCAAACGCGGCCCCACGGTTGTGGACAAGCGTTATGTGAAAAATACCTCTGACTATGGAAATACTCTCCCCTATCTCAAGTGCTTTCGTGACCCAAAATTTGGAAAGCTGGTCAAGAAAACATATAAAAAGCGCCATGAGGAGATACTGTATCCCTATTTTCCGTTCTCGGATTTTTCCTCTTTTTCCTGGCATTTTATGCAATATTTTGCCTGGGGCATTACCTTGAGACGCTGTTTTGTGACAAACCCGCCGCATTGGTCGCACTTACCGTAAATCCCATCATCAAGACGCTTTATCGCGTCATCCAAGGCAAACAGCCTTTCCCTTTCCCCTTCAGCCAATTCCAATGAAAACTCCCTGTCATACAGATCGGTCGCCATATCCGCCATATGGAATGAGTATCCTGAAAGATCCCCTGAAGCGTCCTTGAAAGACTTATTTAGAGTCTCTCCTTTAATGCTTAAAAGTTCTTCCAGTATTTTCGCTTTCCTTTTGATAAGTTCTTCTCTTATGGCCTTTAACGCTTTTTTTGTAAAAGGCTTGTTTTTGCCATACTCTTTCTTCCTATCCATTATTGCTCCTTTCAAGGATTACATTACAACACCGTTCGCACAGATCGGATAAGTTCATGTTTTTTCCAACTGTCAGACTATAATTCCAGCATCTTCGGCATTTTGTCCCACGAGCCCGTCTTACCCCTATCCGTAGCGCCATATCCGGCACATTCTCCGTTTTTTCGTCGACATCCGTATTTTTCTTTTTTCCCGCGCAGTGCGAAGCGTCTTCTGCAATCGCCGTTTCCGAAACCTTGAAAAGCGCACAAAGAAGCTGCAGGTTCTCATGCAGAAAAGAGCTCATTTTCTCATCACCAGGGTGAAATAAAACAGCCGCCTCAAGAGAACTCGCTATTAAACCTTCTTCCCGTTTCGTCTCAAGAAGTTTCATGACACTGCCTCTTATGGCAAGTATCCTCTGCCACTTGGCGTCAAGTTTTTCGTCCTTCCAGCCGGCAATGTCCCCGCTGATATCTGGCCAATCCGCCATATGAATACTTTCTTCCTTCTCTTCAATATTTATGTGCCCCCATATCTCTTCCGTCGTGAAAGAAAGAATAGGCGCCGTGATGCGTACCAAAACATTCAGTATGTTGAAAATAGCTGTCTGCGTGGACCGTCTTTCCTGGGAACGCGGAGCGGCCACATACAAGATGTCCTTTGAAACATCCAGATAAAAAGCGCTTACTTCATAAACACAAAAATTGTATACAGCGCGATATACTTTATAAAATTCACAATTGTCATAATATCCCTCCACTTCTCCGAGCAATCTGTGAAGCCGGGACAGTATCCATTTGTCGATTTCCGTGAGGGTTTCCCCCGGTAACAGATCCTTTGCAGGATCAAAATCATACAGGTTGCTCAGCAAAAAACGAAAAGTATTGCGTATTTTTCGGTATCCGTCCGCAAGCCGCGCAAGAATCTCCGGAGAAAGTTTTATGTCACTTTCATAATCACTCGCCGCCACCCATAGTCTCATGATGTCAGCGCCGTATTTGGACATTATATCCTGTGGATGAATAACATTGCCGACAGACTTGGACATCTTTTTGCCTTCGCCATCCACGACAAAACCATGCGTCAATACACCGCGATAAGGCGCGCATTCTTTATCAGCCATAGAGGTGATTAATGCCGATTGAAACCATCCCCTGTGCTGATCAGAACCCTCCAAATACAGATCGGCGGGAAACCTCAGCTGTTCTCTCGCTTCGAGAACGGCCTTATAGCTTACGCCTGAATCAAACCAGACGTCCAAGATATCATTCTCCTTGCTGAAATCCGTCCCCCCGCAACCGGGACATACCGCGCTTTCTGTCAACAAATCGTTGACCTCTTTTTCAAACCAGACATTTGATCCGTTTGCTTTTACCAAACCCGCGGTTTTCCTGATTGTTTCAGCGTCGGTGAATGTTTTTCCACAGGAAGAACACTTGAAGGCCGGTATCGGAACCCCCCAGTAACGCTGCCTGGAGAGGCACCAGTCCGGTCGATTACCTATCATGGATTCCATGCGTTCCCGTCCGGAATGGGGTATCCACTTGACCTGTTCATTTACAACTTGCGTCATCCGGTTACGCAGACCTTTGTGATCAATCCGCAAGAACCATTGCTCCGTAGCGCGAAAAATAATGGGCTCTCTACAACGCCAGCAATGCGGATACGAATGCGTTACTTCGCCGGAGGTGATGAGTGTTCCGTTCGCGCGCATTTTTTCGATAATCGCTCCATTGGCTTCCAAGACATCTCTTCCTTTAAATTCTCCGGCTTCGGCCGTAAATCTACCCGCATCATCAACCGGCATTAATACCGGAAGACCGTATTTCTTGCCCGTAAGATAGTCTTCCTGCCCGTGCCCCGGAGCTGTATGCACGCAACCGGTTCCTTCTTCCTTCGTCACATACTCCGCAAGCACCGCAAGCGATTCTCTCGCCGCAAAAGGATGCCGAAGAACCTTGAACTCTCCGGTCACCTCTCTCCCGGCGCGTTCTTCAAGGACCTTGTAATCGGCGATACCGTTCTGTTTCATGATACCGTCGACCAGATCTGACGCCAGAACTAATATATCCGTGCCTACGTCAACAAAAGAATACATAAAATCGGGGTCGAGGGCCACCGCAACATTGGCCAGGAGCGTCCATGGAGTAGTTGTCCATATCACAAAATTTACCGTTTTATCGTTCATTTTTTTGTCTGCGGCAAATTTCACGTAAACGGAAGGGGATTTTTTTTCGTCATACTCAACTTCAGCTTCCGCCAGAGCCGTCTCGCATTTTCGGCACCAGTTGACGGGTTTGAGATCCTTATAAATATATCCCTTTTCGTAGAGGTCGGCGAAGGCAAAAAGGATATCGGCTTCATAATCTTTCGCAAGCGTGAGATACGGCGCGTCCCAATCACCGAATACGCCGAGCCTCTGGAATTCCTTCGCCTGTATATTCACAAATTTCATCGCGTATTTGTACGCTTTTTTACGGAAGTCTACCCGGTCAATCTGATTTTTGGTGATATCCATCTCTTTCAGAAGCTGATGCTCAACAGGCAGGCCGTGACAGTCCCATCCCGGTACATACGGAGCCAAAAAACCTTTCATTGAAAAATATTTCACGCATATATCTTTCAGTATTTTATTGAGCACATGCCCCATGTGAATATGCCCATTGGCGTAAGGAGGTCCATCATGGAGAATAAATGTCTTTTTCGCATTTACGCGTTTTTTTATAATCCTGCTGTAAATGTTAAGCTCCGCCCATTTCCGGAGGGTCTCCGGTTCTTTTTGCGACAGATTGGCTTTCATAGAAAACTTCGTCCGCGGCAGATTGAGCGTATCTTTGTATCCGTTCTCTTTCTTTTCCATAAATTTATTTGTGCTTATTTTGTGCTTTGAATTTTGTTATTTGACATTACTTCGTTCTACTCTATGCTCTCTGCACTATGCTTCCACAAAGGCTGAACTTATATAAAGCCCTTCAGTATTGGCTCCAATTTTTTCGCTGTTGCGTCCGGAATATTATCTTTAGCGGTAACAATGGCATAACGCAGGGTTTCCCCGCACCCGCATGAACGTTTCTCGGGCATATTTCTAATGGTATTGGAAAGCATGGCCTTGGCGGTCTCTATGTTCTTCCGCAGATTCTCTATTATCATTTCAATGGAGACATCCTCGGCATCAGGCCCCATACGCCAGCAATCATAATCCGTTATCATGGCCATAGTGGCGTAACAGATACCGGCTTCCCGAGCCAAACGCGCCTCGGGCATATTCGTCATCCCGATTACGTCCGCTCCCCAGCTTTTATAAAGATACGACTCCGCCTTCGTGGAAAAAGCCGGGCCCTCCATGTTGAGATAAGTTCCCCCGTCATGTATTTTTACGTTAAGACCCTGATTGTTCTTCAGTATAACATCACGCAGAGCGGAACAAATCGGATCCGCAAACTGAATATGGGCAACGATCCCGTCGCCGAAAAAAGTCGTCTCTCTTCCCTGATTTGTTCTGTCTATGAACTGATCAACGAGCAGAACATCCAGCGGACAAATATCTTCTTTAAGGCTGCCGACGGCCGTCACGGATATAATACGTTCAACCCCGAGCGTCTTAAAACCGTAGATATTGGCCCTATTGTTTATCTCCGTGGGAAGAAGATTATGTCCACGTCCGTGCCGTGGCAGAAAAACCACTTCCTTACCGGAAAGCTTCCCCACGATAAATTCGGAAGACGGTGCGCCAAAAGGGGTTGATATTTTTTTTCTGCCTGTTTCCTCAAGGCCCTCCAGATCATAAAGAGCGCTGCCTCCTATCACTCCGGTAATACTCATCCTTTTAATACCTCCACGATCTTATTTTTTGAAGATAAACCCGTCACGATCCTTACCATATTTTTTTTTATTCCGTATTCTTTCGCAAGAAGAGCGATTACCGCTTTATTGGCCTTCCCTTTTTCCGGAGCCGACTTTACATAAACTTTTACAATACCGTTTTTTTTTATGATCCGTTCACAGGACGATTTTGGGACAACTTTTATACTGATTCTTAATGTTTTCATTTTCCGCACGGCAGGCCTCGTCAGGATTTACCCCAGATATCCCGCGACCCGATACAGTATATTTATTATGAAGCTTTTCAAAACACTAAGAACAAGGAATGCAACGATCGGCGAAAAATCCATCCCCCCTACCCGAAGCGGAAGCTTCCGGAACGGCGCCAGGAGCGGATCGCTTATCCGATATATAATCCGGACTATCTCATTATAGGGATCAGGGTTAACCCAGGAAAGGATTATCCTTATAACGAGAACGAAATATACAATATTAAAAACCAGAGACACTAAAAGGGCGAAACTTCTTATCAGTTCACCGATAATGAACATATTCTTATCCCCCCGATAATTCTTTGGACCGTTCTTTTGCCTTTTTTATGGCTGACTTGATAATACCCGTTACGTCTTTCTTATCAAGCACAGATAACGCGGCCTCCGTGGTCCCGCCCTTTGAAGCAACTTTATGGATTAGATTTTCCGGCGAGAGCCCTTTCTGTTTCAGGAGAGCGGCGGAACCGTATAACGTCTGCGTTACCAGTTTTTCTGCCGTGGCCGCGGTAAGCCCCATCTCCCGCCCGGCCTCCATCATGGCTCGAGCCAGATAAAAAAGATACGCCGGGCCGCTGCCGGAAAGGGCCGTCACAACGTCCAAAAGCGCCTCTTCCATCTCGACAACTTCGCCTATGCCTGAAAAAATGCCCCTTATTTCAGAGGCTATCCGGATCGCGCCGTCATTATATGCTACGCACGTTACACTTTCGCCGACGGATGCTGCTATGTTGGGCATGGCCCGCGCAACAGAGACCTTCCCGGGGCCAAGTTTACCATCAATAACCTCTATTCTGACACCGGCCATGATAGACACAACTGTCTGTGTTGTAATATCCTCCGCCATCTCGTTCGCAAGCGCCTCAAAGTCATGTGGTTTAACTGCTATGACCAGGATATCGGCCTCATTCACAAGATCGGCGAGACCTTTCCGGATAACACCCGTTTCTTCAGCAAGACGGGTTGCCTTTTCTTCATCTTTATCAAAAACAAAGATATTACCGGCAGTAAACCCGTTTTTCCCTGCGATTCCCCGGGTTATTGCGCACCCCATGTTACCGCACCCTATTATACCTACTTTTAATTTACACATGATTTCTCCTAAATAACCAAGATACAAGGTACAAGATACAAATAATACTCAAATCTCAATAACCAAACACTAATTTTCTTGTTTGGTTATTGGACTTTGGTCATTGGTTATTGTTTGGTTATTGTATCTTGTTTCTTGTTTCTTTTCACGAAATCTCTTCCTCTTTCGTCCCCAAATCCGATTTGCGGGTTAAAGGTATCATACTTCACGGCCGATGTCAACTCTCAAGAGGTTAAAGGTAAGCGGGGCAAAGAGCAGAGGGCAGAGGGCAGAGGGCAGAGTGAGTAGTGAACAGTAAATCCTACTACTCACTGCTCACCACTCACTGTTCACTATAATTTGGACTTTACGCTTTTGTCGCTATTTCGTTATATATCGCTATCCGGCGGCGAAGTTCATCAAAATCAATCTTTTCAACATTCGCCTTGAACACAAACCAGTTCATGGAACCACCGGATAGGGATTTTACAATCCTGCCAAGTTCTACCGGTATCTTTCCATCACCGGTAATCTTTTCAACCAGCGCGAACAGAAGTTGAGACACTATACCGTCACCGACCATCTGAACATATAGTGGAGCGCCCTCTCCGTCAAGCAGAACCTTAAGACGGCGTAAATCATCCGCCGCAGTGAGAGGTTTCTCTCCTATATCACCTATCGCAACCTGATTATTTCGCAGGTCATTGCCGAATCTGCTACGCACCATATCCAGTGTCCGCGTAAGCTTTTCAGAAAGAGCCATATCCCCTGCGTCCATGGGCAGCACACGATCCACATTACTCTTATCCAGATATTTCGCCAGGCCCGTATCCTTTATCAGTTGCTCCAGATGCTCTTCTGAGGACACGCGGCTATCGGTCACCCTGACATGCATGAACGCTGAGGCCTGTTCTTTACTGAGGCCCATGTCCCGCAAGGCGGAAGCGATGAAACGCAGATCCGCCGCCGCGTTTTTTGCCTCCACGCTGACAAATTTACGCGCGCCGGCAACAATACCCGTTTCCACGTATTGCCTGGCTTTCGCCGTAAGTTCTATTTTCTTCGTTGAAAAAACCGTTTTATGTATCGCGTCAAGCTCATATATGCTTTTCCGGGCAAGCTCAAGAGAACTCATCTCCGGAAGGATCCACGCATGCCGTTTCAATATTCTTCTGAGTTTCTTATCCTGCGCGGCTGGATCCCGTCCGATCGCTTTCAGATATTCCAGGTGCATTATTTTTGCCCGATTTTTCCCGACTTCCCTTATCATTTCGCCCAGAATTTTCTCAAAATCCTCAAAAGAATTCATCCTCACATCCAAAAGCATGCCTATATCTCCGTGATTATCGGCCAGTTTCTCTTCAAATTCCTTCGCCATATCAACTCTATTTTCATTGTCCAGTAATTCTATCTCGATCGTAACACCCGAAGAATGAACAAGATGTTGTTTACTTTCATCATCACCGGCTATTATCCGAAAATTTCTGCGAGGGATACCAACAACAATCCTGGTCTCTCCTGCCTGTCCGCTTTTATCCCCCAACTGCAAGGGATTAAAACTATTTCCTACAACCTCATCCGCATCGTCATCCGACAAGAGACTTCTTACCCACCATACCCCCCCGCAAACTATCAGTAGTCCTACTACCATGAGGAGGGGCATTTTATTCACAAGTTCCGGCGTCCAATCTGCTATTCCTTTTCCAAAAGCTGCCACGGAGGAGAACAACAACAGCGCCACGCTGAGCACACCCACCTTTGCCGTCCTGCCGGCAAATAAACGTTTCACACCGGCTAAAAATCCCACGGGCGTAAAAGCTCCTTCATCAGTCGCCGGAACTATCCGTATTTCTCTTAACTTTCCCTTCGACGTATCAAAATCCATCCTGAAAAACCTGTATCCCAGAGCGAAAATGGCCTCCAGATTAAATCCATCGCCTTCTTCAACCGTGTAAACGGCCGTTCCGTCACTATACAACGTGCCGCGTGAAAGAAATCTGGTCCGCCATGCCTTGTCTTTTACATACGGCTGAAACTTGCCAATATCCTCACTCTTCATGCCTTCAAAAACAAATTCAACTTTATACCCGCGCAGATCAACCGCGTTTTCTGCCCCGACGGGGATCGCTTCAGGAAGTGAAAACCACCTAAGATCCAGATAAACTTCCTCATCATCCCCGGGATTGGGACCCATATCTTCCGGAAGTATCGTTGTCGTTTCACTAACTTCGACTGCCACATCAGGGGATGCTTCCCGTGAGTCGCTTTCTTCTGCACTTTCCCCTTGTTTATCCCTAAACCATGTTCTCGCCTCTTCCTGTCTTTCTCTGCTTGTTTCCGCACGTTTCGCGTCATAAGGATCGCCGTAACGCATCTGGGGGAGCATGACGTAACTCCCGTCGTTCCATACAAGAACCCCTTCAATTTTGCCTTCATATGCCGTTTCCAGAAGTGCTAATAGAAAATTCGGATCCCCTTCACCGACCCATATTTTGACATATGGCGGTATATTCAGCCGCTCCGCCGAGATATTCTCCAGCGCCTCTTCCCCGTGCTGGCCGTACCAGTGAACATGATAATGCTGCTCACCCCGGTAGCCCTCATCAAAAAGAGGGACCCAGTATTTCAAACCGTCAATATGCTGCGAATTCAGAACTATGGGAAGGTCTAATTCCTTGAAAACTTCCAAACCGCGGCGCACAAAATCCTGCACGTAGCTGAACGCGTCCGGCACGCCGAGATTCACGCCCTTGGGTTCGTTGAGCACTCCCCATATAGCAAAATCCCGCGGCACGCCTGCATTGTCAAGACGTTTATAAACTTTATCCAGCACGTCCCCAATCAAACTAAAATATGCTTCCCTGTGCTCCATATTCGTGAAAAGATTCGGATACTCTCCGTCGGTTATCGTCCCCACCGATACCGCTCTGTCGGAGGAATTCGTTCCGTTCGCCACCTGAAAATCATTGACATTCAGAAAAAGCCGCGTGCAGCCGGCCTCATATCCCGCAAGAATATAGTTCGAGATATCGTCCACGAGCCAGTCATTATATCTGACCGGTTTGCCTTTACCGTCAAATCGCACCCCACTCCTCAAATCGCAAAGAAGAAAATTCCGCACGACATAAAAACCCTCTTCCACCAGCGACTCAAACGCTTCTCGCAGATATCTCTCATCAAGCGGCCCGCTGCCGGAACCGAACGTGTAGCCATAACGACCGAAATAATTATGAAAACTCACACCAAAGTTTTTCCTGAAATCTTCCG
>CAZGOZ010000022.1:0-4454 GCA_964528025.1 uncultured Planctomycetia bacterium
CTGGTTATTGATGTTTGGATATTATTTGTATCTTGTATCTTGGTTATTGGTTATTTCGTAATAGAAATAGAATTCGTACGGGCGAATAATCATTCGCCCTTTCGCCGCGCCCTCAAACCATTGAACCCCGTCCTCGCACTGAATCCGGCAAAAAAAATACTTGACAATTGATAGGAACTTTGGATAATAGGGTTTTCGTTAGCACTCTCAGGGTAAGAGTGCTAATAATAGTATCCACAGGCGCAGGAAAGTAAAATGCTTAAAATGGAGGGAAAAGTTATGAAAGTAAGACCACTTGGTGACAGAGTTCTCGTTGAAGTTCTCGAAGCGGAAGAGAAGACGAAAAGCGGAATCGTTCTGCCGGACAGCGCGCAGGAGAAGCCACAGGAAGCGAAAGTCGTAGCCGTTGGAAAGGGAAAAACCACGGATGACGGTAAGCTCGTTGCTCCTGAGGTGAAAGAGGGCGACATCGTTCTGTTCGGCAAATATTCCGGGACAGAACTGAAGATAGATGACAAGAACTTATTGATGCTCAGAGAAGAAGACCTGTTGGGTATTGTTGGATAAGAACTTATCCGGGTATATTTACGCAAAAGATATTTGCAAACAAATGAAATACAAGGAGGAGAAATGGCAAAACAGATACAATTCAGCGATGAATGCCGCCGTTCTATATTGCGCGGTGTTGAAAAACTCGCAAAGGCCGTAAAGATCACGCTGGGACCGAAAGGCAGAAATGTCGTTATTGAGAAGAAATTTGGCGCCCCGACGATCACGAAAGACGGTGTTACGGTAGCGAAAGAGATTGAACTTGAAGACGCATATGAAAATCTCGGTGCGGAAATGGTCAAGGAAGTTGCTTCAAAGACCAGCGATATAGCAGGGGACGGCACCACGACCGCGACAGTGCTGGCGGAAGCCATCTACAGGGAAGGTCTTAAAAACGTTACTGCGGGCGCTAATCCGATGCAGATTAAACGTGGTATAGAAAAAGCCGTTAGTGCGATAGTTGAAGAGCTTAAAAAGATCTCCACGCCCATCAGCGGGCAGAAAGAGATCTCGCAAGTGGCCACTATTGCGGCGAACGGTGATAAGGTTATCGGTGACAGAATCGCCGAGGCCATGGAAAAGGTGGGAAAAGACGGAGTTATAACCGTTGAGGAAGGAAAGACCCTAGATACCAGCCTCAAGCTGGTTGAGGGAATGCAGTTCGACCAGGGGTATTTATCCCCGTATTTCGTGACGGACGCGGAGAGGATGGAGTGTATTCTTGATGATCCGTATATTCTCTTGCAGGAAAAGAAGGTTTCCAGCATGAAAAGCCTTCTTCCTCTCTTGGAGAAAGTCGCGCAATCGGGTAAACCTCTTCTGATTGTTTCCGAAGAGACCGAAGGCGAAGCGCTGGCAACTCTTGTCGTTAACAAGATACGGGGAACTTTCAGCTGCTGTGCGGTAAAAGCGCCCGGATACGGCGACAGACGCAAGGCCATGCTGGAGGATATCGCCGTTCTTACCGGCGGACGAGCAATCACCGAGGATCTCGGTATAAAAATGGAAAACCTGACACTGGAAGACCTGGGACGCGCCAAGAGAGTGACTATCGATAAAGAGAATACGACGATAGTTGAAGGCGCCGGGGAACAAACGGCCGTGAAAGCCAGGATTAGCCAGATAAAGAAACAGATAGAAGACAGCGATTCCGATTATGACCAGGAAAAACTTCAGGAACGTCTTGCCAAGCTTTCCGGCGGCGTCGCAATAATAAGCGTTGGCGCGGCGACGGAAATTGAAATGAAAGAAAAAAAGGCGAGAATTGAGGATGCGCTTCATGCCACGAGAGCCGCGGCGGAAGAGGGTATCGTTCCCGGAGGCGGAGTCGCGTTACTAAGAACGAGTCTGAAATTGGCCGCTCTTAAGACCGATAACGATGAGGGAATCGGTGTGAGGATTATAGAAAGGGCCCTGGAAGAACCGGTTCGGATGATCGCATCCAATGCGGGACAGGAAGGTTCGGTAGTTGTTCAGAAACTTCTTGCGGATAAAGAAACAAATAACGGATATGACGCCGAGGAGAATCGTTATACCGATATGGTAAAAGCGGGAATTATTGATCCTACTAAGGTTACCCGTAGCGCTCTGCAGAATGCCGCGAGTATCGCCTCACTGATGCTTACTACAGAGGCGATAATTTGCGACAAACCCGAAAAAGACGGTGGCGGTGGAATGCCGGGTGGAATGCCGGGCGGAATGCCGGGTGGAATGCCGGGTATGATGTAAATACGCCTTGACAGGCGATGCACGTGTGATACAATTATGTTCAACTTTGGGGTAAGGTGATTTCGCAGTGTTCGTTGCGGAAAATTCCTTAGCCGGCGGTGATTGTTGCGCGGAAGCGCAGGATAAGTCCGCGAGGTTCCATAAAGGAACTTGAATCCGTGAAAATCGGGTACCGACCGTAAAGACGGGATGGAAAAAGCTAAGAACTGCTTTATGAAAAAAGCCCTGAAGCACTAACTTCAGGGCTTTTTTTGTCTACAGCAAACATAACGGAGATATAAAAATATGGAGAAAACAAAAATCCAACTTAATAGCATTGAAGAAGTTCTTGCCGATATCCGGCAAGGTCAAATGGTGGTGGTCGTTGACGACCCTTCGCGGGAAAACGAAGGCGATTTGATAGCGTCAGCTGCGTCCATCACGCCGGAACAGATTAATTTCATGGCAAAATATGCGAGAGGACTTATCTGTGTTCCTCTGGAGGAGGACACCGCGGAACGGCTTGGACTGCATCTGATGTCGTCAGGCCAAAGAGACCAATATAAGACGGCTTGGACTATGTCGGTAGATGCTGCCGAAGGGGTAACTACCGGAATATCCGCGCATGACCGTGCCCGCACTATAAAACTTATCGGAGATCCGAGTTCGAAATCGGAAGATTTCAGCAAGCCGGGCCATGTTTTTCCTTTAAAAGCGAAAAAAGGCGGTGTTTTGATTCGGACAGGACATACAGAAGCAAGTATTGATCTCATGAAACTTTCGCAACAGCCGCCGGTTGGTGTTATTTGCGAGATTATGAATGAAGACGGTACGATGGCCCGCATGACGAATCTTAAAAAATTTGCCGACCGGCACGGATTTAAAATATGCGCTATTGAGGATTTGGTCAGATACCGCAGGGAAAGAGAAAGACTTATTGAAAAAATCGCGGAAACATCTCTGCCGACACCTTTCGGTGAATTTCGCCTGCATGCGTATAAGTCTAAGATAGATGATTTTCAGCATCTTGCCCTTGTTAAGGGGGATCCTGCCGAAGGAGAGGCGCTTGTGCGGGTGCATTCACAATGTTTGACCGGTGACGTTTTTCATTCTCTCCGGTGCGATTGCGGAAAACAGCTTGAAAAAGCAATGAAACTAATTTCAGATGAGGGAAAAGGGGTTATCCTGTATCTTTCTCAGGAAGGGCGTGGTATCGGAATTTTGAATAAGCTTAGGGCGTATCAATTGCAGGACAACGGCAGTGATACGGTGGAAGCCAATGAAAAACTCGGGTTCAAAGCGGATTTGCGGGATTACGGAATAGGGGCACAGATACTGGTTGATCTCGGGCTTAAAAGGATAAGGCTTTTAACGAATAATCCCAAAAAGATCGTCGGCTTAAAGGGGTATGGGCTCGAGGTCGTCCGAAGAGTGCCTCTGGAGACCGAACCCGGGAGCAGAAATAGAAAATATCTTTTGTCAAAGAAAAAATACTTGGGGCACAAACTGAAAAAGGTATAAAAATGCAACACAGAGGCCACTGAAAAGAACTGAGGACACTGAATTCAGTGCTCTCAGAAAATTCAGTGTTTTCAGTGTCGCAAGAAGGAGGAGACTGATATGGAAAAGATCATCAAAGGTGACATGACAGCAAAAGACAGAAAGTTCGGAATAGTCGTATCGCGATTCAACGAACTGATTTCGTCAAATCTTCTGGAGGGCGCGCGGGATACCCTCATCAGGCACGGCGCGAAGAGAGAGGATATAACCATAATCTGGGGACCCGGATCGTTTGAGATTCCGTTGCTTGCCCGTAAAATGACGGCATCGGGAAAATATGACGCTGTGATATGTCTGGGTGCGGTTATTCGGGGAGAAACGTCGCATTTTGATCTTATCGCCGCAGAAACGGCAAAGGGTGTCGCAAAAGTCGCGATGGAAAGCGATATTCCCTGTGTATTCGGGGTGATTACCGCTGACAATATTGAACAGGCGTTGGACAGAGCCGGCACGAAAAGTGGCAATAAGGGAAGAGAAGCTGCCAGAACCGCTATTGAGATGTGCAGTTTGTACTCCGCGATGTAAATGCAACACAGAAGGGCACCTGCAACACAGAGAACACCTGCAACACAGAGAACACTGAAAAGAACAGAGAACACTGATATCAGTGTTCTCAAAAGTTTCAGTGCATTCAGTGT
>CAZGOZ010000022.1:4554-18013 GCA_964528025.1 uncultured Planctomycetia bacterium
TGCAAGGTTTCAGTGCATTCAGTGTTGCAAGGTTTCAGTGCATTCAGTGTTGCAAGGTTTCAGTGCATTCAGTGTTGCAAAGGAAAATATTATGAGAAAACGAACTCAGGCTCGAGAAGCATCGCTTAAGATTCTTTATGCGGCTGATATTACAGGTTCTTCCGTTCAGGAATGTCACCGGAATTTCTGGGGAGACGGCAGAGAGGAAAAGTCGGAAATGAAAAAATTTTCCGATTGCATCGTCTTTGGATTTGATTCTAAACGCGAAAGAGTGGATGAGGTAATCGCCAAATATGCCGCGAACTGGAAGATAAGCAGAATGGCCTCGATTGACCGCAACGTTCTCCGCATTGCCGTTTTTGAGCTTTTGTTTGTCGAGGAAGTGCCTCCGAAAGTCGTCATAAACGAAGCCATTGAAATGGCAAAAAAATACGGCGATACGGATTCAGGTAAATTCGTGAACGGTATACTCGACCGAATTTGCAAGGCGGAGAGGAGTGATACTTCCCATGGTCTCTAAAAAAACACGAACAAACGATGGTTTTGCCGACTTGCATGTGCATAGCCTGTATTCGGACGGCGTATTCTCTCCCGAGGAGATCGTTGCGAGGGCCATCAAAAACGGTTTAAGAGCCGTGGCAATCACGGATCATGATTGTGTTGACGGTATTGAAAAAGCCATGGAAACAGCCGAGTCAACAGAGCTGGAGGTCGTGCCGGGCCTTGAGCTGTCCGCCGTCAAGGATGAGACGGAAATTCATATACTGGGTTATTTTATTGACTGGAGAGACGCCGCGTTCTTGAAGGTCCTCCAGAGAATACGTGAATCCAGAATAGTGAGGATGAAGAAGATGGTGTATCTTCTGGGCGAACACGGAATACAGATAAGCATAGACAGTGTGTTGGCCATTGCCGGTTGCGGCACTGTCGGTCGGTTGCATCTCGCTCGTGCGATGGTGAAAGAGAATGTAACGGGAAACATTAAAGAAGCTTTTGACAAATATATAGCCGGAAACCGCCCCTGTTACGTGCGGCACGAACGTCTGAATTATTCAGACGCCATCAATCTTATCAAGAATACGGGCGGAGTATCGGTTCTTGCGCATCCGGCGAGCATGGGTCTTGACGAGGATATTCCGGCCTATGTTGAATCAGGCCTTGTTGGTATTGAGGTTTTTCATTCCCGCCACCGCCCCGGAGCGGTAAACAAATATCTTGCTGTGGCAAAAAAATACGATCTGTTGGTAACCGGCGGATCGGACTGTCACGGCGAAACAAAAGAGAGAAAGTCGATGATCGGTAAAACAAGGGTCGGGTATGAAGTGGTTCGCGCGATGCGGGAAAAATCTAAAAAGTCATGACAAACGAACCCGAAAAAAAATACATGATGCTTGCCGTTAAAGAGGCGCTCAAGGCAAAAGATAGAACTTATCCCAACCCCATGGTGGGTGCCGTGGTGACCTCAAGAGGCAGGGTAGTAGGAAAAGGGTATCATCGTCGAGCCGGTGGCGATCACGCCGAGATACGGGCAATTGCCGCATCCGGCTCTCTCTGCGAGGGAGGAACGATGTTTGTGACGCTTGAACCGTGCGATCATTACGGAAAAACACCCCCATGCACGCAGGCGATTATCGCAAGCGGAATCAGGACCGTTAATATCGCGATGAAAGATCCTAATCCGATAAATGCCGGCCGCGGCATTCGGCACCTGAAAAAGGCCGGGATATCCGTGCGAGTGGGCCTCTGCTCGAAGGAAGCGCGTGAGTTGAACCGAAAATATGTAAAGTTTATAACGGAGAACTTGCCGTATATTACGATAAAGCTCGCGCAGTCTCTTGACGGCAAGATAGCCGCTCGAGACGGTACGTCAAAATGGATTACATCCGCGAGAACCCGAAAATTCGTCCGGCGGATGAGATCGTCTTTTAACGCAATCGCGGTAGGTGTTAATACCGTTATTAAGGACAATCCGCTCCTTCTCGGCCATGGAGGAGAAGGAAGCCGCTATAATCCCACGCGTGTGATCGTGGACACCCGTCTCAGGATTCCGGCCGGTTCAAATATAATAAAAACAGCCTCTGCTGCGGCTCCTGTTATTATTGGAACCACGGAACTTGCCGGCAAAAAAACCGTGGAAAAATTTAAAAGATTTGAGAATGTAGAAGTTATAGTGACTCGGAGTAAAAAAGCCCGGGTGTCATTAAGATCTTTTTTCGCGAAACTGGCTGAAAAGGGCATCGTCAACGTTCTTGTTGAGGGAGGCGGGGAATTCGCGGGGAGCCTGATTGACGAATCCCTGGCGGATGAGATTATGTTTTTTGTCGCTCCCAGTGTAATCGGCGGCGTCTGTTCTTCTGTCCGGGGAAAGGGAGCGCGAAATATAACCGAAGCGCTGACCCTGAAAAATATGTGTGTTAAAAGATTTGGTGAAGACCTACTCATACATGGCTCGTTGAGCTATTAGAAAAATACACCCGATGGGATAATTTGAATGGAGAGAAATGTTTACCGGGATAGTTGAAGGAACAGCCAGAGTGAAAATGGTTTCAAGAAGAGGCACGGCCGCGCGTCTGGAAATAGACTCTCTCGAGGCTGCGAGCGACGTCAAAATAGGGGATAGCATAGCAATCAACGGCGTGTGCCTGACCGTTACGGGGAAGAAAAACAGCGTTCTTTTTTTTGACGCCGTCGGGAATACGCTAAAAAAAACCGGCATTAAAAGGCTGAAACCTTCCGATGAGGTAAACCTTGAAAATGCCCTGAAAATTGGCGATTCCGTGAGCGGACACATGGTGTCCGGACACGTAGACGGGGAGAGGTCGGTAAGGGGAAACAAAAATACCTCTCGAGGCCGCGCATTTGATGTCGGCATTCTGCCGGGCGATGAGAAATATCTTGTAGTGGGAGGATCCGTGGCCGTTGATGGGGTAAGTCTTACGGTGGGAGCAATATTGCGCGGATTTTTTCGGATTTTCCTTATTCCGCACACCTTTTCCAATACCACGCTCAAGAAAAAAAAGACGGGTGACTGGGTTAATGTCGAATTTGACATGCTTGCGAAATATGCGTTAAAAAATAAAAATTGTGGTAGACCAGATAAGGGAATTTGAATGACGAGGCAAAAATACATATTACTTTTTTGTATTTTAATTTAAAACATTGACGCGTTCTCCTCTTATACTATAATATTACTGTGGTGATTTAATATTAATACGGCACCTTAATCTAATACGGCACCTTAATCTAATACGGCACCTTAAAAGGTGCCCTACCATAATAGATTTGGAAGCCTATAGAGGTGTTCTGCAATTGTCGGGGCGTAGCGCAGCTTGGCTAGCGCGCCACGTTCGGGACG
This sequence comes from uncultured Planctomycetia bacterium, assembly GCA_964528025.1. Taxonomy (GTDB): domain Bacteria; phylum Omnitrophota; class Gorgyraeia; order Tantalellales; family Tantalellaceae; genus CAZGOZ01. The sequence goes on from CAZGOZ010000022.1 coordinate 7,910, forward strand.
TGGAGGCCCTGGGTTCGAATCCCAGCGCCCCGACCAATTTTTAGTGATACTTATTATAGATACGCAAGGAGATGCGCAAGATGGACGTGAGCCAACGGGTGCATGTCGTGTATAGCGGGAATGTGCATGGTGTCGGGTTCAGGTTCGCAGCCGAGAGGATAGCAACGCGTCTGGAGCTGACGGGGTTTGCAAAGAACCTGCCTGACGGTACCGTGGAGGTTGTTTGCGAAGGGAAACGGAGCCGTCTGTCGGACTTTTTGGAGGACATGGGAAAGGCAATGTTTGGATATATCGGCTCCTCCCGCGTTGAATGGGAAGCGCCTCGCGCGGAGTTTTCGTCCTTTGAGATACGCATGTAAGGATTATTAAAAATATGGAGAGAAACAAGACAGATTTGCTGAGGATCACAGCGCTTTTTCTTAGCATGGTTATTCTTTTTTCCGGCTGCGCCCAGATAAAGGAAAAATTTATAAGAAAGAGCAAGGACCCGAAGGTAGAGTCAAAGCGCTACCAAGTCGTGAGAGAATACAAGGTTCGGCCGAATCTGGAGCTGTATAAAAAACGGTATGTTTTCTGGAAGAGCTGGCATCGGGAACTTCTAAGCGTGCTGAGGGACTCTAATCGCAAAAAACCGCTTTCCGCCGTGCGGGAAGATATTAGCAACCTTTCGGATATGAGGAACATGCTCACCGATGATAAAGCCGAGGGTGTGAAGGCATTGATAGATATAATGGAAGAATGCGAAAAAATATTGAAAGAACGAAAAATCACACCCGGCAACGACGTACGAATTAGAAAAAAACTGAAATCAGTCAGAACTCAAGTTGAAAAGAATTTTTCGCCTAAGAAAGTGCAGGGACACATAAGACATGACTTTCGGAGGGATTGAGGCGTACGGCGTTAAAAAGTTTGTCGTTGGCTCTCTCAGCACGAATTGTTACCTTATTTACGAGAAAATTTCACGGAAGGCTTTGTTGATTGATCCGGGAGAATATGTTCCGGATATAGCCGAATATATAAAAGCTGAAGATCTTAAAGATGTTCATATATTGAACACGCATGGACACGCGGACCATATACGGGGCAATGTCGCTTTTGGGTTTCCCGTGATGATTCATGAGCTTGACGCTTCCTGCCTGCACAGTTCCCTTAAAAATTTGTCATTTTTTTCCGATAGTGCGGTTTCTCCGGTAAAAGCGGAACGTCTTCTTAAAGACGGAGACATTATTCGTCTCGGCGAGGTCATCCTGGAGATTATTCATACACCGGGGCATACCCCCGGCGGTATTTCGGTAAAATGCCAGAATATTCTTTTCAGCGGAGATACTCTTTTTTTTGAAGGCGTCGGACGGACGGACCTGCCGGGGGGCGACCAGAAGGCGTTGGTTGCGGCCATAAAGGAAAAACTTTTTGCGCTTCCCGATTTTGTTCGGGTTTTTCCCGGACACGGACCGGAGACCACAATAGGTCACGAAAAGCGGAACAATCCGTTCCTGTAAACAATGTGGAACAAACAGATTGAACAGTTTATATTTTTTTTGGAAGCGGAAAGAGGGCTTAGCCGCAATACGGTGCTGTCTTATACCCGAGATCTCGAAAAATTTGCGAAGTATGCCGAAAAAAGACGTAAAGGCCCTTCCACCGTGGGAAAAGAAGATATAACAGGGTTTATGATGCAGCTGAAGGATCGGGGACTTTCCGTTTCTACGATTGCGAGAAACCTTGCAGCGATTAAGACATTTTGCAAGTTTCTGGTGGCCGAACAAGTTGTCAGTGAAAATGCCGCATCCACCGTTGAGACGCCGAAGACATGGAAAACAGTGCCTGATGTATTGAATTGCAAAGAGGTTGAGATTCTTCTCGATGCCCCGTCCAAAAAGGGATGGAAAGGAGAGCGAGACGTAGCGATACTCGAAGTGATGTATGCCGCCGGTTTGCGTGTGTCAGAGACGTCCGCTTTAAAAAAAACGGATATTAATCTGGAAGCTGACTTTGTAAGGTGCGCAGGTAAAGGCGGCAAGGAAAGGATAGTTCCCGTGGGTAAGAGCGCTAAAAAAGCTGTTATCCGGTATGTTGAGGGGACACGACGTGATCAGGCAAAAAAAACGGAGGACACGCATCTGTTTCTCTCCAGAGACGGCAGGGGGCTTTCCCGGCAGAGCCTGTGGAAGATGATAAGATTTTACGCGAAAAAGTGCGGTATAAAGAAACATATAACACCGCATACTCTCCGGCATTCTTTCGCGACTCATCTTCTGGAAGGCGGGGCAGATCTCCGGGGTGTCCAGGAAATGCTGGGGCATGCCGATATTTCCACCACCCAGATCTATACGCATGTTGATAAAGCAAGACTAAAAAGAATTTACGAACAATATCACCCGAGAGCGTAGATTTTAAATTAAAGATAAAAAAGTAGAAAGTAAAATTTAAATTGAGAACACAAAAAACGAAATTAAAATCCAGAACAAATAACAAAAGGTCTTGGGCTGGATCAAAAATGTTGGATATGTCCGCAAAAATGGATACAACATTTCCTAAAAAACTTAAACAGTTGATAAAGCTTGCGGCCCGCGAAGCCGATACGCTGGACATGAGGGTTTTTCTAGTCGGGGGTGTTGTCCGTGATTTGCTGCTTGGCAGACAAAATTACGATCTTGACCTGGTGGTTGAAGGGGACGCAATGCGATTCGGAAAAGTACTCGCTGACAAGGTCGGCGGGAAACTGGTTATTCACCGGAAATTCGGTACTGCAACGCTTGTCCAAAAATGGCCCGCGTGGCTTGGTCCGTGTGTCACTTCGGACAATAAGTTTAAGATAGATATAGCGACCGCCCGGAAAGAAACATACAGGAAACCGGCGGCTTTGCCTACCGTGGAATTCAGTTCGTTGCAAAACGATCTTTATCGCCGGGATTTTACTATAAACGCGATTGCCATAGACATAAACCGCGTTCGTTTCGGCCTGTTGATAGATTTTTTCGGCGGAAGAAGAGACTTGAAAAACCGCGTAATACGCGTGTTGCATGATAAGAGTTTTATTGATGACCCGACGCGTATTTTCAGGGCCGTGAGATTTGAGCAGCGGTTCGGTTTTACGATTGAAAAACATACCGAATACTTGATAATGCATGCCGTAAAACAGGAGATGTTTCGCAGGACGGAGAATCAGCGTATACGGAATGAACTCGTGCTGCTTCTTAAAGAAAAGGATCCTGTCAAGGCGGTTCTCAGAATGCAGCAACTTCACGAAATGCGGTTTATACATCCCGAGCTTGTTCTTGGGAATTCAACAAAGGGCACTTTCAAGAGATTAAAAAAACATCTCGAGTGGTATAATCGTTCAGTCGCAAGCAAGAGCCCGTTGAATGGCTGGCTCATGAATCTGATGATAATGCTGGAGAAGCTTACGGAACGACAGACCGACGAGGTCCTTGAAAAATTTGTTTTTACAAGAAAAGAAAAAGAAACCCTAAAGGCATATAAGCAACGTGGCGGGAGAGTCTCCGGAAACCTTTCTTTGTCCCGGAAGATGCGTCCCAGCGAGGTGTTTTGTTTTTTGAAAGATCTTTCTCACGAAGAAATGCTTTGTATCATGTCACGGACAACCTCCGTCGCGATTGAAAGACGCGTCAGGAAATTTCTCACGAAATATAACAAAACAAAACTTCATATCAAAGGGCATGATATTCAGGCCGAAGGAGTTACCCCCGGTCCCGGATATGGGAAAGTACTCTGGCAGGTATTACGTGAAAAGCTCGATGGTAAACTTCCCCAAAAAAAGGATGAGATCCGATATTTAAGGAAAATTCTTAGTAGGGAGAACCCGCAAAAAATAAAAAGGAAAAAACACGTATGAACGGAAGAATGAAAAGAGTGCAGGAGGCCATAAAACGAGAGGTGTCCGTTATTCTGCAGGAAGAGATTAACGATCCAAGGGTAAAGGGCGTAACTGTTACTGGCGTGGAAATGACGAGGGATCTTAAATTGGCCAAGGTATTTTATATCCTTCCTTCCTCTTCGTCTGCTTTGTCTGCCGAAGAGAAAAAGGACGCCGAAAAGGGTCTGAAGAGTGCCGCCGGATTTATAAGAGGGGAAATAGGGAGACGCGTGCCCATGAAGTTTATTCCGCAGATATCGTTTAGAGAAGATACCCTTGACGAAAAAAAAAGAACATTGAATGATGTGTTTGAAGAAATCGAAAAAGAACATCGCGAAAAGGCGTAACATATTGCCAGAAAAGGGTTTAAGATGAACAAGGGCGGCATGGACAAGATACTTGAAGCGTTTAGAAAAAAGGATGATTTCCTGATAGTCGCGCATATTAATCCTGAAGGAGATTCGGTGGGCAGTCAGCTTGCCGTCTGCTATCTTCTTGAACAGATGGGGAAGAAGTGCGTGATGGTCAGTCGTGACGATGTGCCGGACAATCTGAAATTTCTTAACGATACGAACCGGATAAAGCGAGAGATTCCGGAGAACTTCCATGTTCGGAATATTGTCGTTCTGGATTGTCCGGTGAAAGAAAGGGTCGGTGACATGCGGGCTATTTTTCAAAAAAAACAGTTTGTTATCAACATAGACCACCATGTGAGTAATGAATTTTTCGGAGATCTCAACTGGGTGGAACCCGCCGCCAGTTCGACAGGAGAGATGTTATTTCGTTTGATCAGGCACGCCGGCGTAAACCCGACGAAAGTGGCAAACGCCTTATATGCGGCAATCGTGACAGATACCGGCATGTTCAATTATGATAACACCGCGTTCGGAACACACGAAGTCGCGGGAGAACTTGTTAAAAACGGGGTAAATCCGAAAACCATGCATAGAGAAATCTTTGAAAAAAAATCTGCGGCAGAGATAAAATTGCTCGGGAAGTCTTTGGGGACTCTGCAGGTTACCGAAGGCGGTAAGATAGCGTATATGAGTCTTACACGAAAGATGCGCTTCCAGGCGAAAGCATCAAAGACGCCAACCGATGCGTTTATAAATTTTCCGCGCGCAGTTCAGGGTGTTGAAGTGGCTCTTTTTTTTAAGGAAACCTCGTCCGGCAAGATGCGAACCAATGTAAGTTTTCGCTCGACGAAGATTGTAAGTGTAAACACCATAGCATCCTGTTTTGGAGGAGGCGGGCATAACCGCGCTGCCGGTTGCGTAATTGAAAGCGATATCGCGGAAGCGCGAAGAAAAGTGCTGAAAGAGGTGCGGAAGGCGCTCAAGCGCGCGGCGTAGGGGCACATTGCAATGTGCCCTACCCAAGCGCGCGGCGTAGGGGCACATTGCAATGTGCCCCTACGCATCGAATTTTGTTTCCATTTTTCGTCGAAAACGAAATTGAAAATATAGCATGATGAATACTGACATCTCAGGAATACTGATAGTGGACAAGGAAAAGGGGATGACAAGCCATGATGTTGTTAGCGCCGTGCGCAGGCGATTTGCGTTGAAGAAAGTCGGCCACGCCGGCACTTTGGATCCGAATGCAACCGGCGTGCTTGTTCTTTTGATCGGCAGCGCCACAAAACTTTCGGCCCGGTTTCTGAATGATGACAAGGAATATGTGGCGGTCATGAAACTCGGGGAAAAAACGGACAGTGGCGACATTGACGGAAAACTGCTTCAGAAGAGGGATATTAAATGTTCGGAAGAAGAAATACATGCGGTGATGCGGGACTTTTCCGGTGAAATAGAACAGATTCCTCCGATGGTATCAGCGAAAAGTAAAAACGGAAAACGTTTGTATAAGCTCGCGCGCATGGGCATAGAAATAGAGAGAGAGCCCGTGAAAATAACGATAAAACAGTTGAAACTTATTGATGCTCATATGCCGTTTGTGGAATTCAGAACAGTATGCAGCAAGGGGACGTATATTCGTCAGCTGGCCGAAGACATGGGAGAACGTCTTGAATGCGGCGCGCATCTCGTAGAGCTCAAGCGAGTGAGGAGCGGACGATTTTTGCTGAAGGATGCTGTTTCTTTTTCGGATTTACTTAAAAAAGATACGACGTGGCTGAATGAAAATATTATACGGGTATAGGGATTTGCAAAAAGAGCTAAGAGATCCGATTGTTGCTATCGGGGTTTTTGACGGCATACATATCGGACACATGCGTGTGATTAATAAAGTATTGTCTTTTCGTTCCCCGGCGAGGGATAAGGCGATTGTGACGTTTGATCCTCATCCGCTGGCGATTATCCGTCCCGGAAAACATCCGCCGCGGATAATGTCGTTAGAACACCGCCTCAGTATTTTTGAAAAAATGAAACTGGACGCGGTTATTATACTGCGTTTTACGCCTTTTATCGCGCAGATGTCCCCTGAAGAATTTGTGAAACGTGTGCTGGGAGGGATAGGAACACGGACGGTTTACGTAGGAAATAATTTTTATTTCGGTCGTGGACGACGCGGGGATGTGAACGTATTCCGAAAAATAGGAAGGGCACAGGGGATTGATATCAAAACGGTGCAGCCCGTCAAAAAAAAGGGAAAGATCGTAAGCAGCACATGGCTACGTGGACTTATTTCAAAAGGAAAGATTGACCGAGCTCGGGAGTTATTGCGGCGGCCCGTATCGGTGTTTGGAACGGTGGTCAAAGGTGACAAGCGGGGCAGCGGGTTCGGGGTTCCGACTGCCAATATTGACCCGCATCATGAGGTTGTTCCGCCTCCCGGAGTATATGCTGTTAAGGTGGATACCGGGACAGGTCTGTTTGATGGGGTGTTGAATATCGGGTTTAAACCCACGTTTTATGGACGAAAGTTAAGAAAACGAAAAGAACCGTGGATAGAAGTCCATATAATCAATTTTAGGGGAAATATATACGGTCATTTGCTGGAAATATTCTTTATAAAGCGATTGAGGCAGGAGAAGAAATTCAGGAACGAAAAAGCGCTTAAACTGCAGATAGAGGCCGATCTTCGGCAGACGAGGGAGGTTCTGGAAGGAAACAGGGCAGTACGTAAAATAGGGAAATACAGGACCCGGTGGTGACCGTCCGGAGGGGCCTTAATATTATTTACAAAAACGCCTTTATGTGATACCATTATGAACCGTAAGAAGGTAAAATACGTGGCGTGTTGTTGCGCCGCAGATGAGCAGGTGAGACAGAAGGAGAACTGAATGACTACAGTAAAGGGACGTAAACAGGAGATAATGAGCGATTTCCGGAAGCATGAGTCGGATACAGGCTCTGCGGAAGTTCAGATAGCCCTTATAAGCGAACGTATGAATGGGCTAACAGAGCACTTTAAAAAGCATAAAAAAGACCATCATTCACGGAGAGGTCTTTTGATGCTCGTTAACAAGAGAAGAAAACTTCTTAAGTATCTGAGTCAGACGGATCACGCGAAATATACAGAGACGATTAAAAAGCTTGGTCTCAGAAAATAGCAAGCACGAATGGTATGTACGGTATATGTTAAGGACAGGTTTTTAACCTAGAATGGAGAGAATAGGATGGAAGAGTTTAAAGTTCAGTTTGGACAGGAAGAATTAATAATAAGCACCGGATTAATGGCAAAACAGGCGGATGGGGCCGTAACGGTTCAATATGGCGGAACCCTGGTCTTGGTAACTTGTGTGTGTTCGCGGCAGCCGAGAGAAAAAATGGGATTTTTCCCTTTAACCGTGGAGTATAAGGAGAAAACATTTGCGGCCGGCAAGATTCCCGGCGGCTTTTTTAAAAGAGAAGGGCGCCCCACAGAGAAAGAGATACTGACCTGCAGGATGATTGATAGACCGATCAGGCCTCTTTTTCCCGAACGGATGCTGAATGATGTGCAGATTATTGCCACTGTTCTGTCTTCTGACGGAAAGAACGATTCCGATATCCCGGCGCTCATAGGCACTTCGGCTGCTCTCTCCATATCGGACATTCCGTTTGACGGTCCGATTGGCGGCGTCAGAGTTGGGTTGATAGATGGTAAGTTTGTGATAAATCCGACGTTTGAGGAACTGGAAACAAGCGAGATGGATCTTGTTGTTGTTGCGAACAAGGAAAGCGTAGTGATGCTGGAGTGCGGAGCTAACGAACTGGGCGAAGAAAAAGTCATGGAAGCGATAGAGTTCGGTCACAAGGCGCTGCAACCGCTGATTGACGCTCAGGAAAAATTCCGCAAAAAGATCGGGAAAAAGAAAAGAGAAGACATAGGGTTTATAGAAGTGAACGAAGAAATATGCCAAAGGGTCAGAGAGAAGGCAGCAAGCAAGATTAAAGAGATTCTGCAACTTCCCGGAAAACAGCAGCGTATGGAGAGTCTTGCGCTTTTGAAAGAACAGCTGGCGAAAGAAGAAAGTTCCGATGAGAACGAATCTGTTGGAACCGAGATCAATGTCGCGCTGTCCATGCTAGAGAAAGACACGGTTCGGGATTTGGCGCTTAAAGAAAACAAAAGGGTTGATGGAAGAAAAACTGACGCGATAAGAGCTTTGTCCTCCGCTACCAACGTGCTTCCCCGCACGCATGGATCGGGTCTTTTTACCCGGGGAGAAACACAGGCTCTTGCGGTGGTCACACTGGGAACGAGCTCAGATGAACAACGTATAGAGACGCTCAAGGGCGAAGGATTAAAGTCATTTATGCTGCATTATAATTTTCCTCCGTTCAGCGTGGGTGAGACCAGGCCAATGAGAGGGCCCGGCCGGAGAGAGATTGGGCATGGCGCCCTTGCCGAAAAAGCCCTGAAACCCGTTCTTCCTCCAAAGGAGAGTTTTCCTTATACGATAAGGGTGGTTTCGGAGATTCTGGAATCCAACGGATCAAGTTCTATGGCGACGGTATGCGCCAGTTCAATGGCTCTTATGGCCAGCGGGGTTCCGATTCGGTCCGCTGTCAGTGGTATTGCCATGGGGCTGATAAAGGGCGAAAAGGAACATGCAATACTCACCGACATTGCCGGGGCGGAAGATCATTACGGAGATATGGATTTCAAGGTGGCGGGAACGGAATCAGGAGTAACCGCGGTTCAGATGGATCTTAAGGTCAAAGGTATCAGTTACGCTATTCTCAAGGAATCGTTTGAAGAGGCGCGGAAGGCGCGCCTGAAATTGCTCGCCCACATGAAAACAACGATTTCCGGGCCGCAAGAAGAAATGTCGCCGAACGCACCGAGAATAGTCACGGTAATGGTTAAACCCGATAAGATCCGGGAAGTCATTGGTGCCGGAGGTAAAGTAATCCGCAAAATCATAGCCGAGACAGGGGCCGATATAAATATTGAAGATGATGGTTCCTGTCAAATTGCTTCTTCGGATAAGGCATCACTGGACAAAGCCGTGGAATGGGTCAAAGGTATCATAGCCGAACCCGAAATTGGCAAAACTTACAACGCTCGGATAACAAAGATCATGAATTTTGGCGCATTCTGCGAGTTTATGCCCAGCCAGGAAGGGCTTATACATGTTTCGGAACTTTCTAACGGGTATGTTAAGGAAGTCTCCGAGGTTGTAAAAGAAGGGCAAGAGGTTCGGGTAAAAGTAATCGGCGTAGACGATCAGCATCGCGTGAAACTCAGCATGAAGCAGGCGGAGTAGACAAGATAGCGTCTTCGGTGAGACCTAGATGAAAAGAATAGAACTCAGAATAAAACGCAAGAAAAACGCGGAAGACCTGCCTCTACCGACTTATGCCACCGATGGTTCCAGCGGTGTTGATTTATACGCTGATGTGGATAGCGAGACGACAATCTCTCCGGGTGAAATAAAACTTATTTCCTGCGGTATTTATCTGGAACTGCCGGAAGGGTTTGAGGCGGAAATACGGCCGCGGAGCGGACTGGCTCTGAAATACGGGCTAACGCTGGTTAACTCTCCGGGGACGATTGACAGCGATTATCGCGGATTGGTCAATTTAATTCTCATTAATCACGGGAAAAAGGCGTTTGTCATAGAGAGAGGCCATCGGTTGGCGCAAATGGTAATTCGTGAAGTGGTCCGGGCCGAGTTTCAGGAAACGGAAGAACTTGGCGAGACCGAACGCGCGCACGGGGGATTCGGACATACCGGAATATAATGAAAGAAACAAGATACAAGATACAACCCTTCGACTGCGCTCAGGATGGTTCGAAGGATGGTGAGCGAAGCCGAACCATAACCAAATAAGTGAGAA
>CAZGOZ010000023.1:0-11248 GCA_964528025.1 uncultured Planctomycetia bacterium
CCGAAAATCGTCTCTTTCACTATGCCGGAAAGAACGATGCTTGAGTCCGAATAAAAATCGGGATTCTCATAAAACCATATATCCTTTACCCTTTCATGGAATGCCATGAGGGCCTTCTGCCGCGCGTTCTTGCGGCCGCTTCCGCCGCGCGGCGCTTTTTCGTCCGCGAGATAAAAACTCCCACGCAAACCATCGCCGAAATATGTAACCGTCTGCCGCGAGATCCATACGTCTTTTAACTCCGGATGCGGCTCAAAATCCAGATTTTCCTCAAGCCCCTCCCGCAAAACAGGCCCGTTAGCATACGCGAACTCGCCGGATGAGATTCTTCCCCCTATAAGGTTTATGTTATGCGCCTGACGTGTTCCCATATGCGGATCAAAAATAACTTTAGCACCGGTCTTGAATCCGGAGCCAACAAACTCGGCGTTAACGGCTGAGGCGACATCATACTGGCCTCTTATGTAACCTTGAGGGAAGTCCACTTCAAGACGCTTTGCGGTATCAATATCCGCTTTGAGACCGAAAAGAACCACTTTGCCCGTAAAACCTTCGGACGTTGTCCTACCACGTGTTATCGGCGTCCGCGCAATCGCTTCTTTCTTATCAAGAAAAGAATTTATCTCACCTAATTCTCCGGCGACAATGGGAGAGATCTGAATGATATAAAGTTTTTTGTCTCGCATGCCCCACTCTATGTAAACCGACGTACCTAACTCCTCGCTGATAGCGTTTGTTACGCGGTTCGCCTCCGCGGCTTCCGCTTCACTCAACGGACTGAATTTTCCTCCTATTTTCGGATATTTCTCCATCACTTCTTCCATATCACCCAGATTATCCCTCACGGAGTACTCTTTGTTTTTCAGCCGGAATTTATATGGCATTCTCAAAAACGAAGGATTATACTCAAGCAGTTCTTTTTTGCCCGTTTTAAAAAGATACTGCGTCGTGTTCGCCTCTATGCCTCCAACAGCCACATCTGCGTCGCCGACGGATGCTTCTATAACCGTATAACCCGGAATATCTGTCATAGCCGTTCCCGAGGCATCAAAGTGCGCAAAACTGTCAATCTCGGCACCCACGCCTTCTTCTCCGTTGAGAAAATTAGGAAGCCCTGCTATTTTTTCTGCGGCCCTATTCTGTTTTATCCACATTTTTTCCGCGGCGTCCAAAAACATCTCTTTTATGCCCTGCACAATGAGCCGTTCGTCCTCTTTTTTGGGGGATATAAGAACGCCCGTACCCGCCATGTCGCTCATTGAATAAGAATCTTCAAAACGCCCGCTTGACCGAGGGATAACCCATCCCTTGAGGTTTTCCGTATGAAGACGCACAAAAAACTCAAGCTCCTTAGGAAAACGTAACTCCCACAGAAGCCGCCTTAATTTTTCTTCTGTTTCCACGCTGATCTTTTGTGATGACGCAAGATCGCCCCGGATAAGATCATTGCCCTTATCCACGAAACGACGGTTGGCCTGGATAAAACGCCCCCATATCTCGCGGATCGTGAATTCCCTGGAGTCAACTATACTGAACCCTATCTTTTCGGCTAGCCCGCGCATTATCGTTTTCCACGCGCCTTTTCCGCCATACGCAGGGGCAAGTTTACGCTCAAAAAGCTCCCTATACGCCTGCGCGCGCATCTTAACCGCCGTATCCCGTTCAGCCACGGACCACACCGCAAGCGACACTCTACCAACGCTTCCGTTCCGGGAACGGAACGTTCCCGGAACGGAACTGAAGGTAAAATCGGGAAAAACAAGGGTCAGTACGATTAGCAATGCAACTGCCCTCGCAATAAAATGATTTGGCTTTTTATTTGTTAACATGGCTGGGGGTATTATATCAGAGGCAGGCAGAACTGCCAATAATCAACATTAAACTATTTGATTTTTAACGGGTTTTACTGTTACCACCTGGAGGTTACTGGATATTCCGAACTAGATCCTTCATTCGCCTTTGGCTTATTCAGGATGACGGACGGAGGGCGGGCAGATGGATCCCCATTGTCATGGGGATGACAGAGGGTGGCGGGAGAGGGGGGTGTAGATGGCGCCGGTGGGGGTTAGGTCGGACTTGAAAAGTATTATTTCTGAAATGCGGACGGGGATGGGGGTTACGGTGATGGCGTTTGCTGCTTTTTTTATTAGAAAGGTCTTTTTTGCGGTTTTTATGCGGCCGAGGGTGAAATGCGGGCTGAAGGGGTTATCGCTCTTTTTGAATCCTTCTTTTTTCATCGCGTTTTCCACTTGCGCGGCAAGATTCTTTACGGCCGCATCTCCCGGGCCTACTCCGACCCACACGGCTCTGGGACGGCTCCATCCCGGGAAAACACCTATACCCGCGGGTGTGATACAAAACGACGGCGTTGCGGCCGCGATGTTTTTTAATTTATCAGTAACGGCGCTGATCTTATTTTTAGGAACGTCGCCCAAAAACTTCAGGGTAAGATGTATTTTTTTAGGCGCAACCCACTTAACGGCAGCGCCGGATGCCTTGAGGATAGCGGTTATCCGGGAGAATTCGTCTCTGTTTTTTTGGGAAATTTCTAATGCTATGAAACATCTCATATCGGACCATCGTCCATTGACCATTGACCATTGATGAAATTCAAATGACAAAGCACAAAATCCAAAATAAATCCAAAATCTCAAATCCAAATAACAAAACCCCGAGTTTTTCTGGTTTTGGATTTTGTCTTTTGTTATTTGTGCTTATTTTGTGCTTTGAATTTTGTCATTTGACATTACTCTCTCTGCCCTATGCTCTATGCCCCGATGCTATTGCTCAGCAGCCCCAGCGCCGCTTCGGCGAACCGTTCCTTCAGCTCTGTCCTGCTTCCCTTGAAGCGTACCTTACGCGTTCTGATGGTCTTTCCTGCGACAAAGGATATATACGCTAGGCCGACGGGTTTTTTTGTTGTGGCTCCGGTGGGACCGGCTATGCCGGTGATTGCGACGGCTGCTGTCGTCTTCAAGCGGCGTCTGACGCCCTTGGCCATCTCGATCGCGGTTTCGCGGCTGACCGCTCCGCGCGTTTTTATTGTTCGCGCCTTAACCCCCAGAACGGCTGTTTTTACTTTATCGGAATAAGCGATTACTCCGCCCGCAAAACATGCGGAGCTTCCCGGAATGTTCGTTATACGATGGGCGATAAGCCCGCCGGTGCATGACTCAGCAACGGCCAGCGTTATTTTTTTCTTTTTGAGAATTTTTATAATGTCCGTTTCTATGGGGCGTTTCACGATTTCTCCCTGAAAAGCCACGTTGAAAGATACCGTTCTCCGGAATCCGGCAGTATAACAACTATCGTCTTGCCCGCGGATTCTTTTCGGCGCGCTACTTCAAGCGCCGCCCATACCGCGGCACCGCTTGATACACCTGCCAGAATGCCTTCTTCTTTCGCCAGACGGCGCGCGGTTTCACCGGCATCACTATCGGCGACTTGGATTATTTCGTCCACGATATCCATGTTCAGCACTTCGGGAACAAATCCCGCGCCAATCCCCTGAATCTTATGCGCTCCGGGCGCGCCGCCCGAAAGAACGGGTGAGGTTTCCGGCTCAAGCCCTATGATCTTTATCGCCGGATTCTTCTTTTTCAATACCTCGCCGACACCCGTTACGGTTCCGCCGGTTCCGATACCCGAGATAAAAATATCAACGTTCCCGTCGGTATCCTTCCATATTTCTTCCGCCGTCGTCCGGCGATGAACATCGGGATTCGCCGGATTATTGAACTGCTGTGGTATGAACCCATTCGGGGTTTCTTTTACCAGCTCTTCGGCTTTTTCCACGGCGCCCTTCATCCCCTTCTCTCCCTTTGTCAGAACAAGTTCCGCGCCCAGGATCTTCAAAAGATGTCGGCGTTCCACGCTCATCGTATCCGGCATTGTCAGGATTAGACGATATCCCTTCGCGGCGCATACAAATGCCAGAGCGATCCCGGTATTTCCGCTGGTAGGTTCAATTATAATCGAATCCTTATTTAATTTGCCATCTCTTTCGGCCGCCTCTATCATCGCAAGACCAATCCTGTCTTTTACGCTTGAAAGCGGATTGAACATCTCAAGCTTAGCCAGTATTTTCGCGTCAAGTCCCGCGGCCATCTTATTGATTCGGACAAGCGGCGTGCCACCGACAGTCTCGGTAATATCGTTAAATATCTTTCCCATGTTTTTTCCCTTTCGCCATGTTCTTTACCGATCGACTATATCTGTAGGTCACCCTTAAGGGTGACCTACTATAGAGAATATCGCGATTTATGCTTTATCCAGCGCCTGTTTAATATCGGCAATAATGTCGTCAACATGCTCGATCCCCACCGAAATACGGATATAATCCGGCGTTACTCCGGCCGCGGCTTGCTCCTTCGGAGAAAGCTGCTGATGCGTCGTCGACGCCGGATGTATCGCGAGCGTTTTCGCGTCGCCGATATTCGCCAGATGCGAGATCAGCTCAAGAGCGTTAATGAACTTCTTTCCGGAGTCCGTGCCGCCCTTTATTCCAAAACCGATAATAGCGCCCGCGCCTTTCGGTAGGTATTTTTTTGATTTCGCCTTTTCGGAGCTGGAATCAAGGCCCGGATAATTAACCCAGGATACTTTAGGATGCTTTTCAAGATACTGCGCGATCTTAAGGGCGTTCTCGGAATGCCGCGGCATTCTCAAGTGAAGCGTTTCTAATCCCTGAAGAAAAAGAAACGCATTGAACGGCGACATCGCCGGACCCAAATCCCTGAGCAGTGTTACTCTGGCTTTTATTATATACGCTATATTGCCGAGTGGTTTCAGGGCCTCAACAAAATTCAGGCCGTGATAACTCGGATCCGGATCCGCGATCAGCGGAAATTTTCCGTTTGTCCAATCAAATTTACCGGAATCAACGATTACCCCGCCGATGGAATTCCCGTGACCGCCGATGAATTTCGTTGCCGAATACACGACAATATCAACACCGTGGTCTATCGGTCTCAGCAAATACGGCGCAACCGTGTTGTCCAAAATAAACGGAATGCCGTGTTTATGCGCTATCTTTGCCAGCGCGTCCAGATCGGTTACATTTAATTTTGGATTGCCCACGGACTCGGCATAAATGGCCTTTGTCTTCGGAGTAACGGCTTTATCAAACGCCGCCAGGTCACCGGACGGAACAAACTTCACGTTTATACCGAGACGCTTGAACGTATAGCGAAAAAGCGTATATGTTCCGCCGTAAAGATTATCCGCGGAAATGATCTCGTCACCCGCCTGGGCAATGTTAAGCAGAGCAAGCGTGATTGCCGCCTGGCCGCTGGCGGTAGCAAGCGCGGCCACGCCGCCGTCCAGAGCCGCCATTCTTTTTTCAAAGACGTCGGTCGTGGGGTTCATCAGACGCGTGTAGATATTGCCGAACTCCTTGAGCGCGAAAAGATTCGCGGCATGATCGGCGCTCTTGAACTGATAGGATGTCGTCTGATAAATAGGCACCGCTCTTGCTCCGGTCGTAGGGTCCGGTTCCTGTCCGCCGTGAAGCGCGAGGGTTTCGGTTCTTAATTTATCGTCAATTTTAGTCATATCACACCTATACCTTTCTTTTTGTTAACGCCTTTTTGCGTACTATGTAAATAATACCCCTTTCCACTGTGTTGTCAAGGGCATTTGGGTGAGCATTGACTTTGTCCGGAGGATACTATACACTTTTTGTATGGCCACCCTCAGCGGCAGCAAAGATCAAAAACTTACAAAAACGCAGCTTGAAGGGCTTTTTGAAAAAGCTAAGAATGAACTGGTGATGCTCTCGGAAATCACAAACGCCATGATGCAGTCGTTGGAGCTGGATCAGGTGATATACACCATACTTACCGCGCTGGTATCACATGAAGGCCTTTCCTTTGACCGGGCCTTCTTTTTTCTCGTCAACGAAAAAGATCGTTTTCTTGAGGGCAAAATGGCCATCGGTCCGTACGAGTCTGAAGAATCTGACAAATTTCGGAGACACACGGACAACAGAAAAATGATCCCGCATGATCTTGCCGATGCATATTCCAGATTTAAAAAAGGTCCCAAATCCAGGCTGAATAATATCGTGCAGAATATTGTCATACCCTTTCGCGGGAATACGCACACGATTGACTTTACCGTGTTGCAAGGACTACCGCTGAGCCTGGACGAAGAGCCGCGGGTATCCGGAGGCGCGAACCTCTCCGTGACGGTTCCTCTCAGAACCAGAGACAGAACACTCGGCGTGATACTCGTGGATAATGTGTTTTCGCGAAATCCGGTAACAGAAGATAACGTGCGAATCCTGAACATGTTTGCCGGCCACGCCGCTCTGGCTATTGAAAACTCCCGTCTTTATGAAAAAACCGTCCACCTCTCACAAACGGACTGGCTGACCGGGCTTTGGAATACTTTTTATTTTAATGACATGCTGAATGCAAACATTAAGATCGCGGGGCTTGATAAAAATTGTCTCAGCCTTCTGATGCTTGATATAGATAATTTCAAGAAATACAACGATTCCCTCGGACATCAGGAGGGAGACCGGGCCATAAAGCGCATAGCCGACATATTGGGCCGTCACTGCAGGAACGACGATCTTGTCTGTCGTTACGGCGGCGAAGAATTCTCTATAATAATGTCGGGAATAGATAAAAATGATGGCATGCTGATTGGTGAAAGACTGAGACGTGAAGTGGAAAACTCTTTCAGAGAAGACGATTCAGTGCCGGAGAACCTCAAGCTGACGATTAGCCTGGGACTGGCCGTTTATCCGGCAGACGGCGCGACCAAAAACGACCTTATCAGAAAAGCAGACCTCGCGCTCTACCGCGCTAAACAGACCGGGAAGAATAGGACGTGTGCTGCGGAGTAGGGGCGAATAATTATTCGCCCCTACGCCGCTATCGGCACGGGAGTCTCGCCTACTACTTCTTTATCTTCCGCGAATTTCACGGAAACTACCTTTGAGACGCCCTTTTCTTCCATGGTTATTCCATAAAGGACATCCGCAAGCTGTATCGTCATTCTGTTATGCGTTACGATGATGAACTGCGAAAGCTTTAGGAAATCCTGAAGCACGCGGCAAAACCGCATTATGTTGGACTCGTCCAGTGGCGCGTCTATCTCGTCAAGAATACAAAAAGGACTCGGATTGACCTTGAAAATAGCGAAGATCAGCGCTATGGCCGTCATGGCTTTTTCGCCACCGGAAAGCTGCATGATATTATGCAATTTTTTACCCGGAGGACGAACAATAATATCAATACCGCATTCTAAGACGTTTGTCTCATCCTGAAGAACCAGTTCGGCCTTACCGCCGTTGAAAAGCATCCGGAAATAATTATTGAATTCCGTCCGAATGCTCTCAAATGTTTCCATGAACAGCTTGCGCGTGGTCCGGTTTATCTTGGTAATTGCTTTCAGCAGGATCTCCCGGCTATCAACGAGGTCGTCTCTCTGTTTCGTGAGAAACTGGAAACGTTCTTCCAGTTGTTTATGCTCCTCCACGGCCCCCAGACTTACCTCTCCCATCTTTTCCAACTGTTCTTTCAGGTCATTCACACGAACGGTTATCTCATCCCAGTTAACTTCTTCATCGGGGACGAGATCAATTTCCGTGATATTAACTTTATACGTATCCGTCATTTTTTCCACAAGCGCGCTACGCCTGTATTCAAGCTCTTTTGCCCGGATATCAAAATCCCGCGTTTTATTCCGCGCGTCCTCGAGCTGCCGTTCTTTTTCTTTGGCTTTTTCCATTCCTTCATTTACCATCCGGTTCAGGGAGTTCTTTTTTAGGGTTTTTTCGGAAATTTCAGCCTCCGCCGACGCAAGCACGTCAACGGATCCCAAATTATACGTCTCTAAATCTTTGATCTCCTGCTCCAGAGTTACCGCCCGTTCAGAGCTTTCTTTCTTCCGTTGCTCTTTATCCTTTATTTCGCCGTCCAGACGAACACAGACATCATTTTCTCTTTCCCGGCTTTCTGAGAGGTGTTCCTCTTCCTTACGCAAAGCGAAAAGCTCTCCCTTTACCTCAGACATGAGAAAAAGTGTCTCTTCTCTTTTTTGCGCGCATTCGGCAATATTTTTCTGCGCCTCGTCAACGGCTTCGTGAAGTTTTGCGTTTTCGGATTCAAGGGAACTCAAGTCTGCCTCAAACCGTTTTTGGTCCTCGGCAAGACGTTCAATAACCGAGTTTTCTTCTTCAATCTCAATGTCCAGAAGGAGAAACTCCTCTGTGAGAGAATTGAATTTCTCTTTGACAGCCGCTTTTCTGGAAGAGATATCCGCGAATTCCATCTGTTTTTCCCTGAGACCCGATTCAAGTTTTTCTCTTTTATCGCTCGCTGTGCGCAGCCACTTTTCAGTTTTTACGACGTCCATCCCAAGCAATTTTATCTCGGCGGTTATACGTTTTTCATCCACGACCATCTCGGCGACTTTTTCCCCGCGGGCAAACATCGGAACGGTTTCTTTTCCGGAATAATTTCGGCTGCGGCACACGCCCTTTCGGTAGATCTCGCCCTTTTCCCCGATGATGCACCCTTCAAAATCGGCATTTTCGTTTATGAAATCCCTGGCTTTTTCGGAAGAGGCGGCGACAAGAATACCGCTGAGCATGGCCCTCAACACCGACCGATACGGTTCTTTCGCCAGAAGAATCTCCGTAATGTCATCCAAACGGCCGCGCGCGGCGCTATCCTCATCCGCGGAAGCGTCTGCGGACTCCAAAAGCTCTTTAAGCTCCTCCAGAATAACAAAAATAACGCTTCCCATGGAATTTTTAGCGAGATACGCCATGATCCTTTCGGCCGTTTCACGGGTATCAACAACCAGCGCGTGCGCCGACCCGGCCAGTATTGATTCTACTGATTCCTCATAGCCCTGGCGAACGTTAACAAGCTCTGAAAGAACACCGTGAATACCCGAAAAATCAGGGTCGCCCTTTTCTACCTGCTTAAGAATATCTTTGACGCTGTCGTTCATCCCTTCACCTTCGGCAAGGAGTTTCTCCAGAAACTGCCGGCGCGGCTTTATTTCGTTTACCTGTCTTTCTTTCTCGCGTTTTTCGTTATTCAGCAAAGACAACTTCTGTTGATTTGCCGTATACTCTTCGTTGAAAACACGGAATGCATTTTTTTCCAGCTCAAGTTCTTCCGAAACGGATACGGCCTTTTCCTCTGCTTCTTTGAGCTTTTCCGAAACATTGTTCTTCTCCGACTGCACATTGCGCCTCTCTGTTTCAAGCCTTTTTTTACGGGCCAACGTGTGCTGCATGTCGGCGTTCGCTTTTATCAGCATGTTTCGTGTTTTTGTTTCGTCGGTGATAATGTCAACAGTCCTCTCCCGACTGGTCCGCAATTTATTCCCAAAGCGTTCAAGTTCCGCGACTATCTTTTTTACGTTTTCTTCGGCAGACGCCAATTCCCCGTCTTTATTCTTTCTGTTTCTCGTGACATCCGAGAACCTGACTTGCAGGGTTTCCATTCTGTTTTTCATCGCCTGGCTTTGCCCTGACGCGTTTTTTATCTCTTCATCCAGCTGTTCGACATACCGCGCGAGTTCCGCAATTCTCTCTCTGTTCATATCTATCGTGTGGCTGTTTTTTTCTACATCCGTCGCCAGACGCATCTTCTCGCTTTCGGCCTTTTGCAATTCCTCCAGCGTCGTGTTTAACTCATCTCTCAGCCTGACAAGCTCGGTTGAGGCCTCTTCCACTTCACGCGTGAGAGAAGCGGAAAACTGTTTCATTTTATCGTTTCTTTCTTCCACGGAAGTATCGTCCTTGCCCATTTCGCCGAGTTTCTTACAAGACAGCTTTATTTCAAGGCCTTTGAGTTCTTCATACCGTTCTTTATATCTTGCCGCTTTGCGGGCCTTGCGCTCAATTGAATTGATCTGCCGTTCCACTTCACGCACTATGTCATTAATTCTAAGAAGATTCTCCCTCGTGCGTTCAAGCTTGAGCAGAGCTTCTCTTTTTTTTGTTTTGTAACGCGTGATACCGCTGGCTTCTTCAAACACGTATCGCCGTTCTTCGGGCTTAGAGCTAAGAATCATGTCCATCCTGCCCTGCTCAACAACGGAATAAGAACTCGTTCCTATGCCGGTTCCCATGAGAATATTCCGGATATCAGCTAATCTGACAGGCGTTTTATTAAGAAGATATTCACTCTCTCCTGAACGGTAAAGGCGACGGCTTATGGTAACCTCGTCATAATCAACGGGCAGCATGCCGTCTTTATTGGACAACGTTATGGATGCTTCCGCGAGGTTCACGGGATCTTGTTTTTCGGTGCCGTTAAAAATGACATCCTGCATTTGAGTCCCGCGCATGGACTTGGCAGACTGCTCTCCCAACACCCATTTGATGGCATCCACTATATTGCTTTTGCCACATCCGTTCGGTCCGACGACCGCAGTGACACCGGGTTCAAATTTTAACCGCGTCTTATTTAAAAAGGACTTGAACCCAACCATCTCCAGACTCTTAAAATGCATTTTTTCCTCCCCTTACCGCTTTCCTTCAAGTATTTTCCGCAAATTCTCAATATCCTCTTCCGTATACTCGCGGTATCCGTTTATCGGATTTCTCCGCTGTTCGGGAAATATCCCTTTTTTCTCATAATTTACAACGGTTCCCCTGTATACACCCAGGGCGTCAGCCACTTCCTGAACCGTATATTTCTTTGCCACTCTTGATATCATTTTATGATGCCTTTTCGTTTCGTATACAAGTTTGTAGACCTTTGAACAAGCTTATGCAAGTATACACAAGTATCTACAAGTTGTCAATCGTAGCTTTCATTTACCACCTGTCATCCCCGTGAAAACGGGGATCCAGAATGGAACGACTCAATGGATTCCCGCTTCCGCGGGAATGACACAAGTTGTCCCCTAGACGTTCCATCCCGGGAACGGAACTTCCCGGGAACGGAAAAAGGCACCCAGCCGTTCGTTCCGTCCCGGGGCTGGAAATGGCCCGGATTAAAAAACGTGAAAACGGGTGTTTTTTTGTGCTCAGGGGTGTCCCCAAAAGGCATGTCCCCGAGAATGTCCCCCGGAATGATGGATAAATGGAAATAAAAATCGTAGGGGCGGGTTCTAAACCCGCCCTCCGTACCATCCGTTCAGGGCAGGTTTAGAACCTGCCCCTACTGTGGGAATTAATCCTATGCGAGAGTTTTTTTGAAGTGCTGTGTGAGCAGTGGGACTACTTTGAAAAGGTCGTCTACTATTCCGTAGGTGGCTACGCCGAAGATTG
>CAZGOZ010000023.1:11348-17483 GCA_964528025.1 uncultured Planctomycetia bacterium
GGGACTACTTTGAAAAGGTCGTCTACTATTCCGTAGGTGGCTACGCCGAAGATTGGGGCGTCGGGGTCTTTGTTTATGGCTACTATGACGTCTGCGGACTTCATGCCTATGAGATGCTGGATCTGGCCGCTTATACCGCAGGCGATGTAGACTTTGGGGCAGACTGTTTTGCCGGTCTGGCCTACTTGATGCGAGTAGGGTATCCAATCAGCGTCAACGGCGGATCTTGAAGCGCCTACTGCTCCGTTAATGGATAACGCCAGGTCTTTGATAATACTGAAATTTTCCTTGTTCCCTACTCCCCTGCCGCCGGAGACAATGATGTCGGCTTCGGCAAGATTTATCGTTTCCTCTATTTCTTCTACCACGTCTAAAAGACGGCTGCGTGAAGCATAGGTCGCTTCGGGGAATTTTTCTTCTATGATTTCCCCTTTTCTGCCGGGATCGTGTTCAGCTTCTTGCATGACCTTGTGCCGAACCGTTGACATTTGCGGGCGTGAATCCGGAGCGATTATGGTCGCCATTATGTTGCCTCCGAATGCGGGCCTGGTCTGAAGCAAAAGCTTCTCTTTCATGTCTATATCCAGCCCCGTGCAGTCCGCGGTCAGTCCCGCGCGAAGCGTAACAGCGACACGCGAGATAAGGCTTCTCCCGATAGTTGTTGCGCCGCACAGCACTATTTCGGGTTTATGTTTTGAAACGAGTTCTGTTAACACTCTGGTATACGGGTCGTCCTGAAATACTTTAAGGTGCGGGGAATCAACGGTATAAACTTTATCCGCGCCTCTGGCAATAAGTTCTTTGGCGCCTTCCTGCGTGTTCTCACCGATAAGCACCGCGCAAAGATTGCATTTCAATTTATCCGCAAGCTCTCTGCCCTTGCCCAGAAGTTCAAAGACAACCGATTGCACTTTTCCTTTTTTCTGCTCGGCGAATACCCACACGTCTCTGTACGCGGAAAGATCAATTACGGCTTTTTCTTTTTTTCTGATGATAATCGCGTCAAACTTACACGCTTCTACGCATGCTGCGCATAGGGTGCACTTGGACAGGTCTATGACGGCCTTCTTGTCTTTTATTAGGATTGCGCCGAACGGGCATACCTTGATGCACAGCGTGCAGCCGGTGCATTTTTCGTTTAAGATTATTATCGCGTCGTTGTTTTTCATGTTTGTTTTCCTGCTCGGGGCACCTTAAAAGGTGCCCTACTGTTTTGGATTCCCGCTTTCGCGGGAATGACAGTAGATAACTATCCTATAATCTCCTTTTTTATTAATCCCGCGAGTTCCTTTGCGGTTTCAGCGGGGTCGCCTTCAAGCAACCTGCCGCCGCCTCTTGGGGGCGGAGTAAATATCTTGACCACCCGCGTGGGCGACCCATCAAGACCGATCATTTTCTCGTCACAGCCGATATCCTCAGCTGTCCAAACGGGTATCTCCGCTTTTTTTGCCCTCATTTTTCCTTTTAACGACGGCAGGCGGGGTTCGTTTATTTCCTTCACGACGGTTAAAACCGCGGGAAGCGGAACCTCCACGATATCGTAGCCTTCTTCAGTCATGCGTTCTACCACGGCGGAAGAGACCGTTATTTTTTCTATCTTTTTAACATAAGTTACTTGAGGGATATCCAGATGCATGGATATCCCGGGACCCACCTGAGCGGTATCTCCGTCCGAGGCCTGTTTTCCGCAAAAGATTATCGTGTAGTCGCCTATCTTTTTCGCGGCCTGCGAAAGAGTGTAACTCGTGGCCCATGTATCGCTGCCTGCGAATTTTCTGTCGCTGATAAGAATGGCCCTGTCACACCCCATGGATATGGCCTCTTTCAGCGCCTCCACGGCCTGCTGAGGACCCATGCTCACCGCGATTACTTCCGCATCGCCAAGTTTCTCCTTAACGCGTATCGCCTCTTCTATGGCATACATGTCAAAAGGATTGATGATAGAGTCAACGCCCTCGCGTTTCAGCGTGTTCGTCACCGGATCTATCTTGACGTCGGTAGTGTTCGGAACCTGTTTTATGAAAACGAGTATTTTCATTTTTATTTTTTAGAGAGGCTTTCCTTTATAAGATAAGCTGCTATCACGCTTCTCTGTATCTGGTTCGTGCCTTCATATATCTGCGTTATCTTGGCGTCTCTCATCAGTTTTTCTACCGGGTATTCTTTCATGTACCCATACCCGCCGAGGATCTGCACGGCATCGGTCGTGACTTTCATGGCGGTATCAGAAGCGAATGTCTTTGACATCGCCGATACCCCCGAGATACCCTTCGCGCCTGAATCTATCATCCGCGCGGTAGCATAAATCAGCGCCCTGGCCGCTTCTACCTGAATCGCCATGTCTGCCAGCATGAACTGTATGCCCTGAAAAAATGATATCGCGTGCCCGAACTGCCGTCTTTCCTGAGCATACTGAACAGATTCGTCCAACGCTCTCTGGGCAATACCAACGGCCTGAGACGCCACACCGGGACGGGAATGATCAAACGTCTTCATGGCCACTATGAACCCGAGCCCTTCCCGTCCGAGAAGGTTCTCTTTCGGAACGCGAACATCGGTAAAAATAACTTCCCGTGTCGCCGACCCCCTTATGCCAAGCTTGTTCTCTTTTTTGCCGAAACTTACGCCCGGCATACTTTTCTCAACGATAAACGCGCTTGCCCCGCGGGCCCCTTTTGCTTTATTCGTCATTGCTATCACGGTATAGATTTCCGCTTCGCCGCCGTTGGTTATCCACTGTTTCGTGCCGTTAAGAATGTAATGGTCACCGTCTTTTTTGGCGGTCGTTTTTATGCCTCCGGCGTCAGAACCGGCTTCGGCTTCGGTAATCGCGAACGCGGCGAGTTTCTTACCCGAAGCTATATCGGGAAGATATTTCGCTTTCTGTTCGTCGTTGCCGTAAAGAATTATCGGGAAAGTTCCCAGGCCGGTAGCGGCAAACGCCAGTGATATACCGCCGCATCCCCACGAAAGCTCTTCCGTGGCGATGGCCAATTCCATAACTCCGCCGCCCATTCCGCCGTATTTCTCGGGTATATAAATACCGCAAATATCGGATTCGGCGAGCACTTTTACTATATCCCAGGGGAATTCGCCGCTCTCGTCATATTCGGCGGCAACGGGCTTTATCTTTTCCACCGCGATCTGCCGGCACAGATCTTTTATCATCTGTTGTTCTTCGCTTAAAAGATAATCCATCATGCTCCTTTCATTCGCAATAACCAATAATCAAGATACAAGATACAAATAATATTCAAATCATAATAACCAAACAAAAATTTGTTCGGATTTATTGTTTTTTCTTGTTTGATTATTGGACCTTGGTTATTGGTTATTGTTTGGTTATTGTATCTTGTTTCTTGTATCTTGTTCCAGATGCGTTTACGACAGATATTACTCTTTAAATGCCTTGATACAAAGCGTAACATTGTGACCGCCGAATCCCAGCGAATTGCTTATCGCAACTTTCACATCCGTTTTTCTTGCTTCGTTGGGAACATAATCCAAATCACATTCAGGGTCGGGGTATTCATAGTTGATGGTGGGAGGTATGATGCTATTCTCTATTGCCTTGATACAGGCAATAAGTTCCGCCGCGCCGGCCGCGCCGAGCAGGTGGCCGGTAGTACCTTTCGTGGAGCTGACAGGAAGTTTATACGCGTATTCACCGAAAACTATTTTTATAGCCGCTGTTTCCATTTTATCGTTCAAAGGGGTTGACGTTCCATGCGCGTTCACGTAATCCACATCTTCGAGATTCACTCCGGCATCTTTAAGGCATGCCTTCATGCATCTCACGGCGCCGCCTCCGGCCGGATCCGGGGCTGTCATGTGAAACGCGTCACCGCTCATGCCGTAACCGGCCATTTCACAATATATCTTTGCCCCTCTTTTCTTCGCGTGTTCCAAATCTTCCAACACAACTACCGCCGCTGCTTCACCCATGATAAAACCGTCTCGTTCCCTGTCAAAAGGACGTGAGGCCCTTCCGGGGTCATCATTCCGTTTGGAAAGCGCTTTTAACGCGCAAAATCCACCGAAACCCATCTTTGTAATGGCTGCTTCCGTTCCGCCGGCGACCATTATGTCGGCCTCTCCTCTTTGCACGATCCTGAAAGCATCACCGATGGAATGACTGCCCGTAGCGCATGCCGTAACAGCCGCAGAATTAGGACCTTTAAATCCAAGCTCTATAGAAACCAACCCGGAAGCCATATTCACTATAAGCATGGGTATAAGGAACGGGGATATCTTGGAGGCCCCGTTCTTTTCATCGGGATTTTCCAGATATTTTTTATGCTCGACCTCAACAGTGTGAAGCCCCCCTATCCCGGACCCGATATAGACCCCGGCTCTTTCGTTGTCTATATTCGCATATACCAGACCGCTATCCTCCACGGCCATCTTCGCCGCGGCAATAGCAAACTTAACGAACGGGTCAAACCGCTTTTCCTGCTTGGGCGTGACATACCGGGTCGAGTCAAAGTTCTTTATTTCCGCGGCAATCTGCGAATTGAAAGGAGTTGGATCAAAAGCGGTAAGACGCGCAACACCGCCCCTGCCTTCTACAAGCGCGTTCCAGTAATCGTCAATATTGTTTCCTACGGGAGTAACTGCGCCTACTCCCGTAAGAACTACTCTTCGTTTATTAAACATTGTTATTTTGTATGGAGGGTTCCTCTAATTGTCATACCCTGATTATTTTGAGGACTTTTCTTCAATATATTTGATGGCTTCACCGACCGTGGTCAGCTTTTCGGCATCTTCATCCGGTATTTCGGCACCGAATTCTTCTTCCAAAGCCATGACCAGCTCTACTGTATCCAGAGAATCGGCACCAAGATCGTCAATAAACTTGGCCTCATTTTTAACCTCTTCGATCTTGACCCCGAGCTGTTCGGCGACAATCGCTTTAACTTTTTCCGCTACCTCAGACATTTTGTTCCTCCTTTTTATGAGACCGTTTAAGAACCTTTTAGAACTTTTTAGAACTTTTGCTCACTTACTACATTACCATTCCGCCATCCACCTTAACGACCTGTCCGGTAATATATCCCGCGTCGTCGCTCGCGAGGAAGAGGGCTAATTTCGCTACATCGCCCGTTTCCCCCATTCTTCCGAGAGGGACAAACTCTAACAACTTCTGCTTCGCTTCATCGGTGAGTTTATCAGTCATGTCTGTCCGAATAAACCCGGGCGCTATCGCGTTCACGTTAATATTTCGCGACCCAAGCTCTTTTGCCACCGTTTTCGTTAACGCGATGAGCCCACCTTTGCTGGCAGCATAATTGGCCTGCCCGGCGTTCCCCATGATACCTATTATAGAAGCCATGTTCACTATCCTACCGCTTCTGGCTTTCATCATGGGACGGGCTGCCGCTTTGATACAGTTGAAAGCTCCCTTGAGGTTCACGCTAATCACGGCATCCCATTGCTCATCCGACATCCTCAAAATAAGATTATCTTTGGTGATGCCTGCATTGTTGACAAGTATATCTAAACGGCCAAAATTGTCAAGAATTTTCTTGACGAAATCCGTCACTTCTTGCCCGGATGTCACGTCAACTTTCTCGGCAATGACCTTTCGCCCTGTCGCGGCCTCGATCTCTTTCTGCGTGGCAGCAAGGACATCCGCATTAACATCACAAATTGCCAGGTCGGCCCCTTCCTGAGCAAAGAGAAGCGCGATTTCCCTGCCAATACCTCGCGCCGCACCGGTTATCATTGTAACTTTGTTTTCTATCTTCATGGTCTTTTTCCTTTTCCGCACCCGATTTTAGCCATAATCAGGATTTTGTCAAGAAAAATCCAAGTCCGGAAGCATCTCTTCGGACGAAGGGATAATAATAATAGGTAGATAGTATCAAAACTTGACTGGTCGGAATGAGAATACCGCCTTATTTGCCCTTTAACAGAGCCTCGTCCTGCCCCGAATAACCACCGAAAGGTTTGACATTGGCATCAATTGAAGATACGCCCATGCCTTTTTTCATGCCGCAGCCTGAAAAAAGGACACTTATCAAAACAAGCCATATTAGCTTCTGCATTAAAATCCCTTTCGTTTACTTCCCTTATTCTCCCCCTGCCCACGTTATCCTCACGGGAAGTATACCTTAATATTGGGTATAGTCAAAC
>CAZGOZ010000024.1:0-16488 GCA_964528025.1 uncultured Planctomycetia bacterium
CGGCACAACGGTTTTCAAGACCGCCGCTTTAGTCCACTCAGCCACTCCTCCGTTTTGTCTTTCAACAATTCTTTAAGCCATTTACGTCCTTGACCACTTTTGAGAAAATTTTCTCTCTGTCGCGCCATCTTCGTATTTTCATATTCTTCTTGATGCAGCAAGACAAAAGGTCTTCGTGACTTTGTTGACCTTACTTTCCCTGCATTATGACAGCTTATGCGCTTCTCTATATCCTTTGTACTTCCGATATAAAACTTATTATCTTTTTTACTCTTTAGCACATAAACCCTGCACATCTCTGCTATCCCCTACCAGTCTTGTGCGACGGTTTTTCCGCCAAAGGCGGACCCGCCTCTGGCGGGCAAGACCGCCGCATTCAACCACTCTGCCACCTCTCCGTTTTGCTATATAAAGAGCTGCAGGTTCTCTATAAATAACCGGGACCTGTCGTAGATTCGCATGTACATCTCACCGGAATTTGCTGCCGCGTCTTTTATGAAATACACGAACGATAACTGTTCAAACAGCGGCCCGAACACGGCCATCACTATGACTAGGTTCGCTATAAAAATGAGAACAGCCGAGAAAAGTATGCCCGATTTTGCGACATCGGACTGGCGTATCTTTAGCGCGTCGGACGTCATCACGAAATGAAACGCCAGCGTGAATCCTATAAGAAAAACAAAAATTTCCGGACCGAAAGTGCCCGCGTTCGCCGACCGTTCAAGCAGCCAGAAAAACGGCGCGATCATTATCGTGTATATCGGCACGAAATACGGGCTGAGCTCAATGAAAAAATTCGTCTTGGAAGTCGTCACGCTGCCGCCCGAGGGCGTTACTCTGAACCTCTCCACCCTGCCGCCGCATATCCATGTTGCCAAAACGTGCACGAATTCATGCCCGAGTACATACAAATAGACCGGCCGCATGACAAACGCGTGTATCAAGAGATAACAAAGAACTCCTCTTTCCATGACGAGAAGAACGCCGTCTTCGGCGCCGATTCCGCGCATGGACGAATAAAACGCTATCGCCGTGCCTACAGCGGCCGGGATAAGCAAAACACCTGCAAGTGTTCTTAATGCCCGCATGATCATGATTAACTCAAAACGCGCCGGGTCGAATTTTTGACGCGCCGAAATACGGCCGTAACGCTCTCGGAACCGTAATAGATCCGTCTTTTCTTTGGTGCACTTCTAAAATCGCCACGACCAGCCGAGCGAGCGCCACTCCGGAACCGTTCAGTGTATGCACGTATCGCGGCTTCTGCGATCTGTCTGCGGGCTGGTATTTTATATTCGCGCGCCGCGCCTGAAAATCCGCAAACGCCGAACAACTTGAAACTTCAAGCCATTTTTTAGTCCCCGGCGCCCATAACTCAATATCATAGCATTTGTGCGCCGCAAAACTCATGTCACCCGTTGAGAGCGCCATCACGCGATACGGCAAGCGCAGCATCCGCAATATATCCTCGGCATCGGCGACAAGCTCTTCAAGTTCTTTCATAGAATTCTCCGGCTGCGCGAATTTTACCATTTCCACCTTATCAAACTGATGCACGCGTATAAGGCCTTTTGTGTCTTTGCCATACGACCCGGCTTCCCTGCGGAAACAGGCCGTGTATGCCGTATACTTGATCGGCAGGTCTTTTTCTTCAAGCACTTCATCCGCATGCATGTTGGTAAGCGGCACTTCGGCTGTTGGGATCAGATAATAATCTTCATCACGCAGTTTATACATGTCTTCTTCCAGTTTCGGCAATTGCCCCGTGCCCCTCATGCTTCGCGCATTCGCCAGAAAAGGCGGGAACACTTCTTTGTACCCATGCCGCCGCGTATGCACATCCAGCATGAAATTATAAAGCGACCGTTCAAGACGCGCGCCCGCGCCTGTATACAACGTGAACCCCGATCCCGAAATTTTCGCGGCGCGTTCAAGATCAAATAGCCCGTTAATCTTCCCGAGTTCCAGATGGTTCCGCGGGGTGAACGCGAATCTTGGGATTTTCCCTTCTGCGCGTATCTCACGGTTCTGTTCCGCTCCGGCTCCCTCGGGCACGCTTTCATGCGGAATATTCGGGATTGTCTCCAATGTGAGCCGATACGCCGCATTGATGTCTTTGAGTTCGTTATCAAGCTTTTTGATGTTCTCGGAAAGGGTTCTGACTTCGGCTTTCGCTGAAGAGGCGTCGGTTTTCTGCTTAACAAGCGCGCCTATTTTCTTTGACGCCTCGTTCTTCTTGCACTTGAGATCTTCGGCTTCCTGCACGAGCCGCCGTCGCGTATTATCCAGTTTCAGAAACTTATCCGCAAGGGACACGTCTTCTCCTCGCATTTTCAGCGATTTTCTGACAATATCCATGTTCTCTCTTATAAACTTAATATCAAGCATGCGTTACCTATATATACCACGCTCGTTGGCAATATGCAAACGAGCACGATTTTCTCGGAGCGTGCGGCGAATTTTCTCGGAGCACGCGACGGTAGGGCACCTTTAAAGGTGCCCTACTGTTGTAGTTTTTCCAGCTACTGCTGCAGTTTTTCCAGCAAATAGCTGAACCCGTTTTTCACGTAATACTGCCGGGTTTTACTCTCCACGATTGAACCCAGCTTTACCTTAAAATCTTTTTCTTTAAATCCGTTTACGATCTTTTTCAACCCGGACGCCTGTTCCCCTTCTTGCGCCGGCGCCGGCAAAGAAATACCCTTTCGTAGTAAAAATTCTATATCAAAAGCGTCTCTTATTTCCTTCCTGTCCAATAACGCTTTAACCTTATTTTTCATGGTCTGTTCCAGAGTGTGGGTTCTCAGAATTACCTGCGTCGTGCTGTATTTTGAAAACGCTATCCTGTCCTGAAAATCACAGTTCTTTATCTCTTTTCTGATCTCTATTTTTAACCGTTTTGGATAATCCGCGGAACGGACTTCAAACAAAATCGTATAATGCTTGATCTTCGCGTCTGTGACCTCATACGCCGCGCCCAGAACCTTTTTGAGTTTTTGAAAATATGGTTCATTGGCGATTTGTTTCACGAACCAAAAATCCAGATCCACCGAATATCTGTCCAGCTCATGACATAATCTGAGCATTGTTCCGCCCCCGAAAACCAATGGCTCCAGCATTTTCGCGCTACTCAGCTTCTCTAACACTCCTATCTCAAAGATCTCATGATCTTTTAAAATATCCATTTTTCTCCATGAATTTCCGTGTTTTTAAAGGAAACCTTAAAGCCAGGCGCCGCACCTTATCCGCATCAAGCCGGCTGAGGTCTATAGACGCCAAGTCAAAACTGTATCGCCCGAGTGACATTAAATATAAAGCGTCAAGAAAGGCCTTTTCCGGAGTTGCGATAAAAAACCGGTTTTTCCTCGCAAACCCGAAATACAGTTTCTCGTTTATCCGGGTGCATGTGAAAACGGTATTTCCGACATCCGCCTTACGGGTTCTTTTCACCCCCACCGACTCTATAAAATCACGCTGTATCTGCGTCGTGACCTCATGGTAATCCATCGCTGTCATCAAAGATATATACGACGGAACCTGTATCAGGTTCGCCAGAATGAATTTTTCTTCTCTTGAGAGTGTTTTCCACCGCTGGCTGAGAACATAAATATTCCTCTTCACCCTGACCAGCAACCCCTGCTTCACGTATCTGTTAGCAGAGACCCGCGCCGACTGCAAGGTGATTCCCAGTGCCCTGGAAACCTCTTCATACCCGAAATAGGCCTTCTTTATCTTATTCAGCTCAAGATGCTTCATGGGATACACCTAATTAACACTTCTGTTAATCAAGTATACCTGACGTGAGGTGTGTTGTCAATCCCCCGTTCAAATTTACGAGGCGATACAGCAATCAAGAAAACTTCTTATATAATGCCAGTGTGTTTTCCGCGACGATTTCTTTGGTGTAATTCTGCTCCACCATCTTGCGCCCCGTGTAGCCGAACCTGTCTCTCAATTCTTTATTGGCTAAAAGTTGCGTGATGCGGGACGCGAGTGATTCAAAATCCTTAACCGGAATGACAAACCCGTTTATACCGTCCTTTATGATCTCGGGCATTCCTCCCGCCGCAGTAACAATCATGGGCTTGCATGAGGCAAGCGCTTCTAACATTGTCAGGCCGAACGGCTCCGATGCCGTTGAAGGATACACGCAAACATCAGAAACAGCATAAAGCCCCGGCATATCCGTCAGCGGGAAAGCGTCAATTAAAACGTTTTTCTTTAGCTTAAGAGAGTCTACAAGGCTTATCATATAAGCTATATCCTTCTGCTGGGTTAAAGCCCAGTCTATAATATTTTTTGTGCCCGCAAGAATTAAAACCGCGTCGGGAAATTGTTTTTTAACTATCCGCAGCGCTTTTATGCTTACATCACAACCCTTGGCCAAACCCATTCTCGCGGGGTGAAATATAATTTTTTTGTTACGCAATCTGGGATATTTTTTGAAAATACTCTCTTTATCTACATTGCCAGAATATAACTCTTGGTCAATGCCATGGTGAATAACCGTGATCTTCCGATGGTTATAGCCTGTTCCGATGATTTCTCTTTTTATAAAATGACTGACCGCAATAATATGCGTCCATTTTATGTTTTTTGCCAGATCAAGAAACAGGTTATCATCCCATACATTGTGCGCCGTCAAGAAAAGAGGAATTCCCTTCTTGA
The DNA here is from genome assembly GCA_964528025.1 of uncultured Planctomycetia bacterium. Lineage (GTDB taxonomy): Bacteria > Omnitrophota > Gorgyraeia > Tantalellales > Tantalellaceae > CAZGOZ01. The sequence goes on from CAZGOZ010000024.1 coordinate 4,672, forward strand.
CTGCTATTTCCTCAAGGGCGCGCGCATGAGGTTTACTGAAATAATGCATGTTATGAGCGTGCAAACAATCGGGTTTCGCCGCATCAACAAACTTATTGAATGTTGATTTCACTTCTTTTAAAACTCCATTCACACCTCTTCTATTGAGCCAGTTCAAGTCCATGATGGGCTCACGAAAAATATCAACGCCCTTGTATGTATCCCGCCCTTTTTCGCCTTCAAACGAGCCCGTGAGAAGACTAACCTCACAGCCCATATTCATCAACGTGGGCAGCAATATCGTAAGATGGGTTTCGACGCCTCCTATGACGGGTGGAAAACCCCAATGTAAATGAGATATCCTTAGTTTCTTTTTTGCCATTTTGGCGCCTCCTTGAAATTATAAATAATTGGTTTCTTCTACTCTTGCTATTTTTCTTTTAAAAGTTGATGTCTTTCCGGTGGTCAGTTCATGCAAAACACCGAATATTTTTATTTTAACTTTCTTCTTTTTATTAAGCTGCATGGTTTGGATTTCCACTTTATTGTTTTTGATTTCCAGCTTGAGCAGCAAGCCGTGCCAGTGCAGTGAAAAAAGAACCTTTCGCCATGCCCTGGGCAGTTTGGGGTCAATGGACAATACTCCTTGCTGTATTCTTGCGCCGGCAAAGCCATGTATCAGAACCTGCCACGTACCGCCTACGCAGGCCGCGTGAATGCCCTCGTGCGTGTTATTATGCACGTTGCTCAGGTCGGCGCTCAGCGCGGCTCTGAAAAACCTAAAAGCCCTGTTTTTGTCACCCGCTTCAACTGCCATAACCGCATATGCGGGAAGACTCAATGAAGACCTATGCAGCGTTCTGTCTATGTAATACTGATAATTGCGCTGTTTTGTTTTGAAACTGAACTCGTCTGAAAGCAAATGCATGAGCAGTACGACGTCCGCCTGTTTAACCAGCTGGGTTTTGCCGCATCCTCTAGTGCTGAGTTTCTCGGAAATAATGGGTATAAAATTTTCATCCCATCGGTTAATCTTAACCTTTCTTTTCTTGAAATATCCGTCAAACTGTTCAATTGTCCCTTTTCTGTCCTTGTTCATGAATATGCGGGAAGCGATTTTCTTCCATTCTGCCGGCTCTTTGGACGTTAACCCTATTTTTTTCGTTATGCGTTTCAATGTTTCCCGGTCTGTTTTTTTTATCTCGGAAAACATCTTATACGCCATGAGCAGATTCCATCGCGCCATCATATTGGTAAAGGCATTGTTATCAACATCTTCATGAAACTCGTCCGGGCCGATGACATGTTTTATTTCATACTTTTTCTTTCCCTTGTTATACTTGCCGCGGCTGGCCCAGAATCTTGCCGCTTCAAATATTACCTCATAACCAAAATCACGCAAGAATTTTTCATCACGCGTAACATTATAGTAGTGATAAAACGCGTAAGCTATGTCGGCGGTAATATGGTGCTCCATTTTACCGGTGTGTATCTTAACTATCTTTCCGTCCAGATCTTTGGCCCATTCCGGCGTTTCTTCTGTTCCGCTTCCCGCGGACTCCCAGGGGAACATGGCTCCCTTATATCTGTGTTTTTTTGCCGCGGATCTGGCCTCATCCAGTCTTTTATACCTATACAGCAATATGTTTTTGGCCACATGGGGCTGGGTGTAAATATAGAACGGTAAAAGGAAAATCTCTGTGTCCCAGAAAATATGGCCATGATAACCCTCCCCTGTCAGGGCCTTGGCGCCGATGCTGGAGAATCCGTTATCCTGTGGCGCGGTTATCAGCATGTGATAAACATTGAACCTGAAATCTTTTTCAATGTCCGGAGCGCCCCATATGGACACTTCCGACACATCCCAGAGCTTTTCCCATGCCTCAACGTGCTTTTTCAAAAGGCTTTTAACATTGGTCTGGAACGATTTTCTGAATTTCTTCTCCGATAATTTCTTTGCCTTGTCAAAATCCTCATTAGCGGCGGCGACATCCACGCGAAAAATCTTGGTTAACACGATTGTCTGGTTTTTTCTGAGATTGAGCTCAAATATATTGTCCTTGGCAACAATTTTTTTGCCTTTAGTCTCGTAATAAAAGCCGCTTCTATAGATTACCTTGTGTGCTTTATCAAAGGTCTCAAGTATAAGGTAACCTTCATTCTTGAATTGGCCCAGTTCCTTGACCCTGAAATGCTTCTTGCGGCCTTCGGTTACGGTGCCTGTGTTATACACAGCTGTATCTATCCCTGTTTCAACAGACGCATCCACCCCTGCGTCTAATGGCGTAAATATTACCTGCATGACGCCTATATTCTTGTCGTGCATTGACAGAAATCTCAATGTCTGAAAATCATATCTTCTTTTCCTAATGTCTTGCAAGATGGTATGCCGCACCAGTAAGCCGTGTTTTAAATTCAAAGTTCTTTTGTGCTCAATAACATCCATCGTGCCCACGCCGAGTTTTTCTCCGTCTATTGCGATCCTAAAATTAAACGGATTCGGCAGATTGATCAGTTCGGCGACTTTGGAACCCACCTTGTCATACAGTCCCGCGATATACGTCCCCGGTTTGGCGTTATACGGAATCTCTTCCAGAACAGACCGGCTTCCCAAAAACCCGTTCCCCAGGGCTAACTGGCTTTCTCGCACGCCTTGGATAGATTTTACCCAGCCCTCTTCCTTAATCTCCCAGGAATATTCTCCGATATATTTAGAGTAATAATCTCTCATTTGCTGAACAACCCTTCTATTGTTTCGTAACTCACCTCTATTAAATCCTTAACAACCAGATTCGCCTTCGCGAGCCGCGCCGCGTCATCATAACGATCAATGCCGACACAGCGCATGTCTGCATTTATCGCGGCTTCAACGCCCAGAACGGCATCCTCAAAAACAATGCATTCCGAATAATCCAAATTTATTCTCCGGGCCGCGAGCTGAAAAATCTGGGGGTTCGGCTTGCCTATAGTGATCTCGTTGCCGTCTACTACAGCGTCCGGCAGAGAAATAAGCTGTGTCTTTTCCAGGATTGCTTTGCAATTTCGGCTTGAAGAAGCAATAGCTATTTTTTTATCGTGTTCTTTTATCTTTTTGATCAAATCTACGGTTGAGTTGTATACGGGAACCTTGTCTTTTTCGATAGATTCAAGAAAATATCTCTGTTTTCTATCTCCTGCCTTTTTTATCTCAGCTTCGCTTAAGTTTTTCAAGATTGCCGCCGCGCCGTCTTTTCTTGGAATACCGTCAACCTTGCTCTTATAGTCATCAAAGCTGAATTCTATGCCGTATTCCGAAAACATTTTTTTCCAGGCCTTAAAGTGAAGCGGCACCGTATTGACAACAACCCCATCCAGATCAAAAATAGCGCCCTTAAACATCGGACCCCTCATTCTCGCCACATGTATAATTGACGATTTTGCTTTTACTCAATTCCAGTATCCCAGACTCCTTTGCCATTTAAGCTTCGGCCGAGCGGCAATTGCTTACATCGCTTTATTGTTGCTAATTATACATTGTCTGCAGGTGTTTTTCAAACGGCAGGGGCGAGTTCTACTTTCGCCCTGCAAGAAAAGGATGGCTTGCGTTAGAAATGCGTGTCATCATGCCGCATGCAGCGCCTGACGCTGCGCGCTATACAATTTTCTGAGCTTTTTGCCGTTCCATTTTGACGCCGCGGGGACTATCACCCATTCCCACGGATGTTCGGTGGATTTTATAACTTCCATGCCCGGTGTGTTTTCTCTGACATCGTCAGGCCAACGAACGACTTGCACCGCCAGTTTAACCAACTCAACGATCATGACGTCACTGAACTTTGTGAGATTCACGGTATCTATGCCTATCATCTTAGCTTTCTTTGTTTCAATGGTGCTTCTAAACTCGTCAAACGCCGATGCCCTTAAAACATCCGCTTTACCCATGATACCAATATTCGTAAGATTTATACCCTGCGCTTCCGCGCGATTCCTAATCGTCCGGACAAGGTCTTCTCCTTTTTCCATGACAACAACAATCCCGAGCTCCTCACACACAAGCCGGATCTCTTTCAACAACAACTGCAGGTCTTCTTCGTGACCCTCACTTCGCGAGGCGGGTATCCAGCTGAGATCAAGCCCGAGCATGATCTTTCGGCCGTTCCGTTTTGATGCAAACGCCGTTGTTTTAAGCAGATCCGATAACTCCAGCACGGTATCGGTTTTTTCGGTAGTATACGCGAGGGCAAACGCCACGAACATGTCGCCTGCCCTTAGACGGCTGACCGGATCAACAAACTTGTGATAAAGTGTTTGGGCGGGCTCGGTTCCCGCTAATTCCTCCAAGGCATCAATGATATTATCTATTTCCCGCGGAATCTCACGCGAATATTCTCTTGATTCCTCGGCCAGCATGTATTCCTCATCGTGCCACGCCTCTTTCCACTTTTTAATCTTTTCTTTCAACGGCGCAATTTCTTCTTTGCTAAAATCCCAGGGGGACACCGCCAACTCCTTTAAAAGAGGCCTGATATCGTTATACTCTTGCTCAAGTTCCGTGACAGGCGCTATGTTATTTGCGCTTCTCCAGCCCCCCACAAACTTGCTGTTCGCTACCACTAACTCATCCACGCTTTCCGCTGTCAATTCATACCATTTTTTGATTCCCGGGCCGTCTTTCGTAACCCTAATCTTCATCGTCACCGTGGCCATCAATATAGCGCTATCCGACCCGCTGTAATAAATATCAACCGTGTATATTCCTTTTTCAACATCATACCCGGTTAAAATAACGCCGCAACTGTATATCGCGCCCGGCACCCATCCTTCCAGTTCATATCCTTCTTCCGGAACCAGAATAGGCCCGGTAATATGGTATTCCATCGGGTTTTCTCTGTTATATATCATCATCCGCAGATCATAATACTTACTGCCGTCTTCTCTGAACCTTGCCGCGTGTGTGGTCATGATACCGAAAGGAACCGCGTCCCGACCGCCACGCGGTTCGGGAAGTCCCGAAACCTGAACGGAAGCCCCGCCCCATGTCAGAGGTGAATGTGTCATGCCGAATAACCACGCGTCTCTAAACGGCGCGTCTTTCTCCTGCCCATCCGGAACTTTTCTCATTGCCATCCGCATAGTGCTTTTTTCAAACTGCACCGGCCGGTACACCGCATACTCATATCCATCTATCGGGTCGGGGAACATGACGAAATTTTTAACTTCCGTCCCCTCACAATCCACGGCTTTCGCCAGTTTTGTCCATTCCCACTTGATATCTGATTTAGCTATTCCTTGATCTATTTCCGCGAGTTTTTTGCTGACCTTCGCCAGAAACCCGGCGGTATCATGTCTCGTGACAGCGGGATAATAACTGCCGTCTTTTCTTACCGCGGTCATGGAAACATAAATCGTTCCGTCCCGTTCAAGCACTCTTGCATCCTCAACAGCCACGATATCTTCTCCGTCGGGAAGAATCATGTCAGCGTCTATCTCCACCGTCTGATCTTCAGTAAAAGTATCACCGTCATTGATGCGATGAACGAAAAGACCTATCACTGACCGTCTGAGATCGCCGTCAAGTTTACGCCCCACCCTTCTGACAAACAGACACCGCAGCCCGTCGACGGCGAGAACCCCCGTGTTGAGAACATGTTTCTCGGCACTCTCTCTCGGCATCATTACAATACCTTTACGGTCAACCGTGAGTATTTCTGTCTCAACGGGAAAATTACCGGCCGGGCTGATGAACTGTGCCGGGAAACTCTTCGGGACGCCTCCGGAAACTCTCCCGTTCGCCCCGGTTTCCTCCGTAACCAAAACGTCACTAATACTGATATCCATGCCGTCAAAAACGAATGCCGTCTCACTGGCACGCCCGGCGGCATTCCCCTCCGCCAGCGAGAATCTCAACACGCGCGGGGGTTTCTTCTCCCCCTGCCACGGAATGAGAAACGCGTCATCTTCTTTGGAAACCCGGGCGACATCACATCCGTTGAAACCAATATGCGCAAGATTCTTTTGCAGGTGATACTTCATCCACTGCTCGCTCACTTCCATGCGCAGCGCCTGCTTGACAAACAAGACGAGATATCCAAACGTAACATCCTGTTTAAGTTCCCGAACTGCGTTTTGCGTATTACTCTCTGCAAAACGCAGTTCGGGAACAAGCCCGGTATGAAAATAATGCTCGGTTAATGATATACAATCGGCGGGGGAAACGGCCGGTTTTGGGATAGCGCCGGCAGGAAAAACAATAAGAAAAAGCGTAACGAATGTAACAGTTTTAACCAAAGCGTTACACCCTTTACCCATACGCTACTCCTTATTAACTAATGCTGAACAAATCAAAATTAGCTTTTTATTGGCCTACGATTATTATACTACACTCCCTCCTTTTCCTCAAGCTTTCCCACCCAAGAACGGGGGGACACCAAGAACGGGGGACATGCTTTTTGGGGACACCCCTGAGCACGAAAAATAGCCGTTTTGACGCGTTTTTGGAGTTGGCCTTGAACGGCGCGGAGAATTGCCTGAGGGCCTTGCTCGCGGAGAATGGGCATAGAAACCGCTTGAAATTCCTTTGCAATGTATTTGGATAGGACACGTTGTGAGTGTTTCTACCGGAATGAGATTCCGTACGAAACACTCCCAACGCGTCTTTTGCGGTAAAATGTAGTGTAAATGCAGGGGGTGTGGTTTTTTGGTCCAAGGGCGCATAGGCGCGAGGCCCTCAGGCAATTCTTCGCACCGTGCTTCGTTCGTAGACAAAATTTGGTCGTTTTTAGGTATTTTCTTGAAAGGCATGTTACCAAAGGGAGAATTACTTCACGTGCTCAATCAACCGTTTGGCGATCTCTATGTGCCGAACTTCGTCATCGCGGATAGCGGTTAGTTTTTGTTTCACGCGGGAATCATCTATCTGTTCAATATAATGATCGTAGAAATTCTTTGCCCTTTCTTCAAGGGCCAGTATCGCCTGAAACTCTTTATGCAGCTTTTCAATATTCATCTCTTCCGCTCTTTTCTATTTCTTGCACCAAGTTATCAATGGTTTCTTTATGCCTCGCGGAATCCCGGTAAAGCACCGTGAGTAGTTTCTTGATCTCGCTTTTCTTCTCCTCTTCCATCCCTTCGGTAAGGTTGACCATGACTTTAGAAAAATTCGCGAACTGCCCGATCATGCCCTCTTCCACATAAACCAGTTCACTCAACCCCGTCATTAGCCGTTCTTTTGTGATCATAGATTAGCTCCTGTTTCCGGTTATTTTATCATGAAGAAGGTCAAAGATTAATGGTTGCGTCGGATGAAGTTTCTTAGTTTCATGGCGACCTTGGCCAGGTCTTCCCGGGAAGACGTTCGGGTTACCCCTAATAATCTCAAGATCCACGGGTGGACCTTACTCATCGTGAATTTCAGTTCCGTGGCGATTGGGTCATATGCCTCGTTCTTGGGGGAATCAATCTCTTGAGACATGCCTGTTTTTTTCAGAATTTTCATCAACAGTCGGGAGGCGTTTTTTAGTATCTTGTAGTCCACGCACGCGGGTGTATCCGTGGGAAGATGATATTCCTTATTAACACCCGAGGTTATCATAAGAAACGGGATGTTGTTCATGTTGAAAACGTACTGGTCGCTCAGGTCGCCCATGTATGCGTTCGTTATCGGAATGAAGCTGTGTTCATCGGCCAGTTCCACGGAGTTCAGCATCGGTTCAAATGCCTGATGCGTTTCCATGCCTGTTATGAAAAAGGTGTCACGTAACATTCCTAATGGCAAATGTATGTTGTGCCCTATCAGGTCAAGAATAACGGCGCAAGCGATGGCATCGTCCTGTTTGCGCTGGTGTCTGTAAAAATAAGTTGACCCCATGAAGTCCGACTGAAAAAACGGCGGCTCTTCCGCGTCAAAAAAACCGACTATGAGGTCACGATCCAGCATCCCGGGTTTAATAGCTTCTATCACGTAGAACAGTACCGCAACCGCGGCGGCATTGTCTATCGCGCCGGGACATCCGCGAACCGTATCGTAGTGGGCGCCTACGAGAAACGGGCGGTTTCTGCTGCCTCGCCCGGGAATCCTCACCATGATATTCTCAAATTCAATAGGCCCGTTCGCATATTTCAAGCCGGGATCGTCGACCCCGTCGTTATATGACGCGGCCTTAAGCATCTTCAAACGGTGTTTAATATATTCTTTTGCCTTGATGCGTCCCGGTGAACCGATCGCTCTGTCGGGATGCGCGCATAACGTGCCTATATCGTTTTTTAGTGTTTCTATATTAATCACGGAATTTTATCACAACTCCTTCAACTCTGCGGCCGTACGGGGCGGGGACGCTTACCTTGTCGGTTACGCCGACGGGCTCGTCTTTTGTTATGACAACGGCATCGCCGCCTATATCAGCGGCGGCTTCACGCAGTTTGTCATCAAATGAGGCGGGGCTTTCACCATACCACCTGTTAAAATAAGATTCCGGATTGTATCCGGGCGCTTCTACCTCTACTTCCCCTACCTTTTCGTATTTCTGCGGCGGAAAATTTCTGAAGATCTTAATCTCTTCCGGAGTGTAGTTCGGATAAACCGTAGCCTCATTATACGGAATGACTTTTATCTGTGTTACCGCACAGCCAGCGGTCAACAACGCCAGCGCCAGTATAACCGCTAATCTTTTTCGCATGTTTGCCTCATGAGTCCTATTTTACTCTTGGAAAGGAGGGAATGCAAGGGACTTGGGGGGAAGATTATAGGACCCATACAGGAATGTACGGGCAAAGGGTTAACTTACGGCTTCTTTTTTTAGCCTTTTCTCTACCGCGCCTAATATGCTTTCAAGCATCTGTCCGTAGTTTTTATCATTTATTCGGGCCATTTTCGCCAGATGCCCGTCCCAGCACCATCCAGGGTTGGGGTTTACTTCAAGCAATCTGGGCGTACCGTTATCATCAAGACGCCAGTCAAACCTGGCATAGTCCCGGCATTTCAAACGCTCGAACAGGGTTAGACAGCTTACGATCAAAAATTCCCTTACAGGTTCCGGGAGATCGGCCGGGATGGATTTTATTTTCCAATACGGCGAGGTTGGGTCCCATTTGGCCTCGTAGCCGCATATCTTGGGTAAATTTTCCGGAAGCATTGAATAATCTTCTTCAATTATCGGCAAAACCTCGTAAGAATCCGGCGGGTTGCCTATTATTCCAACGCTGATATCTTTACCCGTGAGGAACTCTTCCACCAGGATAGGCTGGTCAAACCCCACTTTTTCCCTCGTGGACACTATCACATTCTCCAGTTCCTCAACTGTGGAACAGACGCTCTTGGCGGTTATGCCGAAACTTGAATCCCCGACGTTGGGTTTAACTATAACCGGAAAAGATATCGGCAGATCAATGAACGCAACATCTCCGGATTTAATAACAAACGCCTGCGGCACCGGTATATCCATTTCTTTCGCTATTCCCCTGACAAGCGACTTGTCATAACAGAACGCAAGGCACTGGGGCGTCCCGCCGGAATAGGGGATATTCAGGACTTCAAGCAACGCCGCCACGTGCAGTTCTTTGGTCGCATCGTTATTGTAACCCTCATCGCAAAGATTAAATATGAAATCCGCCCTTTTGCCTCTATCCTGCAGATCTCTTATCATCTTGCCGTGGTTATTAGAATACAGGAAATGATATTCCTTCAGTGAAGCCAATGCTTCTTTCAATTTATTAATCGTGTGAAAATCATCCTCATCAAAAGTGGAGTCCGGTTTGACGTTATCCGATTGCGCCGGATCCCCCATCATTACCACAACCGTTCTTTTTTCCTTTTTTTTCTTTACCGGGTTCCATTCTTTTTCAATGATCCCCGAAATGATTAGGCGTTTTTCCATCATTCCGAGATCCTGCTGACGTTTAGAAGCGGTGAACACGTCAGTATGCGTTTTAACTCCGGAAAACCCGGCTTTTTCAAGAAGCGCTTTAATGTCACCTCTTTTGTATAACCTTTCAACATAGAACTGATCCGCTATAACGCCCTTGGACACATGAGTTATGACCTCTCTTGATACCAGACGTTCTTTATCCTTGGACAAAGATCTTTCCCGGCATACAAAATAATTTTTGTCTATCCATTCCCAGCTTCTGGGCTGAAAATTCTTCTTGATGTATTCCCCGTCCGTTATATCTATCACTATCCTGCAGCCGGGTTTGAGAACACGCCTTGCTCCTTCCAGAACCTTCAAATCGTCCTGTATGGATTCAAAATACCCGAAACTGTTGCCCAGAATACTCACGCAATCAAAGGTATCATCCGCGAAAGGTATTTTTCTCGCGTCACCTTCCTTGAACACCACGGAACTGCCTTCTTTTCTGGATAGATTTTTCGCTCTTGTTACCAGATAATGCGACCGGTCTAAACCGTACACTTTGCCAAACCCTCTTCTTGCAAGCTCTATACAATGCCTTCCCTGCCCGCAACAGAGGTCTAATACCATGCTTTTTTTGTTAATGCCCGAGATCTCCAGAAAGAGGTCTACCTCACCCCCGGTTATCTGCTCGTCATCAACAACGTCGCCATCTGTTCTGAGATAATTTGAGTTGAATATCTGCCTCCACCAATCAGCCTTAACATAGCTTTCCAGGTTTTCAACGGGCCCGATTGATTGGACGATCGATACTTTACCGTTTCTGCTTGAGTTTATCTTTCTCATGCCGGGCCTTTTGGGGTTTTCCGGCTCTTGCGGTTTTTATTCATCCTCTTCGATGTCCTGGTCATCATCGTCATCGACCACATTGATTTCGCTGTAAACTTTGACCTTTGGAGGCTTGAGGCTCACTATTATTAACTCCGAATTGCAATGATCGCAATTAATTACCTCATCCTCAAAGAAATACTCTTCAAATTCCACCTGTTCTCCGCATTCCGGGCATATGCAACTATGATTTTTGTATGTCTTTCCCATTTTAATTCTCCACAGAAATATATATTGCTTGATTCTTGTTGTCCTTCTTCACATATTCGACGTACACATTAGTTCCTTTAGCCAAAGATTCGATTGACGCGGCTCCTTCTATCATAGTCTCTCCGTCATAGAATACTTCACGTTCCTTGCTTATTTCTTCATCTGTTTCAGGATTAAGCTCTTCTTGTTTGAGTTTGATAGATTTGTCGTTAACCGCCTCAACCTCTCCAAAAACATAACCAGCATCTCCTACCGTCTGCTCAAAAAAATCTTCGCTCTCATCTTTCGTCAAAGTTTCCTCTATTATGTTTTCCTCACTGTAAATACGACTTGTTTCTTCCTCAACCGCGACTGCAACCTTACCGCAATATCCGGCCACGACGATCGCTGCGAAAATTATCCAGATTTTGTTTTTCATTTTTGCCTTCTTTCCTTTTTTAAAAAATTCCAAGGCCCTTCGCTTAATTCGTCCATGTGGCCATATAGTGTATTCCCCGCGGGCAAAAAGTCAAGATTTTTGTGCGTCTTTTTTGTCCGGTATGGACGCCCTTCCGAAAGCTCCGCCTGACGCCCATAATTAGCGCCATTGCGTGGTGTCAAAACTAAAATAAGGGTGAAAAGATGAAGGGTGGGGATTCTCAGGTGATAACTTTTATTGAAAATTTTGAGAGAGATTTATATAAACTCAGGTGGATTTTTGCCACTTCTTCCCATGAAGTCATATACCTAAACTGTTCTATCCTTGCTATTATATAGTTTCTAAAAATAGGATCTTCTATCAGCCTAAGCACAGTTTTTGCCATTCCAGCCGTATTATTCGGCAACACCAGCAACTCGTCGCTTATCTCCGATAATTCTTCGAATTTCGGCAGTCTTGAAGCAACTACCGGTTTCTTTGCGCCCAGCGCCAGATGGA
>CAZGOZ010000025.1:0-16168 GCA_964528025.1 uncultured Planctomycetia bacterium
CTTTCGTACAGGGAGGATCCACACCGGGCGGAGGGGCCCTGGTAGAAAGCATGCCGCCGGGAAATAGCTTAAGACCGGCCGTTATGCTTTCGTACAGGGAGGATCCACACCGGGCGGAGGGGCCCTGGTAGAAAGCATAACGGACGGTCTTGTCACGAATTATCTGAGTAGTGAGATTGATTGAAGAATAATGATAATAGCATGCGATCCTAAAATAATAGTTTATCTCGGAATCATATTGGGCATTTCGCTTCTTCCGGTTTATCTCTTCAGGAGGAGATGGAGAGAGACGGCCGTGGTTGCTTTTGTCATGGGCTGTTTTCTTTTTTTGAACAGAGAGATCATTAATGGCAGCATCGGGGCCTATCATGATACGGGCGGACAAGAATATTTAATGCTTACAATAAAGGAATGGTTTGAGAAAGGTATCCCATTGGGATGGAACCCATATATGAACGGCGGCGAAGCGATTTATCTGTTTTCCAACGGTTTTTTGCGCACTCCGTGGGTGTTTTTCTGCTGGATGAATAAGGTTCTTATGATAGATCCTCATGTGTTGTTTAACCTGTTCTGGATTTTTCGGTTTTTGTTTTTTTGTTCAGGAAGCATGCTTTTGTTTTTGCTCTTGTATGATGATTTTAGAGCAGCTCTTTTACCTTTTCTGGCGCTCACGTGCGGCGGAATGTTCGTGACCAGCATGGTGCAGCCGGCCGTCATGACGACCCTTGAACTTTTTCCATATGTGCTTTTCGGTGTTATTTCTTTTTTTCGGAAAAAGAACGTCTATGGCGTGGCGCTGGCTCTTGTTTTCATGGGAATTGCCATGAATTATTACCTGCCTCATTATATTTTTCTGGCCACGGCTATTTTTGTTTTTTTTACAGCGGTATTTCGTATGAAAGAAGTCACTTCATTGCTGCTGGTCTTGAAAAATCATTATAAAGTCGTTCTTGTAAGCTTGTTTATTGCCGCGCTTGCGGCGTCACCGGCTCTTTTTCTGTACGGAGAAATGAGGGATTATGTTTTCCCTACGAGGGGAGGAGAGATATCGGTTTCTCCCGGCAATACCGGAGAACAGCCGCAGGTCAACGCTCCATTGGCGGGATACAAGATCCTCTTGGACCAGTTTCTCGCGGGTGATATAGGGGTTCATCACGCGTTCTATTTCGGGATAATCCCTCTTCTTCTGATCCCGATCGTTTTACTGGCATGGCGGAGCGACAGGTTCATATCTATTTTCGCTCTCAGTGCGGCGGTATTCGTGCTTTTGGGGCTTGGCAACGATTTCTGGGGGTATCGTTTGATCGGGAAACATGTTCCGAAGTTTAACATGGTAAGGCACTCTTTTGAGTTCGCCTGTTTTGCGGCCTTTTCTCTGATAGTGCTCGCCGGTTACGGTTTCCGGGAAATATTGAAGAAGGTCACGTCCGAGAGATCCGGTATCAAACAAACAATTCTCGTGCTTTTCGCTTTTGCGCTCATGCTTCTGGTTTCGCGGAAGGCCAACGTGATCTTGTTCGGATCCGCGGGAGCTCTTGTTTTGATCTTTTCAGCAAACAGGAAACGGATATTTCACGGCAAGTTCGGACGTCTAATTTCGAGAACGCTTTATTCGCTTTTTATGCTGCTTTTATTCGCGGATCTTGTATGGGCCTATTCCGAAAACAGCAATGAGTGGCTTATTAAAAGATATCCCGCGAAGATAGCCGCTATAAGTTATCCCATACGAAGAGATTTTTATCCGGAGAGATCATGTCCTAAACCCCCGGATATCGGGCCGCTTATTTTTAAAAAAGCAGCTTTGACCCACAGGAACGACAATTTTATCTTTCATCGGGCGAGACGTCTGGACGACATGCTTGACCGGTTTGTTCCCGGCGCCGGGAATGAACTGGTATTGGGTGTCGGTGATTCAACGGTTTATTTTACGGCCGAAGCCGAGATAGCTTCGGAGAATATCCTAAATGAACGATTTATTGATACTGTTTACGCGGGGTCATCCGGCCGTCTTCCGGGAAAAGGGAGAACCGTATTTTTCAGAGAAGGTGATATCGATTTTTCCGTTGAACCGGATAATAAAACCGTGGTAAAATGGGAGATTGTATTTCCCTCTCATCGGCCGGATCCTAACACGCTTGAGATGCAAGTGCATGCTGATATGGACGGTTTTCTCGTGCGTTTGGAAAACTTTCATCATGGATGGAAAGCGTTTATTGACGGTAACCGCACGCGTATTTACAGGGCTGACTATGCGTTTCAAGCTGTAAGAGTTCCTCAGGGGGAACATGAAATAGTTTTCAAGTTTTCTAGTATTTATCCTGTTCTGATGCATGTCCATGTTCTTTGCGCACTTTTAGCATGGACGGCAGTTTGTTTCTATCTTTTTTGTTTGAATAGAAAGGCCATCAAATGAAGTTATTGAGGCGAAATTATAAGCTCTCGGAAATATGGCGTTTGAGGAAAAAACTTCTGAAGATCATACTTAATAAAGAAAAGATCTGGAATTTTGTGCTGGTAAAAATATCAAAATACCTGAAACTCAAAAAATGTCTGGGCTTGCCAATAAATATATTAATTGAACCGACAGCTGATTGTAATTACAAATGCCTTAAATGTCCGCGCCAGTACGGATATGTAGATGATGGGTTAATAAACGGCAGCAAAGATATTCCCTTCGAACAATATAGGCGCGTTATTGACGAGATTGGTGATAAACTGATAACTTTGCGTTTGTGGCATTACGGAGAGCCTTTTCTTAACAAGAATATTTTTCGCATGATCGAGTATGCTGATAAAAAAGATATTGTTACCGCAATTAGTTCCAATTTATCACTTCTAAACAAGGACGTGTCTGAAAAACTGATCGATTCCGGGTTGGATTATCTATTAGTTTCTTTTGACGGCGCCACGGAAGAGACCTATAACAATTGTTGCCAGAAGAACATGTTTCACACGGTCATGGACAATTTGGAAGCGCTTTTGGAAAAAAGAAAAAATAAAAGATCAGAAACGCCATTTATTGAATTGCAATTCGTTATTATGGATAAGAACGAGGACGAAATGGATAGTATAAAAAAAATAGCGGATAGATTAGGAGTGGATAAACTGAGTTACGTCATGCTTACTCCATTTGGCTGCGAAATGCCAAAAGAAAATAAGTACAGGATGTCTTTACGGGAGGTTAGCCGCATTAATTTTTGTTGTTTACCGTGGGAAGAGGCTATTGTTCGATATTCCGGGATAGTGATACCTTGTTCCATGGATATTCAACAAGCCCATAAGATGGGAAAACTTTTCAATGGTGCGACTGGTAATTTTCGAAGCGTGTGGAATAATGCCCGGTATCGCCATTTCAGAGAACAAATCGCTGATAATATCAACGATGTGGATATATGTGTGAATTGCACAAAGAGGGACAATAACATTCATTATTGTGTGGGGGACTGATGAGCGAATACAACTTAATATCTTCCGAAGATATAAGTAACCTATCTCGGGGAGAGATCATAAAATACTACAAGGATCATGTCAGCCCCGGTTTGGCTAATTTCATGAAGATCCTTGGATTTGACATGGTGGAAATTGATCATGCCGAAGGGATGTATATCCACACCAAATGCGGCAGAAAAATACTGGATTTTTCGGGAGGATTGAGCGTTCTGAATCACGGTCATAATCATCCGCGTATTTTAAAGGTCAGGAAAAAATTTAATGAAGAAAAACGCCTGGAGATATGCAAGGCCTTTATTTCCCCCTATCAAAGCGTACTTGCCAGAAACTTAAGTGAAATATTTCCGGGAGATCTGAAATATACTTTTTTTTGCAACAGCGGGGCCGAGGCGAATGAAGGGGCGCTGAAAAGCGCCTTGTTATACCATGGGAAAAGTAAAGATAAGATCGTTTATACGGATACTGGATATCACGGGAAAACATTCGGGGCGATGTCGGTTTCCGGGCCTGGCGGTTACAAGGAACTTTTCAAGACGATTGACGGTTGCATAGAAGTTCCTTACGGGGATATAGACGCGGTTAAAAAATTGTTTGAAGAAAGAAGCCGGAACGGCAAGAACGATATCGCCGCCATGATATTGGAAGCCATTGACGGAGATCATGTGGTGATCCCGCCCGAAGGGTATCTTAAAGCGTTGGCGCTATTATGCAGGCGGTATGGGGTTATCATGATAATAGACGAGATCTTTACGGGGTTTGGCAAGACAGGAAAAATGTTCGCCTTTGAACATGAAGGTATCATCCCGGATATAGTCACGTTTTCCAAATCGTTGGGCGGAGGAAAGGCCTCGATCGCCGGTTACATTGTCACTTCACGGATATTTAAGGCGACCTACGCTTCAATGAAAAGATGCACGGTCCACACAACGACCTTCGGGGGGCTGGGAGAAGAGTGCGCTACAGCGATAGAAGCCCTGAATGTTATCAATGATGAGGGTTTAGTGGAAAACGCGCGAGAAAAGGGACATTATCTGTTATCCAGAATGCTTCATTTGAAGGATAAATATCCCGGATATATTGAAAATATCAGGGGTATCGGATTGTTGTGTCTTGTTGAATTAAGGAAAGCGACAGAAATTTTTGATTATGAACTTATAAAAAAAATACCGAATATTGACGACATGTTAACCGGTCTGATCCCAGCTCTGATAATTTCCGATTTATTCAGGACATTTGATACGTTGGTCTATCCGGGAGGCCGGAGCGATGTTTTACTGCTGAGCCCGGCGCTTATTGTTACAAGAGACGAAATCGATACTTTTGTTAACGCTTTAGACAGAACATTGAGTAAAAATCTTGTTAAACTGGCCAGCGGTATGATTATCGGTAGCCGTTAGTGACGGATCAATTACGAAAGGAAACAACGAAAAATGAACTGGCGCTGAACGACGAAGAGATCAGAATAGTTTTGCGCGAGATCATCGGACTTAAACGCAGATGAAAATTTTTATAAGCGGCGCATCGGGAGGACTGGGACTTGCGTTGGCGGAAGATCTTATACGCCGCGGCAACGCCGTTTGGGGTATCGGAAGACGCGTGGTTGATACTTTTCGCGCCGAGACACTTTCCCCGGAACTTTTCAGGTATTCCGTGTGCGATACGACCGATGCAACTCAGGTTCAAAATGTTTTCAATAAGATGCTTGAAGAGAACTTTATCCCGGATATAGCCGTTTTTTGCGCGGGAGGCGCAACGGAAGATATTGAGGGAAAAGATTTCAAGATAGATAAGTTCAGAGAAAATTTTAATGTTAATCTGTTTGGGGCGCTATGCTGGGTGGAGCTGCTCTTGCCGCATTTTATCAAAAGAAATAAGGGTATTTTTGCCGGCATTTCCAGTATGAGTACTTATCGGGAAAATCATGAAAAGAGGATTGGTTATTCCGCTTCCAAAGCAGCTCTCAATAAATCTTTTGAGAATTTGAGGATGCAATATATCAATACGGCGCTAAAGTTTGTGATATTTAATATGGGAAGGATGCGCGAGAAAAGAACCCTGATAGGAACGAGTTACGCTGCTGCCGCCCGATTTATATCTGAAGATCTCAGAGCTCGTAAAACTGGCGGGACGGTTAATATCCCTTTTTCACAATATTTTTTGACGCGCATGACGCAATTTCTCCCGGATAAACTTTATCATAAACTTTTCAGGGGGTAGAAAGAGAGTTAAAAAAATGATCTTAATCAACGTGCAGAATGACCGGGCTGAAAAGCTCGGCCTTTTTTCCCGGTATGTTCCGCTTTCAATTCCCCGTGGCATAGCGTTTTTGGCCGCTTACCTGATTGAAAAAGGCCATAAGGTTAAGGTCTGGGATGATGCTATTAAGAATCTCGGGCCGGATGATGTTAGGGAACTTGTGAAGGACACGGAAAAGCCGTATATTTTCGGTGTTTCATGCCTGACGGCCAGTATTGCCAGGGGATACAGGGTAGCCGGCATGATAAGATCCATCTATCCGGATGCCGTGGTGGTTTTCGGAGGCGTGCATCCGACCGTTCTACCGGAAGAAGCGCTTAATACGGGGCTTGTTGATTTTGTCGTGAGAAAAGAAGGAGAAGTGCCGCTTGAGGCATTGCTCCGCGCTTTAAGAAAAGGTGAAGATCCTTCCGGCATCAGCAACCTTTCATTTAAGCGGAACGGCAAAATTATGCATAATCCAGCCGTTCCGGGGCCTGAGTTTGATTCTTTGCCGGCTTTTCCATATCATTTGTTTGAAAAACACCGGGACAGATACGATTTTGGGTTCGTGGTGAATTCCAGGGGGTGTCCTTACGATTGCATATTCTGCAGCCAGCGTAGCATAACCGGAAGGAGAGTTACTTTCGGGAGCCCGGCAAGAGCGGTTAGCGAAATAGAATTGTTAGTGAATAAATACGACAATCACCTTATAACTTTCAATGATGAAAGCCTGTTAACAAGCAAGGAACATATCAGAACGATGTGTGAGCTTATTCGAAAGAGAGGGCTTCATAAAAAGGCCTCTTTTCAGTGCCAAATACGTGGTGATGAGGTGGACGAATCCATACTCAAGGTCTTGAAGGCCACGAATTTTAGTGCGATCTATATAGGGTTGGAAACGGCTTCGGAACGTCTCATGACCCTGATTAACAAGCAAGAGACCGTCAAACAGAATATTGAAGCCATGAGATTAGTGAAAAAACACGATTTTAGTTTGTCGGGAGCAATCATCCTGGGACTGCCGACGGAAACAAGAGAAGAGAGGATACAGTCATACAGGATGGCTGAAGAACACCTTGATTATGTCAGGTTCAATAATGCGACACCTTACCCGGGAACCAGATTATACGAAATAGCAAAAAAAGAGGGACGGTTGAATATTGAAAAAGACTGGAGGAATCTCAACGCGTGCGGAACCCTCGTAGAAGGAATTTTTAGAAGTAAGCGCCTGGCTTATGTGCCGGTGGGAACTTCGGAGCTGGAGTTGAAAAAAGATATAATTAAATATAATTTGTTTTTTTCTTTCAAGAGCAAGGTGATCTGTAAACTATTACGTCATAAAAGCAATACGATAGGATGGTTCAAGATGCCTCCCCGGTGGTATTACAGTCCTGTCGAGTGGGTTTATCTGGTTCGTTTGGGGTCAAGGATTATTTGGTTATGGATTGAATTGGGTGTGGTAACGGTGCTTTTTTATTTCAAGAAAGGAAACAGAAAAAATGAACATTAAAAAACGATATGCTCATCTGAGGTCGTGCGCGCGATTGGGGTTAAATATTCTTAAGTGCAGATTGACCCGTGTTTATAAGCCGCTTGTGGTTCTTTTACACATGACCGACAAGTGTAACCTCCGGTGTAAATACTGTGAAGGGGACTGGTCGGGAAGGCGGATAAAGGACTTTACGACGAATGAGATTCTGAGAATTATAGATGAGTGTAAGGAACTCGGGGCGTGTCATTTTGTTATCCATGGAGGCGAGATCCTTTTGAGGGACGATATCGGAAGGATCGTAGATTATATGAAGGGAAAAGATCTTTACGTTGATCTGGTGACCAACGGTGCTTTGTTGCCGGATAAAATTAACGAAATAAGGAATGTTGATAGTTTATGTGTCAGTTTAGACGGGAGAGAAGAGAATCATGACTTTATAAGGGGCAATGGTTCTTGGCGGGCGGCCATGAAGGCGATAGATGTCGCTCGTGCAGAAGGAATAAAACTTTCCGTTCACGCGACACTTACAAAAAGAAATTTTGGCGATATGAAATATCTCTGCGAACAGGCCCGAAGAATGGGATATTTACAGCAATTCAGTTTATTGCTTAAACCATTGAAGCAGTTTCAAGATGAACTGGTGCTGAACGATGAAGAGATTAAAACGGTTTTGCGCGAGATCATTGAACTTAAACGCAAAGGATATCCCGTGTTCACTTCTTACAGGGTGCTGAAAAATGCCCTTAACTGGCCGTTTGCGTTTGAGAAATCCCGGCTTGATAAAAATGAGATCCCGCGCCGAAGCCGCCTGATAAGATGTTTTTACGGAAAGCTCAAGCTTATGATCGACGCGGATGGTTTTGCTTATCCATGTACATCATTGAACGATGTTTTTAAGGGATTGAACGTGAGGGAACATGGAGTAAAAAAGGCCTATGAACATGTTCTAAGGAACAATGACTGTGAGGCCTGTTTTTATCTTACGCAGAACGAATGGAGTCTTTTGTTGGGGGGTGGGATGGGGCAATTTTTGAATCAGGCCAAGATCCAGGTCAAAAGGATCTTTTGAATTTTAAAAGCGGTAATAAGTTAATGAATGGATTATCTGTGCCTCTGGAAAACAAGTGGGCGCGTGTTTTTTCTTCCGAGGCATTCTGGGTCGCTGCGATAAGCTTCTTATTTATTTTAAGCTTCTTTCCCGTCCTCGTAACGCGGAGATACATGCTGTCGCATGATTCCGTCACCTACTTTGGAATTTTTAAGTTTTTCTCTGAATCCATTTATAACGGCAATTGGCCTTTTTGGAATCCGTATACCCATACCGGCGAGCCGTTTTATTACAATTATGTCCATATTGGGCATCTGAATCCGATCGCTCTCACGGGCATTTTTGTAGGCCGGTTAGTAGGTCTTGATTCTCTCTCTCTTTATCATTGGTGTTTTATTGGACGGTTATTTTTCATGGTCTTCGGCGCATATCTGTGCCTAAGACGGTTTTTTAAACGTACATTTACAAAAATCACGTTATTTGTGGTGATTGCATTTTCGACTCCTTCGGTAATGTCCCTGCGCGTGGAGGCTGTTCCCCTGGCTTTTTATCTGATCCCATGGATATTTTTGTTCATGTTCAGGATCTTTGAGAAAGAAAGCAAGTTCAATTGGATAGTACTAGCGGCTTTTTTGGGATTATCCTTTTATCACTATGAGGTAGTTTACGGAATATTTTTCTTTTTTATCTTTTTGTTGACGCTTCTCATTAACAGAAGAGAAGATTTTAAGGCCTTATTTTCGATTTTCCGACGGCAGAACCTTAAGGTAATGTTACTGTTCATTCTGATAATTATCTTCCTAAGCAGTCCTATCTGTACGATTCTCCTGTTTGATGTGGACAATATCTTTCTCGCGGTAAGGAGACTGGACGGAACAACAAAAGGACTTTTTTTGTCCATGGAAGAGCTCACCCAAGCAGGGATCTTTTGGCGTTCCGCAGCAGATCCGCGGGATTTTCTGGGTCTTATAAACCCGTTTTCTTCTTACGCGTTCATGCGTGGATGGTACGGTGGAGTTGAGGCCGCGAGAAAATTGACCGCATCTTCTTTTATGTATATCGGTATCCTGCCCTTTTTTCTTGCTGTATACGGGATAATATTCGGCAAAAATAAGTATAAACTCAATTTTCTGATCCTTATGATAGTCATGGCAGGTATGATGATGGGGACGAAGTCCATGGTTTATAGAGTGTTTGTTTTTGTATGTCCTTTTATGAGGTTTACCAGACATCCAGGGTTTTTTTGTACGTTTTTCCTGATGACGCTTTTCTATTTTGCGGGTCTGGGCCTGGACAGTGCACTTGATAGATACAAGAGGCGGAGAATACAGTTCAAAACCGAAGGGGAAAAACACCGGTTTGTTTCCGTAAAACTGGCAGGGAAAACGATGTTCCTGTTTTTTGCGCTGTTTTTCTGTCTTTATTGTTTCAGGGGAAGGATTGGTCCGGACATAAGGCATCTTGTGATTTTTTACGGTCTGTGTATCTTTTTCTTTCTGCTCTTGGCGAGGGCCATGTCAATTGCGAGGTTCGGAAAAATGATCCTGATCGTTTTTGTGATAACGGATCTTTTGATCTACAACTGTTCTAACCGGCCGCTGATGCTCATGAAAAGGATTATTCCATTTTCCACGGTGGCGCAGAAGCCCGTATTTTCCGCAAGAAGAGTTTCGAACGTGGCATACTGGACGCCCATACCCCGTTATAAATCCGTTTTGTTCAGGAAACACGCTATTGAGAAGAATTTTAACACGATGCAAAGCTCTTTTGTTGAATTGAAAAATTTCAATAAACTTACGTATATTCCCGAC
The DNA here is from genome assembly GCA_964528025.1 of uncultured Planctomycetia bacterium. Taxonomy (GTDB): domain Bacteria; phylum Omnitrophota; class Gorgyraeia; order Tantalellales; family Tantalellaceae; genus CAZGOZ01. The sequence continues at coordinate 10,040 of CAZGOZ010000025.1, forward strand.
AATAATCTGCGCGCGATAGCCGGGGTAAGTCAGCCGATAATAGAGTTTTATCAGAAGGCCTTGCCGTATCGGGATGAACATTTTAACATGTATTTCATGAATTCGGCGGCGGAAGGCGTGTTGAGAGAAGTTCTTTTTATTAACGATGTGGCGGCTGTGGACAGAGATCTCTTATGGGACGCTCGTGTGGACAGTGTTCCCAATGATGATCTGCCGCGGTATAAGATGCTGAAATACAGCCCCTCCGATATTGAAATAGAAACACAAACCCAACGCAAGAGTTTTCTGTATTTCAGCGACGGATATGATAATTACTGGAAGGCGTATGTGGACTCTAAGCCGGTTACTCTTTACAGGGCGAATATCAATTTCAAGGCGGTTATAGTGCCTCCGGGAGAACATACGGTGAGGTTTGTTTACAGGCCGGTATTTCACATAGTCGCATTATGGCTTTATTTCCTGACGCTTTTGGCGGTGTCGTTTTATGCTTTGCTATATCTAATAATGCGTGTGGCGGCGCGGCGCAAAAAGGGAATGTCATGAAGATCTTTGGTACAGACGGCGAGATGTATCCATGTGTATCGCTGTTCGGCCTGAAGGGCTGTAATATCTACGAGAACGGGGTAGAAAAATGTTGGGAGTCATTTGGTGATCTGTCATGCCGCTATTGTTTTGTCGGAGGTTTTTGTTCGTTTGCAAGGATAAACATTAAGGCCGCATCGCGTCTGGGGCGAACTTACATGAAATATCTTTTGAAGGGTAAAAAACACAACGCAGTATCAGGTCAAATTTTATAATAGGGTATTCCGACGAAATAAAAGAGATGTTTTTAATGCGATCACTTTTAATGTCTATAAAAAAATAGCGCAATAATTTCAATGGCTATTGCGGCAAATCCGAAACCATAGGAGTATCTGACAAGATCAATGATGGATCTGCAATGCGGCAAAATATTCTTTTTCACGTCTCTTATTTTGGGCATCAATCTTCTGCCTGTTTATCTCTTCAGAAGAAAAGCGTCCGAGACGCTTTTCGTCGGTGCTGCAATAATTTGTTTCTTTGCTATATCATGGCGTTTCATATCTAAGGGTATGGTTATGTATCACGATGCAGGACAGCATGAATATATTATGCTGATCTTCAAGCAATGGCTTGATAAAGGGATATCGATTGGATGGAACCCCTACATGAATGCCGGAGAGCCGCTCTGTTTGTTCTCTAATATTTTTCTTTGGGCTCCATGGGTGTTTTTTTGTCGTGTGAATGGTTTTGTCGGATTGGACTCAGATACACTGTTCAATTTATACTGGGTTTTTCAATTCGTGAGTTTTTGCGCCGGCGGATTTCTCCTATTTTCTCTTCTTTACGATGATTTTCGCGCGGCTTTTTTTTCTTTTATAGCTCTGATGTTCAGCGGGATGTTCATCATGAACCTGGGGGCGCAGGCGGGAATGAACACCTTGTATTATTACCCATATTTACTTTTTTGCATTATCCTGTTCTTTAAGAAGAAAAACGTCTACGGAGCTGCACTGGCGATAATTTTTCTCGGCGCGGCAATGAACCATTATCTGCCTCATTATATTTTTTTGTGCACGGGAATAATTGTTCTGTTTATTCTTGTGCTTCATGCGGACAATTTGAGGATAGTGCTGTTAGAGCTAAAGAAACGCTACAAGGTTATTCTTTTTGCGATTGTCATTGCCCTCTTTGCGGCATCACCGGCGTTATTAACGTGTGTGGAAATGCGTTCTTGCATTTCTCCTATGAGAAGAGGGGTCCATGGGATGGGCGTGAAAATAGACGATACCGGGAGGCAATCGCAGGTTAACGCCCCTTTATATGGGTACAGAGTGCTTCTGGACAGGATGCTGCGGCACCGAGAGAATATACACCACGCGTTTTATTTCGGCATGATACCGCTTCTTCTCGTACCGGTAGCTTTACTTGCCTGGCGCAACAGGTATATGTGGGTATTTTTGTGCGGAGCTATAGTGACCATGTTCATGGGGACGGGTTTTGATTTTTGGGGATATCGTTTTTTGATGAAGTATTTTCCGGGGTTCAATATGGTTCGGCATACTTTTGAGTTGGCTCAGGCGGTATGTTTTTTGATGATAGTGCTTGCAGGTTATGGGTTAAAAGAGATTTTGAAAAAAGATCGTTCTCCGGGGGCGGCTCTGGTCTCGGCGGTTTTGGTGTTTTCCGCTTTTGCAGTCATGCTGATCGTTTCGCCGCGGCCCAATGTTGTATTGTTCGGTTCTTTGGGAACGGGAGTGTTGGTTTTGATTAGCGCCAGACGGCTGATACCTCATGCCGGCCTAAGAGATATCGGCATGAAACTTTGTTATACTCTTGTGATGTTTTTTTTATTCGCGGACCTGACGCTTTTTTATATCCGTCATTATGATGCCAACATCGTGAATTATCGCATGACATTTTCTGAAAACAGACATTCGTTTCAGTTAGCGAATATTGTTTATCCGCTGGAGAGGGCATTTTATTCCGCGATGCCATATCCGATTCCAATGGACATTTCTTCTCTGATCTTAAAGAAGGCCTCGCTTACGCATCCTGAAGATAATTTTGTGTTCTTAAGGACAAAGCGCCTCGACGATATGTTGAAACTTTTTGTTCCCGGGAGGGATTACGAAAAGGCGCTTGGGGTGGACGGCCCGTTAGTGTATTTTACCGACAAAGCGGAAATACGGCCCGCGTCTGTTACGAAAAAACAATTTATTGAAGAGGTTTACAATGGGACGTCGGGGAATAATAGATCCGTGTTTTTCGCGGAGGGGGATATTGATTTTGCCGCGCCCGAGGGAGGCGGCAACACCGGGAAATGGTCGGTGGAGTTTGCCGAAGAACGTTCTGACCCCAACGTGCTTGAGATGGACGTCAATGCGCCGGCGGACGGGTTTCTCGTGCGCTTGGAAAATTATCATTCCGGCTGGAAAGCATTCATTGACGGCCGCCCGGCGCGCATTTACAGGGCCAATTACGCCTTCGGAGCCGTGAGAGTCCCGCAAGGCGCGCACAGGATAGTTTTCCGCTTCTCAAGTATTTATCCCGCACTGATGTATATCCATATCCTATGCGTGTTCCTGGCATGGTGTGCGTTTAATATCTGGGTTTGGGGCACGGGAAAGGAATAATCATTAGTAAGCCCTAACGGTTACTAACAGTTACTATTGATGCGTTAACGATAAGTAGTTACTAACAGTTACTAAGAGTTGCACTTATTCGCAACCATTAGTAACCCCTAGCAACCTTTAGTAACCTTTAGTAACCTTTAGTAACCTTTAGTAACCTTTAGTAACCTTTAGTAACCATTGGTAACCCCTATCGAAAGGATGGATGTTTAAGACAAACCGAGATCATACCCGTCTGGCGAGGATTCTATGCGGACTGGTGATATTTCTTGCGCCTTTCGCGATCTATGCGGGCAGCATGAATAACGATTTTCTTGCCGGTGATGATGAGGCGATAGTTCTGCGCAACGTGTATCTGCGCGACCTCAGGCATTTTCCGAGGATCTTTACCGAGAATTACCGGGCGGGGTCGGGTGAGGTGTCAAACTATTACCGGCCGTTTCAAGTGCTTATGTATGTTCCTATCGTGCAAACTGTCGGGATAACGCCTTTACCTTTTCATCTGGAAAGTATCTTTTTTCACGGTTTGTGCGGCCTTTTTTTGTATGTTATATTTCTTGCGCTTTTCCGGGGGCCGCCCGGGAAAGAGACTACGGTGCCCCTGGCGGTGATTGCTTTGTGCGCGCTCATGTGGACGACGCATCCCCTGCATAACGCGGAAATAGCCGTTACAACCGGTATTGCCTCGCCAGCGCATTTATTTTGGATGCTTTTCGGTCTTTTCGCGTTTATTCGGTTTGAACGGAACGCGAAAAAGATCTGGTATGCCGCGGCGCTGGGAGCGTTTGTTCTTTCGCTTCTCTCCAAGGAAAGCGCTATCGTTTTCCCCGGACTTCTTCTCGGGATGCACGCAACGGGCATCAAAACCGGCATCTTCAAGAGACGGGGGATAGGCTCCTTTATTAAACGGCAGGCGCCTTTCTGGATAACGGCCGGTCTGTACGTAACGGCGCGCCTGACGTGCCTCAACTTTAACAACTCACTCAATTTTTACGGTGAAGCCAATGTGTTCACGCAAAACCTTGTTTATCGTTTGTATACGGCGGCGACGGTAGCGGCTCACGGGTTAAGAATAATATTTATTCCCGCGGGTCTTCACTCTGAAAGATCATGGCCGGTATTCACGAGTTTTTTTACTCCGCAGGTTTTTTTGTCTGTTGCTATCCTCACGGCGCTGGCGGTAGCGGCATGGCGACTGTGGCGCAAACTTCCACTTTTTACGTTCGGTATATTCTGGTTCTTTTTTAGTTACGCCCCGATGAGCAACATAATGGCGCAGATAAACGCGCTGGTGTGGGATCACTGGTTTTACACGCCGGCTGTCGGCGTGTTTTTGGCGATCGCGTCCATTTTTTCTCTGGGGTTCTGGAAGAAGAAAAAGATCCTATACGGAGCGGCCATAGCTATCTTTGTCGCGGCGGCGTGTATTTTTAGCGTGATAACGATTTCGCGCAACGCGTTCTGGCGGGATACCGAATCTGTTTCAAAGTTCATATTGACGTATGAACCGCAGACCGCCAAGACATGGAACAACCTGGCGATGGCGCAGGCGGGGAAGGGGAAACTTGATGAGGCCGCCGCAAGTTACGCCAGGGCGATAGAGCTTTCCGATACGTACCCTCAGACGCATCATAATCTGGCGAATCTGTATCTCGGGCTGGGAAAATATGATCTTGCGGAAAAAGAATATCTGCGGGCGATCGAGCTGGACGATAAGTTTTATCACTCATACATGGCGTTGGGTAAACTTTATCTTGCGCAGGGCGACAAGAAAAAAGCGGCGGAAAATTTCAGAAAGACCCTGGAGCTCTATCCGCTTCATGAAGAAGCGCGCGAGCTTCTGGCGAGGACGGGATAAGATACTCATGAATAAAGAAAAAATGTTTAAATATTGTTTTGGGACCAAGGCGGCGGAGTTTCCGGAGACGGTTATCTTGACGCCTTTTATGCGGGGGGAAAGATTCGTGATTGCCGGCGCTAAACCCGTCTCTTTTAAAGGCAAACTCTATTCGGGTGCGATAATAGAGGCAAAACCCGCAAAATTCGCCGTGGTCCGTTGCGGGATAGGGCCCGGTCTTGCGGGCGACGCGGTTCTTTTAATGGGCGCGACACCGGCGCGCAGGGTGATCTTTGCAGGCGCCTGCGGCGGGTTCGGCGCCTCGCGGGTGGGCGACGTTGTTGTATGCGAGGGGGCATTTGACGGGGAGGGGTTTTCCCGGTATCACGGGCATGATTTTCATATTGCAAAGATCATTGATAACGGTGGTATAATATCAGCTGATAAGGGTTACACGGAAAAACTGAAAAAATTTATCTCCGGTAAAATTTCCGGAAGAGACAAGATAAGGTCCGGCAACATTTTCACCACGGGCTCGTTACTTGCGGAAGAGGCGCAGAACATGCGCGCCGTTGAGGATAAGGGTTTTCTTGGGGTGGACATGGAGCTTTCCGCGGTATATCAGGCGGCGCGCGCGGCACGTCTTACGGCGACGGGAATCGTCTTTGTAAGTGACCTGCCTCTTTCACGGCCTTTGTGGGAGACGCCGGCGGATCTTGAAAAAGAATATAGCGGAGTCGTGGATGAAGTCATTCGTGTCTCATCCGAGTTCGCTTGTATGCAGTGAACGACAAAAGGAACATGTTAGGAGGGCAAATATGAATAAGAGGGCTGTTATCGTTCTTGCCGATGGATTTGAGGAAATAGAAGCCGTCACAACGGCGGATGTGCTTCGCCGCGCGGATATAGATGTTATCATAGCCGGGCTTACGGGTTATACGGTTACCGGCGCTCACGGAATGGTGATAAAAACCGATACCGTTTTTCATGAAAATGATCCTTTGCCCGATGCCTTTATATTTCCGGGCGGTTTGCCGGGCGCAGAGAATCTTGCGGGATCAGCGCAGCTCAAGAATGTAATTATTAAAATGAATTCCGAAAAGCGTCTTATCGCCGCGATATGCGCCGCGCCCGCGCTTC
>CAZGOZ010000026.1:0-15708 GCA_964528025.1 uncultured Planctomycetia bacterium
GAAACAAGATACAATAACCAAACAAGAAACAATAACCAAAGTCCAATAACCAAACAAGAAAGAAATGTTAAAAAACCGATTGTTAATAAACCTGAACCGTTGTCATCCTGTCATTCCCGTGAAAACGGGAATCCATCTGGACCATCCTATTGTGGATCCCCTCTTTCGAGGGGATGACAAAGGATGAAGGGATGACGGTCTGGAGTTTGGTTATTGGTAACTTGTGCTGTAAGACGATGAATGGTGGAGCAGATGGGATTCGAACCCACGACCCCCACGTTGCGAACGTGATGCTCTGCCAACTGAGCTACTGCCCCATTTGTGGATTAAATGGAAGATTTATTATAACATAAAAAAAGGTAGAGTGATGAAGCTTTTAGTTTTAATATTCACAATAATGTTTTTTTCGTGCGGGGTTCCTGCCGACGCAAAGGTTTCTGACCTGCACGGTGCATGGTATTCTGCTTCGGAGGATGAGCTAAGACGGGAGATAAAAGAATATCTGGCCGCGGCGCAACCGGGTAAGATTGATGGAGATGTCATCGGAGTTATAGCCCCTCACGCGGGAATTCGGTTCTCAGGACCAGTCGCCGCGTACGCATACAATGCGGCCGTACAAAATGCGCCAAAAACCGTAATTGTCGTTGGGTTCACGCATAGAAGATATTTTCCGGGGCGTATTGCTGTTCTTGACGATGCGACTTTTTCCACACCGCTTGGGAGTGTGTCGATAAACGGACGCATAACAAAAAAACTTTTGGCTTATGATGACAGAATAATGAATATACCGCAGGCGTTCATTTCTGAAAATTCTGTTGAAATGCAAATACCGTTTATCCAGGTAGCGTTTAAAGACGCCCGAGTGGTGCTCGTAGCTCTTTGTGATCAGGCACGCGAGAACGACAATGTGCTGGCTGATGCGCTTTACGCTGTTCTTGGCGATGAAAAAGATTTCGTGATAATCGCGTCCTCTGACATGTGTCATTATCTGCCGTATACAGAAGCGAATGCGAAGGATCAGCAGACGATAGGAACATTGAAGGAGTTCGTCCCCGATCTGTTCTATCAGAAAAGTCTGCGTTCGCCACGCGCCGACAGCCTTATGTGCGGATATGGCGCGGTATACGCCGTAATGACAGCGTGTAAAAAGCTGGGGGCCGATGAAATCAAAATACTCAAATATGGGAATTCGGGGGACACCTCCGGAGAAAAGGATAAAGTCGTGGGATATTTGAGCGCCGCTTTTATTAAGCCAGCGGAGCAAAAAAAGGAGGCTCATGGGATGCTTAACAAAACACAGAAGAATAAACTCTTGACGATCGCGAGAAACGCGATAAATCAGTATCTTAAAACCGGCAAACGTATAGAGATACAAACGGAAGATGAAACGCTTAAACAGAACATGGGCGCGTTTGTCACGTTGCATAAGAACGGGCGTTTGCGTGGATGCATCGGACACATGACGGCTACGGGCCCGCTCTGCGTGACAGTCCGCGACATGGCCATAGCAGCCGCCGTGGAAGATCCGCGTTTTTCTCCCGTAACCCTCGATGAGATGGAAAATATAGACCTTGAAATATCCGCGTTATCACCCATGAGGCAAATCCGGGATTATAAGGATATAGTGGCGGGAAAACACGGTGTTATGGTTCGCATGGGAGCAAAAGGCGGAGTTTACCTTCCGCAGGTAGCGAACGAGGCCGGGTGGAACCGAGAACAGTTTATGGACAGCCTTTGTGCTCAGAAAGCCGGCATTCCACGCGATGCATGGAAAACAGGCGAGTGTGATATTTACATTTTTACTGCCGAGGTTTTCGGAGAAAAAGAAATGGCGGAAGAATAAGTCAGGAAAAGAGCGCATGGCATGAGCAGATTTTATGTCCCGAAAAGTAAGATCAAAAAAAATGAGATTATCATCGACGGAAAAGAGGCTCGTCATGTTCTCGATGTCATGCGACTGCGCCACAAGGATGATGTGGTCGTATTTGATGGGGAGGGAAACGAATACGCGGGGTTTATAAAAGAAACTATCAACAGGCCAAAAGGCTTGGTGGTCCAGATTACGCACGTAAAAAAAACAACAGACAAAAGTGGTGCGGAGATCACGCTTGCGCAAGCCATTCCCAAAATGAATAGAATGGATTATATCGTGGAAAAAGCGACTGAACTCGGGGTAACCCGTATTATACCTATGGTAAGCGAAAGAACGGTTGTCCGGCCGCGGGAAAACGCCTGCGGAAAAAAAACAGAAAGATGGAGAAAAAAAGCCGTGGCCGCGGCAAAACAATGCGGCAGGCGCGATCTTCCTGTAATTACGGATATTGAAGAATACGGGGATGTAGTCGGGGAGACCGATCGATACGATTTAGTATTAATGGCATGTCTGTCGGGTAATACAATGCCGCTCAAAGAGGCGCTGGCCGGTATTCGCGCATCAAAAATACTGTTTTTTATAGGGCCCGAAGGGGGGTTCTCCCCGGAGGAAGTAGCGAGTTTAAAGAATCGGAATAATTGCCGATATGTTTCGCTCGGACAGCGCGTATTAAAGAGTGACACTGCAGGATTGTATCTGCTCGCAGTAGTAGGATACGAGCTCGGGGCATAGAGCATGGTGTATCTGTTATTGTATAGGACACGTTGTGAGTATTTCTACCGGAACGAGGTTCCGTACGAAACACTCACAACGCGTCTTTTGCGGTAAAAAGTAGTGTATTTTGGGGTGTTGGTATCTCGGAGAGCTTTCCCCACTTTCTTCCGTTCCCGGAACGGAGATGCGGTCTCCGTCACAAGTACGGACGGTGCGGAGAATTGACTGGGGGCCTTGCTCTCGGGGCTTAAATTTCCCGAGGGGGCAAGGTTCCCTCAGGCCAAAGGCCTGAGGGAGAGCGAGGGAAATTTCAGAGGTCAATTTCCTCGCTGGGGAAATTGACCGCCTGCCCTGAGCGAAGTCGAAGGGTCCCCGGGAGTAAGGCCCCCAGGCGATTCTTCGTGGCGTTCGGCGCGGGGCATTTCGAGGGGGCGCGCGACGAAGGGCGGACACGTAGGTCCGCCCCTACGAATTTTATGTGTATTACTGTATGACGGGACAGAGAGTAAATGAATTTTGCTATAAAGACATTTGGGTGTAAGGTTAATCAGTACGAGGAACAGGTGCTGAGGGAACTTCTTTTGGAACAGGGGTTTCGTGAATCTGACCCATCCACCGCCGACATATTTATACTCAACTCCTGCACGGTTACGAGTCATGCCGATCGCAAGACGGAAAAACTGATAAGAAGAGTAAAGAGAGAAAATCCTGCCGTCAAACTTGTTGTGACCGGGTGTTACGCGGTATTGAAAGAGGATATTCTAGCGCTTCAATCATTGCCCGAAGTATGGAAGGTCGTGCATGGCAAGGACAAAATGAAATTACCATTCATGCTTGATTTGCCGGACGCGAAAGATGAAAAGGCGAAAAAAATTACGTGTCCAGAGGAGAAGATTTCGGGGTTCAGCCGACATAACAGGGCTTTTTTGAAGATTCAGGACGGTTGTCAGCGCCGTTGTTCATATTGTAAAGTGAATCTTGTCCGGAAAACAATCTGGTTTAAGAAAGAAGCGAATATTTTTTCCGAGGCGGCAGGCCTCATTGAGAAAGGGTATAGGGAACTGGTTCTGACAGGTATTTGTCTCGGGGCATGGAGAAACAGCCGGGGTGAAAGTATTTCCGCATTGTTGAGGGAGTTGAACCTTATAGAGGGCGATTTTCGGGTCAGATTGAGCTCAATTGAACCCGATCTGGTGGATGAATCTCTTATTGAGACCATTGTCTCTTCAAAAAAAGTCTGCCGTCATTTGCACATCCCTCTTCAGAGCGGTTCTGACAGGATACTGCGGATGATGAATAGGGGATACACAGCCGCGGAATTCAAAACTCTTATAAAGCGCATTCGCGCCAGAATGCCGCTAGTGGGGATTACAACGGACGTGATAGTCGGGTTCCCCGGAGAAAGTGAAGAAGATTTTAAGCACACAGTGCAGCTTGTAGAAGAAATAAAGCCCTCCCGAATGCATGTTTTCATGTATAGTGACCGTAAGGGCACCCCGGCGTTTGAATTTAGAGAAAAGGTTCCGTTTGAAGTCGCAAAAAGCAGGAGAAAACATTTGGTGGAGATCGGGGATTGGCTGCAAGAGGAGTTTTGCATAAATTTCTACGGTAAAACCGTGGATATCGTTCTGGAAAAAGCGTCGGACAACACATCTCAGGGATATACGGCCGAATACATTCGCGTAAGATTGAATACCATCAAAAAACTCACCTGTGGCATAATGCGGATACAGGCAGGGCCGTGCAAAGAGGATAGACGTTGTTTGAGTCTCGCTTGTTAAGAAAACAAAAATTAAATATGTGTTTTTTTATCTCTTTTTTGCCGCCAAAAGTCATTTTGCCCTGTGTTTGACAAGCCTAATTTAATATGCTATACTTTGGCTTCTAATTGGAAGGATAAATTTTGCCCGCTATAATAGCCCGTTTAAACTGGATTGACGTTTTTTTTCTAATCCTTTTGCTGGGAATGGCTTATAAAGGCACCAAGACCGGTGTCGGAGGTCAAATCGTCTCGCTTATCGGGAGCTTTGTCCTCGTATTCTGTTCCATTCGGTATTATGAGGTTTTGGCTGAAGCGATATTCGGCTTTATGCTGCAAACCTGGGCACGTCCTATATCGTTTTTTGCGATAGCAATAATTATCTTTGTTCTTGGAAAGGTATTAGAACGCGCTTTCAATCTGTCCGGAGGCGAAAATCTTGTTGCGGTAGAACGTTTAGGAGGTATTGTTATCGCTTCTTTGCGGGCTTTCGTGTTTTTTGGTATGATAGGGCTGCTGTTTTTACTTGTTCCCGTAGAGCGCATACGTTTTTCGGTCGTTGAAGGGTCAAAAACCTGCATGTTCTTTGTGAATATGGATACAGAGATTTATAGCTGGATGACCGAGGTTCTGAAGGAAACAGAAAAAAAACATAAAGATAAAAACGCTGTGCTGGAACAATTTTTAAGCGCAGTGGAAACGGAAAAAGAAAGTAAATAAAATAGAAGCAATACAAATATACAGTGATCTGTGATCAGTAAGTAGTGAATAGTCCGAAACCAGAAACTAGAAACAAGAGACAAAGCAAAATGTAGTTGCACTTACAGATCACTGTTTACTACTCACTGTCATTTGACATTATTTGTATCTTGTAACTTGGTTATTGGTGATTAAAACAAGGGAGTGGAATGAAACTCAAGACTATCTATGAACTGGCGGTAAAAAAAGGAATTCGGGAAGACATGCGTGCGCGCAAGGCGATTGATGAAGCCATCGGAAAAGTTCGGCGTGAATACCGGAAAGCAACCGGCATAGACAAAACGTTTTTTGACCGTGAAAGCCTGAAAAATCCTTATCATGACACCCGCATATTGTTCGGCAAAGGCAATGAACAGATAAAAAACGTGCTGGTGGGTATAGATATTGAGTCAGCTGAACTTTTGCTGGCCGACCGGTTACGGGAAAAAGGCATGGAAATAGATCTGGTTATTTCGCACCATCCGGAGGGAAGGGCATGCGCGGACCTACATAAGGTAATGAGTTTACAACCGGATATCTGGAAAAAATACGGCGTCATGGAAAAAGTGGGTCGCGGCCTGATGGCAAGCCGTGCGGCGCAGGTTGGGCGCGCGCTGGCTCCGGCGAATCACATGCGCCCGGTGGATGCGGCGCGTCTCTTAAAAATTCCCTTCATGTGTATTCATACTCCCGCAGATAATTGCGTTACAAGTTTTCTCCAAACGATGTTTGATCGGAAAAAACCACGCAAGCTGAAAAATGTGTTGGCACTGCTTAAGCAAATACCGGAATATCGAGAGGCCATTCGAAACGGAGCCGGACCCAGTCTCCTGATTGGAAAAGAAAACAGTGATGCGGGAAAAGTTTTCGTAGACATGACAGGGGGAACCGGCGGTCCGGAGAAAGTCTTGTCACGCCTGGCTCAGGCCGGAGTCGGCACGGTGGTAGGCATGCATTGCCGGGAATCCGCATATAAGGCGGCGAAGACGGATTTTATTAATTACGTTATTGCCGGACATATCGCGAGCGATACGTTGGGATTGAATCTCTTGCTGGACGCGATAGAAAAGCATGGAAAATTGAATATTATTGATTGTTCCGGATTCCGGAGAATAAAGAGAAAATAGATTTCTTATGGGAATGATACCTCAGGAAGTGATAGACAACTTACTGGATCGCCTTGACATAGTGGAGATTATTTCAGGGTATATTCAGATAAAGAAGTCCGGAAGAAACTTTAAGGCATGTTGTCCTTTTCATAACGAAAAAACACCGTCTTTTGTTGTCAGTCCGGATAAACAGATATATCACTGTTTCGGCTGCGCCGCGGGTGGGAATGTAATCAGCTTTGTCATGAAATATGAAAACATGGAATTCCCCGAAGCCGTGAAACTGCTGGCGGACGGCGCGGGTATCAGCCTGCCCGAAACCGGCCGTGGCTCTTCTCCGTCATTAACCGGTCCTCTGTATGAGATTAACCAGACGGCGGCGGATTTCTACCATGCCATTCTCATGAGCGAGGAGGGAAGAGTAGCCCTTGAGTATCTTAAAGCAAGGGGTCTTGACGACAAAACATTAAAAACATTCATGGTAGGATATGCCCCTAATGGATGGGAGAATTTTAAGACATTTTGCGTTAAAAAGAAAATACCTCTGGAATTCGCCCGAAAAGCTGGACTGACCATCCCAAGTGAAAAAGGAAAAGGAGATTACGACCGATTCCGAAACCGGATAATTTTTCCGATTTTCAGCGAGAGAGGACGCGTTTTAGGATTTGGCGGCAGGGTTCTGGACAACTCTCTGCCTAAGTATATAAATTCCCCTGAAACGCCGATTTACTCCAAAAGCAGTGTTCTTTATGGGTTAAATTTCAGCCGACAGGCCATACGCGATGAAAAATACGTGATTATCACGGAGGGATATCTGGATGTAATATCTTCTTTTAAACACGGCATCACAAACGTGGTGGCTACGTCCGGAACTGCGTTGACTGAGAGTCAGGTCGTAATACTCAAAAAATATGCTGATACGGCCGTAATGGTTTTTGACTCGGATCAGGCGGGGGAAGCAGCCAGTCTCCGAGGGTTGGATACACTTCTCCAGAACGGGATGAAGGTAAAGATTGCGACATTGCCCGAAGGGGAAGATCCTGACAGTTTTGTGCAAAAGAACGGAAGGAAAAAATTCGAAAAAGTAATTGACGAAGCCAAGGGACTCTTTGATTATAAACTGGATCTCTTAATCAAAAAAAAGGGTTCCGGAGAGATCGGCTATATTACGGAGGAAATGCTCCCGACGATATCGAAGGTCAACAACGCGGTTGTTCAGTCCGATTACCTCAGAAAGCTTGCGGAACGTCTCGGAGTGGATGAGATTTCGCTGCGTCGTGAAATGAGCAAGGTAAAGACAGGTTATTCGTATCGTTATGTTGCTCCGGCGGAACCAAGCAAGACCGAGCACGGGGAAAAAAGCATTGAATTTTATTTGTTAGGATTGTCAATTTCCGATAAGGAACGGTATGAGAGAATACGTGATGAACTCGGGTTAGATTCATTTCTCAATATGAATATTCGGAAAGCGATTGGTATAATAGACGATTTTTATGCCGCCGGAGAGAAAAAAATTAATCCCGGAAAGCTCTTAAGCCGCCTGCGCGGAGATAAAGCTGTCTGTGATATTATCGTTCAGGCGCTTGCGAAAATGGATATTACTTCTGATCTTGAAAAAGCTTTGAGCGACTGTATTGCCCGTGTTCGGAAAGATAACCGCAACGCACAGCTAAAAGGGCTTAATGACCGGCTTAAGGAAGCGGAAAAAGCCCGGGATGATGAGAAAATAACGGCGTTATTAAAGGAAATGAGCCGATTGCATAAAGAAAAGGTTATATAATACTATGGCGAAAAAAAAACGGAAAGATAGAGGTAAAACTGCCCCGAAGCGCAAACCTCAGCCCCCTCGGACGCGGAAAGAGAAAAAAGGAAAACAGCCCACAGGGGCTGTTAAACAGGAGTCTAAAAGCACACAGGCAAGCAGATCCGTTGCTGTTCGCGAACTCATAAAGACCGGAAAAGATAAAGGTTTTTTGAGTTATGACGAAGTTAACGATTTTCTTCCTAACGATATGGTTTCACCTGATGAAATTGAAGCCGTAATCACCAAGCTCCAGAAAGCGGATATCCGGGTCGTAGAATCGGAAGAGGAACTGGAAAAAATACCGCTTGCCGTAAAAAGAGACCGCAAAGCAGTCAAGATCAGAAAATTTGTTCAGATAGACGATCCCGTAAAAATGTATCTTAAACAGATGGGGCAGATCCCCCTGTTGAGCAGATCTGAGGAATTGGAACTGGCAAAGCGTATCAAGAAAAGCGAAAAGAACTTTAAAGATATCGTGTTCCGAACACGACTGGGCAGAGAAAGAGCCCTGGAAGCCATAGAAGATGCCATAAATAACGACTATAACCTCGATGAATTTCTTGATCTTGATCCCGGGTATAATCCGGAGAAGGTCAAAACCCAGAAACGCCAGCTTATTAAAAGAATCCGTCTTTCAACAAAGTGGGACACGATAAAGGAACTCATTGTAACCCTGAAAGTTGCCATTGCGCTTGCGGAAAAAGTGGCTGAAGATATTATAACGCCGATGGAAGAGATTCGGGCGGCAAGGACCAGACTTGAAAAATTAAAAAAAACACGGCGTAAAAAAGAACTGAAGGAAACACAGAACTCTATCAGGCGTTTCGCCCGGCAACTCGGCGGCGGTTCCGTTGAGCAGATAATCGCGGATATAAAGGAGTTCAAAGGGATAGAATCTGAATACATACAGGCAAAAAAAGAGCTTGTCGCGGCTAATTTGCGCCTCGTGGTCAGTATTGCCAAAAAATATACCAACCGGGGCCTTTCTTTTCTGGATTTGATACAGGAAGGTAACATGGGGTTGATGAAAGCGGTGGATAAATTTGAATATGAGCGGGGATATAAATTCAGCACATACGCAACATGGTGGATTCGTCAGGCAATTACCCGCTCCATTGCCGACCAGTCCCGCACAATTCGTATTCCGGTGCACATGACGGAGACCATAAACAAGCTTGTGCGTGTTTCGCGTGTCCTCGTGCAGAAGAACGGAAGAGAGCCGTCCCCGGAGGAGATATCCTCCGTAATGAAGCTGCCGGTTGAAAAAGTCAGGGGAATTATAAAGATTGCTCAACACCCTATTTCGCTTGAAACGCCGATAGGGGACGAAGGGGATACTAATTTCGGTGATTTCATTGAGGATAAGAGCGCTGTTTCGCCCGCTAACGCCACGGCATACTCCATGCTCAAGGAGCAGATGGACGAAGTTTTGGAAACCCTTACAGAGCGTGAACAAAAAGTACTGACTCTGAGATTCGGTATAGGAGACGGATATCCCCGAACCCTGGAGGAAGTCGGAAAGATTTTCAACGTCACAAGGGAACGTGTGAGGCAGATAGAGGCAAAGGCCCTGAAAAAATTACGACATCCGATACGAGCGAAAAAACTCAAAAATTTTCTCGACATGGGTTTTTCTGAATAGCACATTAAGGAATGAAATGCACGTAGGTAAGAGCAAGTCCGATAGAGGAACAGCACAGACTGAATTAAAGACACTCCTTTTTTTTCTGACGTTTTTTCTTGTTTTCGCGGTGATAGCCGGAGCCGGTGTAACGGTGGAAGAAAACATGATAGGCATGCCTCTTGATTTTTCCGAAAAAAACGTAAATCTTGATATTTGTCCGGCGGGCGCGCGGGTTATCAGCGTGTTTCTTTCTGCATGGGAAAAGAAAGACAATAAGACAATGTATGACCTGCTTGATGAGAAAAGCAAAGATGAGTATTCTTTCAAAGAGGCAAAATTCGCTTTCCAATATCTTGAATTTAAGCCCTATAAAATCAGTTCTGTAAGACAAGAAGGGGATAATTTTGAATTTCTGTTAAGTTTTGGCGACTGGCGCTACGGGAACAAAGAGATAAGAAAAATACTTATTGATGGAATATCGTACGGAATAATCATGTCTCCACAAGGTTCTCCGCTCAGAGAATCGGCAGAAAGTCTGCAACGCTGAGGACACGGGGAAGAATAGGCAAAATACACAAAAGAAACAAGATACAAGTTACAATAACCAAACAAGAACCAATAACCAAATTCAAATAACCAAACAAGAAAAACAGTTGTTTGGTTATTGAGATTTGGATATTATTTGTATCTTGTGTCTTGTATCTTGGTTATTTGCACTTGGTGTTACAAAGGAGGTCTGTTCATGTCTGAAATAAAAAAGATAGGGATGATTACAAGCGGCGGTGATTGCGGAGGATTGAACGCGGTTATAAAAGGTGTGGCCGCCATGGCAAATAGTTCGGGTATTGAATGTTTTGTCATCCCCAATGGGTATGCAGGACTGTATAATCTCGTTGATTTTGACCGGCTGACGAAGTTGACTCCGGAACGGCTGGACATCGTTAATCCCAATGCCGCCGGTTCCGAAGCGGGACACTCACGTGTAAAGATTGGGAAGATAAAAGACAAAAATAAATACTCCCGCATAAAAGAGGGTTTAAAAAAATTCGGCATTGACGCACTCGTTATTAGCGGCGGAGATGATTCCGGAAGCGTGATGGTAGATCTGTGCGATAAAGGCATCCCTTGTGTGCATGTTCCCAAGACAATGGATCTGGATCTCGCCACCTATTCAGTTGGGGGAGATTCCGCGATTAATAAAATTGCCGTTTATGCTGATGAACTCAAAACAACCGGGCGCACACATAATCGGGTAATCGTGCTGGAGGTTTTCGGCCGTTATGCCGGCCACACAGCATTTCGAGGTGGCATTGCCGCCGGAGCAGATGCCGTTTTAATTCCGGAGATACCGGTAAATTTTGATATTTTGACCGAACACATCACTACTACGCTGACCCGGCGTATTCGCGAAAGTGATGTTTTTGCGGGAACTTATCTTATAATTGTCGCTGAAGGGCTTAAAGACGCATCGGGAAGTGAACTCGTGGACCCCTGCGCCGTCGCTGATGCCTTTGGTCATAAAAAATTGGCCGGCGCGGGAAAATATGTTTGCAACGAAATTACCCGTCGGTTTAAAGCCGACCGCAAGATGGAATCGTTTATGAAAGAAACACATTTATATGTAGAGGACATATACACAGTTCCGGAAGTGCGTTCCGTTTCACCGGGGCATCTTGTCCGCTGCGGACGAAGTTCCGCTTATGACGTGAATTTCGGCATGGAGGTGGGGGCCGCCGCAGTTCTGGCATTAAAAAAAGGAATAACCGGAATCACAATATCCGGTTTCCGCGAAAAAAAAGTGTGGTACATGCCTGCAAAGGATGCGATAAAGCAACGGCTCGTGGATACGGATCAGGTAAGTCTTTTTGAAGAGCTCGGAGTTTGTTTCGGAAGAAAGAGACAAACATTTGTTGCGGAATTTGAAAAAGCAAAAGACCTGCCGGAACGATACATGTAATCGGCTGCTCGGACGAAAATATTTTTTCTACAATTGCCTGCTCAGGTGAAATTATTTTTCCCGCAATCGTCCGCCCGGGCGAAATTATTTTTCATGCCGCGAAATAAAATATTTTTTTTAACCAACGATAATGAAGTTTTGTTCTGAGGAACAATATGTTTTGTTTTTTTTCATCCTCAAGTATCACGCCCTAAAACTCCCGTAGAGACAAGCTTTCCGACTGTTCATGAAAATTTGACAAGCTACCGTTGCGAATACGATTCAAATTTATCATTTTAAAATACCTCGTGCAAAAAACTTTTTTGAGAAAAACAAAAAAAAATCCATTTTGACTTGCAAAACAAAAAATATAATGTATATTTTAAATCAAATAGATGAAACATAGTGAAGTAGGAGTCTATGGAGTTTAAACGAAGGGAGGCGTGAAGATGGTAAAGAAGAAGAAAAAGAAGGTAACCAAGAAAAAGGCAACAAAAAAGAAAGCAACAAAAAAGAAAGCAACGAAGAAGAAAAAAAGATAAGTGTTAAGCGTTAGGTTTTATTGACGCGAAGGAGAGCGGGATGTTAAATCTCGCTCTCTTTTTTTTGTATTTTATTCTGGTTTAATCTTGCGATAGACGCGGTTTGCAGGTAAACTCATATCTAACGTAATAAGAGGATTTCCATGAAAAAAATTGTATATTATATCATTGTGGGGTCATGCTTGGCACTTTTGGGTTGCGCCACGACGGGAACTATTCCGAGGCGCCCCGCCGATCCAGATGAGACCAGGGCGTGGGGGAAATCTCAAGGGGTCATGTTGCTGAGCCTTTTTGAGATTGTCAAGCCGACCTACTCTCAGGCAATGGCCAATTTATACAGCGATATTAACAGTAAAGGTAAATGGCGTGAAACCGGATACGCGTTGGAAAATATTGTCAAAGAGGATTCTAAGATAGATCTCTTGCTGATTAGTTTCACCCAAAAGATTGTGACTGCGGATATCGTCCCGCTAAAAACATGAATATTGCGAGTTTTGTCCTAAAAAAGTTTCTGCTTCCCCGGGCCAGGGTGTTTGAAAACGCCACAAAAAATCCGATGGAGGCTCAGAAAAAAGTGCTTTTTGAATATCTTCGTCGCAACCGTCGGACAAAGTACGGTACTCTGCACGGTTTCGCCGGGATTAAGTCTATAAATGAATATCGCACGCGTGTTCCGCTATGTAACAGTGAGAAATTGACTCCGTATATTGACAGCATGAAAAATGGTGAGCACAATGTTCTCACGGCCGACCGGACTGTTTATTTTGGCATTACCTCCGGCACTACCGGTCGCCCTAAATTCATTCCTGTCACCAAATATTCAAGAAACAAAAAAGCCGATGTAATGAAACTCTGGACATTCTACACGGTCAGGGACCACCCCGGCGTCATCAGCGGAAAGATACTTGCAATCATAGACCCCGAGATTAAGGGGTTTACAGAGGGCGGACTCCCTTACGGTCCCGAGAACGGGCATGCATACAACAATCTTCCCGCAATTGTAAAACGTTTGTATGCGTTACCATATGAGATTTTTTCAATACGGGATTACGATGCGAGATATTACTGTATATTAAGGTTGAGTCTGGAACATAATATCACAACGTTGGCTACTCTGAACCCGAACACGATAATCCTTCTATGTGAGAAGATTAGAGAGTGGCAAGAACGTTTGATCTCTGACATAGAAAAAGGCACCCTCGATCAAACACTGAATATCCCTGCTGATACAAGAAAGATACTGGAGCGTGCTATACGGCCAAATCCAAAAAGAGCGGCAGAATTGAGGTCTTTTTTAGAAAAAAGAAAGGAACTTTTGCCCGGGGATTTCTGGCCCGGCATGAAGCTGATAGAATGCTGGAAAGGCGGAACGGTCAGTTTATATCTAAAAGATTTGCCGCGCTATTTTCCGCATATACCGGTGAGGGGATTCGGGTGCCTTTCTACGGAGGCCAGAAGTTCTATTCCGATAAGCGACATAGGCGCAGGTGGAATATTGGCTATCAATACCAACTTTTATGAATTTATTCCAAGGGAAGACATATTTCAAAAAAATAAACGAGTGCTTTTATGCGACCAACTGGAGAAGGGCAAAGAATACTTGTTGATAGTGACAACCCCGGGCGGCCTGTATCGCTATGACATGGACGATGTTATAAGAGTCGATGGATTTTTCAATCGAACCCCTGTAATCGAGTTTGTTCAAAAAGGACTTAACGCGATTTCCGTAACCGGAGAGAAAGTCTATGAATCCCATATAAACAATGCGGTAAGCGCCGCCGTTGACGAACATAACATCTCTGTGCGTTTCTTTACGTCTACGATTGAGATGAGAACCCCTCCGCGTTATGTGTTCCTCGTGGAGTTTATAACGGATCTTCCTCTTGAAAAGAAAAAACTATTTTTGAGATCAATCGAAAAAGAACTGTGCCGTCAAAATGCCGAATATGAGGATATCCGAAATCAGCAGTTATTGGGGCCTCCCGTGCTACGGGTGATGAAGGAGGGTGAGGGCAAGAAATATCGCCTTAAAAGGATTAGTGAGGGAGCGCACGATGGGCAGTTTAAAGTGCCCAAGCTGACCGGGGATCCTGATTTTCATAAAAACTTTTCTGTTATAGAAGAAATACAAGCGGACTAAAAAAGAGGCCAATAAAATGAACACGAGCAAATTACATAAAGCGGGTAAGATTGATGTGGTAGAACTGCACGGAAATTATCGTCAAATGGGTCGCGAATACGGCAAGCTTTTAAAAGAACGTTTGAAAGCTTTTTATGGGCAAAGTGTAGATGATCATTTTATAAAAAAAGGCGGGCTAAAACTCACCTCAATTAGGGAGTTCAGTGAAGGTGTATTTGTGTTATACCCCCAGAGATTCAAGGAGTTTCTGCTCGGAATCTCCGAAACATCGGCCATGTCAATAAAAAAACTTATTTTACTCGACCAGGTTTTGGCAATTACATTTGCCGTACGTCGTGACAAACTGGGCTGTTCCGGCATAGCCGCCTGGGGCGAATACACTTCCGGGGGGCCACTGATATTCGGAAGAAATTTTGACCTTTCCGAAGATTTCAAGCCATTCTCTGAGTTCATGATAGCGACCGTATTTAATCCCGACGACGGAAGCATTCCTGTCTGCAGTATCGGGTATGTCGGTCAGCTTGGTGTATGTACAGGCATGAACAAGGCTGGTTTGTTTCTTGAAAACAATGAGGCGATAGCCTCCGGAGGAAATGTTTTTTATATTAACAGAGTATTGGCACTTGTGATGGAATTGGCGTTTCTGCTGGATTGCTCAAATATAGAAGGTCTCACTGCAGCTTTCAACACGACCCGGACAAATTGCCCGCTCATAGTCAATGTGGCAGACAAGGACAGGGCCTATTCGTATGAATGGACTACTTTTGACTTGAAACGTCGCGCCGCGGAGCGGGAAGGCCTGTTGGCCTCGACCAACCATTTTATGGATACGGCGTGGGGATTACTGATTCCGGACGCCGATACATCGGAGTTTACAATAAAACGGCGTGAAAACCTTCTTACGCTCGGAGAAAAATACAAGGGCAGGTTCAATGTCAAAAACATGAAGGCGTTGCTCAATCTCACGTTTGAAGACGGAGGGGTGACCAAAAACGATAATACCGTGCTTCAGACCATTGCTGTGCCGCAAAAACTGGAACTTCATCTGAAAATTCCCGGTTTTCAGGATTGGATCATGATTGATCTAAAAAAGTTGTTCCGGTAATCAAACCAATATTCTGCCGAACCATAAAAGCGGGAAAATCCATCCAATTTCCCTTGAAAACGCTCGGAAAACTGTGATATAATACGCGCTCACATAATGAGTTAGCGGGGGCATAGCTCAATTGGTTAGAGCAACTGACTCATAATCAGTAGGTTCATGGTTCAAGTCCATGTGCCCCCACCAAACGTAACAAAAGGCAAGGCCTTTTGTTACGTTTGATCCCGCCTGCCCCGAGCGAAGTCGAGGGGAGCAAGTGAGCGAAGCGAACGCGTCGAGGGGCCAATTTTATTTTCGGTGTTCGTAACAAAAGGGCGCATAGCTCAGTTGGTTAGAGCGCATGCTTCACATGCATGAGGTCGGAGGT
>CAZGOZ010000027.1:0-15004 GCA_964528025.1 uncultured Planctomycetia bacterium
TGTATCTTGACTAATGGGTTAAAAAGGGGGAAATTGATGAACCAGCTGGATGATTTTGAGAAAAAACATACAAAAAAAACTATGCCGAGTTTTGAGATCGGGGATACGGTAGACGTGCATTTTAGGATTAAAGAAGAGAACAAAATGCGCACCCAGATTTTCGACGGTATCGTTATCGGTAAAAAAGGCGGAGGCATCAGACAAACATTTGCGGTGAGACGCATTTCCTATGGCGAAGGTGTGGAACGTATTTTTCCGATGCATTCGCCGTTGATCGAAAAGATCGTAGTAAAAAAGAGAGGTAAGGTCAGGCGGGCAAAATTGTATTATTTGCGATCGAAGAAGGGCAAAAGTGCCACCAAAGTTAAGGAGAAAATTGTCCAAAAGGAGAAAAAGAAACAATAACGGACGCGACAGATTCATATACGAGAGACGAGCTGCGGAAATCGGAAACGGTATCGTGGCGGGGATTGATGAGGCCGGCAGGGGGCCGTTGGCAGGGCCGGTTGTCGCAGCCGCGGTGGTGGTTCAAAAGAACGATTTCAACGAAAGAATAGACGATTCCAAAAAACTCACCGAACGCATGAGAGAACGGGCGTTCATTGACATATTAAAACGGTGTGACGTGGGGATAGGCGTTGCAACCGTTGACGAGATAGACCGGCTGAATATACTCCAAGCGACTTTAATGGCAATGAAAAGGGCAGTTGGGGAACTCAGCAAGGAGCCGGGGTATCTTTTGATTGACGGCAAGATGAACGTGCCTCTTCCGATGCCGCGTGAATATATCATAAATGGCGAAACCCACAGCATTTCGATTGCCTGTGCGTCTATTATCGCAAAGGTTTTCCGGGACCGTCTGATGAGAGAACAAGACAAAAAATATTCCAGTTACGGGTTCGCCAAACACAAAGGTTATGGCACTCGGGAACATATGGATGCCATACGGAAATATGGGCTCTCGCCGATTCATCGTCAGACGTTCGGTCCGTTCGGAAAGAGGAGGAAACTCTCGTGACTAGAGAAAACGTATCATGCCGCAGGGCGGGATGAGCGTATAACAGGAAAAGACATAAACAGAGGAGCAGGTTATGGCTTACAGTTACGATCTTAGCGCATCTTCAGGCGTAAAACTGAAAGAGATCGGCGAGATAGCCAGAAAAGCGGGCATCGCGTCAAAGTATCTTTACAAATACGGCAGCTATATTGCGAAAGTTTCGTTCGAAATATTGGAAGGCGCTCTAAAAAACAGGAAGCCCGGCAAGCTGGTAATGGTTACCTCTATCACCCCGACGCATCTGGGGGAGGGTAAAACCGTGAATACGATAGGGCTTGCGATGGCATTGAATAGGCTCGGAAAAAAAGCTTTCGCCTGTATCCGACAGCCATCGCTTGGTCCGGTCTTCGGTATAAAAGGAGGCGGCGCCGGGGGAGGGCACTCTCAGGTGTTGCCTGCCGAGGCGGTAAACTTCCATTTGACGGGAGATTCATATGCGGCCACCGATGCGCAGAATTTATGTGCGTCTTTTCTGGATAACTCGCTTTTCTGGGGAGATCCGTTCAAGATTGGCAAGCTCGGACCGAAGTGGAGACGTGTAACCGACATCAGTGATCGTTCTCTTCGCAATATAGTGGTCGGAGGAGGAGGCAAACTTCACGGTGTCAGCAGAAAGACCAGCATTGATATCACGCCGGCCGGTGAATGTATGGCGGTGCTCTCATTGGCGGAAGGGCTGAAAGATCTCAGACAGCGGCTCGGTCGTGTTGTTGTGGGTTTTTCCGCGGACGGTAAACCTGTTACGGCGGAGAATCTTAGGGTTGCGGGCGCGATGACCGCGATTATGAGAGATGCTCTGAATCCTAACCTGATGCAGTCCAGCGAACACACTCCCTGTTTTGTCCATACCGGTTCTTTTGCCAATGTTTCTCATGGGTCCAGCTCAGTCATAGCTGATAAAATAGCGATGAGATTGGCTGATTATACCGTTACAGAAAGCGGATTCGGCGCTGATCTTGGCGGCGAGAAATTTATTGATATAAAATGCCGTCAGGCGAAAATCAAACCCGATGTTGTTGTGATTAATTGCTCCGTGAGGGCTCTCAAGGTGCACAGTGGCGATTTTGATTTTAAGAGCAGTTCCATGCCGGCCGTGCTGAAAAAAGAAAATCTTTCTGCGGTTGACCGAGGGTGTTCGAATCTGGAGAAACAGGTGGAGAATTTAAAAATGTTCGGAATACCTGTGGTAGTGTGCATTAACCGGTTTGAGAGTGATTCGGCAAAGGAAATCGGCATTGTTATCCGCCGCGCCGAAGCCCTTGATGTGCAGGGTGTAGCGGTCAGCGAAGTTTACAAGCACGGCTCAAAAGGCGCTTTAGATTTGGCCCGGGCCGTTGTTAAGGCAGCCCGAGAGAAATCCAAAATAAGATATCTTTATCCTACAGATATCAGTCTGAAGGGTAAAATAGAACGAATAGCCAAGTCCATGTATGGTGCAAGTGAGGTCAAATATTCCGATCAGGCGGCAGAAAGTATCGAAATTCTGGAGAAGGCGAAACTGGATGGACTGCCGGTGTGTATGGCTAAGACTCATCTTTCTCTTTCCAATAATGCGAACAAAAAAGGCCGGCCGCGAGGATTTAAATTAAACATTGAAGAAGTCAGTGTGGCTGCGGGTGCCGGCTATGTCGTAGCCAGGTGCGAAGGGACGAATACAATGCCGGGGCTTCCCAAAATGCCTCGCGGTAGGGACATCGACGTGGATGTGAAAACGGGAGCCATAAAAGGATTGTTCTGATAAAAGATGGGCATTTATCTGGAAAATACGGTTAAGGACTATCTGAGCAAGTTGTCGGCGAGAGAATCCGTCCCCGGCGGGGGAAGCGCTTCGGCTTTGGCCGCGGCTCTCGGAGCCGGCCTAAATCTCATGGTTTTGAACTACAGCATTCCGGCCGGCGGTCAGGAAGACGCAAAAACAAAGAGTCTTAAGGATGCTCGCCTCAGGCAGGAAGACAGCATGCGGAGGCTTTCGGTGTTGATAGATGAGGATTGCCTGGTTTTTCGCGCTCTTATGGATGCCCTTTCCGCTAAACGGGACGCGCAGAAAGAATATCGCCGCGCGGCCGAAGTGCCGCTCAAGATATGCCATGAGTGCTGCACGTCGGCGGACATAACCGCGTATCTTATTGAAAACGCCAACAAAAAATTACTGACGGATGTTTGTGGCGCGGCATATATATTAAAAGCCGCATTTTTCGCGGCCCGGCTCAATGTTGAAGTTAATCTTAAGCACATAGAAGACGATGTATTTGTTTCTGGCACCCATAAAGAATTGAAGGCATGTGAAGAAAAAATAAATCGTACGGAAAAACAGGCGGGGAAAACATATGGCAGAATTGATTGACGGCGGAAAGATCGCGCATTCCATAGATGCTGCGGTAAAGAAGGGGATTCAGGAAATTTATTCCGCAAAAGGGGTTCGTCCGAAACTGGTGTCAATCATGGTCGGCCAAAGAGGAGATGCGGCGATTTATGTTAATATGCAGAAAAAAGCCGCCGAAGAATCCGGGATAGAATTTGATCTCAGGAAATTCGAACCCGAAGTTGATCCCCGTGAGATTTATGAGGAAATTGACAGGTTGAACATGGACAGGTCGGTTACCGCGATTATTGTGCAGAAACCATTGCCCGAGAATCTTTCTCACGATAGCGTGGTCGCCCGGATACGGCCGGAAAAGGACGCGGAAGGTATCCATCCGTATAATCTCGGCCGGATTTTACGGAAGGACGCGGATATAGTCCCCTGCACACCTGGCGCGGTCATGAAAATATTGAGTGAGAAAAATGTGGATTTGTATGGAAAAGAAGTCGTGATTGTGGGGCATTCTGCCATCGTGGGGAAGCCGTTGAGTTTGATGTTGTTAAACGAGATGGCCACCACGACCGTTTGTCATCTCGGAACGAGCCAAAAAGGTGATCTCCCGGGGCATACACGAAGAGCGGATATTCTGATTGTTGCGGTAGGCAGACCGGAAATGGTCAATGGCGATTGGGTTGCAGAAGGGGCAGTTGTTATAGATATAGGAATAAACAGGGTTGGAAACAAGATTGTCGGTGACGTTAAGTTTTCAGAGGTTGAGAAAAAAGCCTCGCTTATTACGCCGGTTCCCGGAGGAGTAGGTCCGGTTACCGTATCCATACTTATGCGGAATGTTTTCAGAGCGTACAGAGGACAAAATGTCAAACTTTAAAAAAGCGCTTGAGTCGGGAAAATTTGTAATTACAACAGAAATCGGCCCACCGAAAGGTGTTTCGCTTGATGCCGTTTTTGACGAATTGAAACAGGTACGGGGCAGGGTTGATGCCGTGAACGTAACCGATCAGCAGAGTGCGGTCATGCGATTGGGATCCGTGGCAACAAGCCGATTTCTCAAGGAAAAAGGATATGAGCCGATTTGTCAGATAACATGTCGTGACAGAAATCGCATTGCACTTCAGGCTGATGTGCTTTCGGCGTATATTCTGGGGATTCGCAATTTACTTGTTATGACGGGTGATCATCCGCTTCTCGGAGATCATCCTCAAGCGAAAGCCGTGTATGATCTGGACTCCGTGAGTCTTTTGCATGCGATTGGGTGTCTTCGAGCCGGCCATGACCTTTCCGGAAAAGACCTTAATGCCGCTCCCGATTTTTTCGTGGGAGCCGTTGTGAATCCCGGAGCGGATCCCATGGAACCCGAGATTATTAAAATGGAAAAAAAGATCGAGAAAGGCGCGCGTTTTTTTCAGACGCAGGCGATTTTTGATGCGGATATGTTCTCTCGATTCATATCTGCCATAAAACACCTGCGGCCGCGGATAAAGTTGTTAGGCGGGATTGTGCCTTTGCGTTCTGCCGGCATGGCGCGTTATATGAATGCCAATATTCCAGGCGTCGTTATTCCACAGGAGATAATTGAGAGATTGGAAACAGCAGGGGATACAGCGGCCGAATCCGTGGCGATTGCCGCGGATATTCTTTCGTCAATTCGCGAAATGTGCGATGGAATTCATTTCATGCCGATAAAGGCCAATCACCTTGTCGCAAGGATCCTAGACAAAGTAAAAATGTAGGTCACCCTTTAGGGTGACACATATGTCACTGTAAAAATGTAGGGTGACACATATGTCGCTATGCGGAGAGAAGAATGAATAACAAGAAGTTCACTATACTGGATTTTAAGCGAAAAAAAGAAAACGGCGAAAAGATAACGCTGCTCACTGCCTACGATTACCCCATGGCGAAAATAATAGATGACGCGGGTATTGACGCGGTAATGGTCGGGGATTCAGTCGGAATGGTCGCGCTCGGATATGATTCGACCGTCGGGGTAACGATGGAAGAAATGATTCATCACGCGAAAGCAGTGCGACGGGGCGTATCCCGCGCATTTTTGCTCGGAGATATGCCGTTTATGTCATACCAGGTCAGCGATGAAGACGCCGTGCGTAATGCCGGCAGATTCATGAAAGAGGCCGGATGCAATGCCGTAAAAATTGAAGGCGGAAGAGAAGTCCTTTCCAGGGCCGTGGCAATAATGAACGCCGGCATACCCGTTCTCGGCCATCTGGGACTTACCCCCCAAAGCGTCAGTAAATTAGGAGGATATCGGGT
Source organism: uncultured Planctomycetia bacterium (assembly GCA_964528025.1). Taxonomy (GTDB): domain Bacteria; phylum Omnitrophota; class Gorgyraeia; order Tantalellales; family Tantalellaceae; genus CAZGOZ01. The sequence goes on from CAZGOZ010000027.1 coordinate 5,652, forward strand.
GCAGGCGAAGGATGCCGCTTCCGCCGACCGCCTCGCTGAGGACGCTATGTCGTTGGAAAAAGCTGGGTGTTTTGCCGTTGTGCTGGAGTGCGTTCCGGAAGAAGTGGCACGGAAGATTACAGACATGCTTGAAATTCCCACGATTGGCATAGGCGCGGGAAGGTATTGCGACGGGCAGGCGCTTGTCACATATGATATGGTGGGGTATTTTGACAGATTTGTTCCGAAATTCGTGAAAAAATACGCTGATATTGGTAATGACATACGGAAAGCTGCTATGGCTTTTAAGCAGGAGACCGATAAAGGAGATTTTCCGGATAAGAGCCATACGTATTAACACAAGGCCGGGTGCTCCGATAATCAATCCGCATGAAGTCCTACATAGAAACTTGGGAAAAGATTTTTGGCTTAAAACGATTCAAACGCGTTTTTGTAGCCGCTACCCGCCAGAATGTCGGTAAAACCACTGTATCCTTGGGGCTGATTGCTACGCTCAGTGATCGTTTCAGAAAGATTGGATTTATCAAACCTGTCGGGCAACGATATCTCGTTGAAGACGGATATAAGGTGGATGAAGATTCGGTCCTGATGGAACATATCTTCAAATTCAAGTTTCCTCTTCATGACATGTCACCCGTTGCGGTTGAAAAAGGTTATACCGAAAAATTTCTTGACGGCAAGGGTTCTATAGACACCGCTTACACAATTAAGGAATCATTCAATCGTGTAGCCGAAGACAAGGATCTGGTTATTATTGAAGGGACTGGTCACGCCGGCGTAGGATCTGTATTTGATTTGTCAAATGCTACGGTGGCAAAGATGCTGGATTCAAAAGCAATTTTGATATCGCCCGGCGGTATAGGCAACCCGATAGATGAAATTATGCTTAACAAGGCGGTATTTGATCAGAAAGGTGTAAAAATAATAGGCGTTATTGTGAATAAAGTTCTTCCGAAGAAATACGATAAGATTAGCCGATATGTCAGAATCGGTCTTAAGAGAATGGGTATTCCCGTTCTGGGAGTAATACCCTATATAGAAGGACTGGATGTCCCGACAATGCGTGATTTTAGAGAAGAACTGGACATGCATATTTTAAGCGGCGAAGAGTTTCTGGACCGGCAGACGAAAAAAGTGCTTGTTGGCGCCATGGAAGTAAAAGAAGCCGCCCGGTATATCGAGGATGATAGCATTATTATCACGCCGGCGAACAGGTCAGATTTTATAAACCTTTTGATAAAAATTCATACAGGGCGTTTCATAGAGAAAAAAAGGATAGCCGGAATCGTCCTCTCGGGCGGACGTGTTCCTAAGAGACGAATATGTAATGCCCTTGCGCGGACGGATATGGCGGTGCTCATGTCGCGGCTCAACACCTATGAGGTGGCGTCGAAAATACATGATCTTACGGTTAAGATCAAGTCAAAGGACACGCGTAAGGTGAAGATTGCAATAGACATGGTGCGGCGCTACGTGGATATCGAACAGGTTATCAGAAGCTTGTGATAGTGCAGAGCGCAGAGTACAGAACAGAGTAATGTCAAAGCACAAAATTCAAAGCACAAAATAAGCACAAATAACAAAATCCAAAACACAAATAAAAGTTTTGTTATTGGGATTTGAAATTTTGGATTTATTTTGGATTTTGTGCTTTGTTATTTGAATTTCATCAAAGGTCGAGAGTCAATGACGTGAAATTATGAAAGTCGTGACGAAAGGGATATGGTGTGTGTTTTTTGCTGTGCTCTTGTCGGGATGTTCTCCTTCCGCCGGGCCGCGGGAATATTCGCGTTCCGCCATGTTGATGGGGACGTTCGTTCAAATAAAAGTGATCGCGCCGGAACTTTCCCGCACGAAGCTGAATGGTATTGTAAAAAAAGCTCTGGAAGAAGCGCGTGGATTGGAAGCACGTTTCAGCATATTTAACACCGACAGCGAAATTAATGCGCTTAATCTCTCCGGAGAAAAAACGGTCTCTCCTGAATTATATGATCTCATCAACGAGGCCGGAAGAGTAAACCACATAACAGGAGGCGGGTTTGACTTGACGGTGACGCCGGTGCTCAAGGCAAGGGGGTTCTATCGCGACATGCCTCAGGAGATACATAGCCGGATACCTGAGGTATTTGACGGGGTCGGATGGGAAAATGTTATCATGAATGCAGATGCGCGAAGCGTCAAGTTATGCAACGGAGCGTGGATAGACGCGTCAGGCATAGCCAAGGGGTATATCGTTGACCGGATGGCATCTTCTTTTAGAAAAGAAGGATTAACCTCTTTTTTGATTAATGCCGGCGGGGATATCTATTGTGCGGTAAGTCCCGGCGGAGTTGCATGGAAGATAGGGATAAGATACCCCGGCGAGAATACGATTGCCTTGGTGATTGCCGTTAAGAACCTGGCTGTAGTCACGAGTGGTGATTATGAGAATGTGGTCATGGATGAATCTCTAAAAGAAGAGATATCCCATATCATCGATCCTTCGCGTTGCGTTCCCGGAAAGAATGCTGTCTCCAGCGTCACGGTAATCGCGCCGTCATGCACGGAAGCGGACGGTCTGGCCACCGGAATGATGGTTCTAGGCAGGCCGAAGGCAATAGCTCTTGCTGATGCATTAGAGAATGTCGAAGCGATATGGGTAGAATGTCCCGCGGAGGCGGGATATAAGGTAGAATATTCCGCTTCAGCTGAAAAGTACATCGTGAACAAAAGGTAAATTTTATGCGTATTGTAGTAGCAATGTCCGGAGGGGTGGATTCAAGCGTCGCGGCGTATGAACTTAAAAAACAGGGCCATGATGTTATCGGAATAACGATAAAAACATGGCCTAAGGAAGAATGCGGCGCCGAGGGAGGAAAACTTTGCTGTTCTCTGGACGCAATAAAATTTGCGCGTAGCGTTGCCGAAGACTTAAAGATACCATATTATGTCATTGATCTCTCAAAAGAGTTTGCCGAAAGTGTGCAAAAATATTTTGTGGACGAATATGCCCGCGGCAGAACTCCAAGCCCCTGTATTTATTGCAACAGCCGGATAAAATTCGGACGTCTTTTTGAGAAGGCCCGGGAACTTGGCGCTGAGAAAATAGCCACAGGACATTTCGCCCGTATCCTAAAATCAGGAAGCACATACCGTCTCGTAGAAGCGGAAGATTTAAGTGTGGATCAGTCATATTTTTTATATGATATTTCCAGCCAGATGCTACCATTCATTGAATTTCCGGTCGGAACATTTACGAAGAAAATGGTGAGGAGCATTGCCCAGGAACAACTTTTCATGTCCGCGGACAGGCAATCGAGCCAGGATATTTGTTTTGTATCCGGAACCGGAGGTTACAGAAAATATCTTACAAAACTTGGAGTTAACGCTTTTGCGCCCGGTAAAATGCTGGATGTAACAGGGAAGGCCGTGGGAGAACATAAAGGGATTGCGTTTTATACCGTTGGTCAGCGTCGTCATGTCGGAGTGTCAGGCCCGGAGCCATTGTATGTACTCAAGATTGACCCTAAAAATAACACGATAACGATTGGACAACGCGCCCATGCTATGAAAAGTAAGATGCGGGTGGGGGAGATTAACTGGTTAACTCCGGAGGCCCCGGTTACCCGAAAAAAATTCGGTGTAAGAATACGACATAGAGGCGACAAGGCAAGCGCGACTGTTATTCTCGTTCGCGGGGGTAAAGCGGTCGTGGAATTTGACGAACCCCAATTTGCGCCTGCTCCCGGCCAGGCGGCCGTATTTTATGAAGGTGAAACCCTTGCCTGCGGAGCGTGGATAGAGGAAGTTCTGGAATAAAAAAACAGGGTAATTCTCTGCAAATTTTGGCAGTTTGACAAACCGCTTTTTATAACATATAATCATTTTCCGTCAGGGTCTTAAGGCGGGGTAGCTCAGTTGGTTAGAGCGCACGGCTCATACCCGTGTTGTCGACGGTTCGAGCCCGTCCCCCGCTACCAATTTTTGATTTGCAAAAATTAGCGGTTTATTGCTCAATAATGAAAATGGAATTAATAAGGGCGAATAATTATTCGCCCGTACGTCTTTTATTTTCATGCTCATGAGCACATTTTCAAATGACTGGAAAAAAGCAGAACAAAATTGCAGAACAAAATTTGGGTATTTACAATTACGTAAAGGGGGGTAGTAATGGATGATTTTCGTTCTCCGGATGACCTTTTCAAAAATGAGGCTAAAAAAATGAAAGAGCTTGGGAAAACCTATGCAAGGTATATTCCCCTCGTGGTCGCGGTAATTGTAGTTCTTTTGGCGATTCAGGGGACGGTTTACTCCATAGGTCCCGATGAGGTCGGAATCATCCAGCGGTTTGGGCGGTATGCTCGCACGACAGAACCCGGTCTTCACGGGAAATTACCGTTCGGGATAGAGAAAGTAACGCCGATCAAGGTAAAAAAGATATTTAAAGAAGAATTCGGATTCAGGACCGCACGCCCGGGGGTGAGGAGTGTTTATGCTTCACGGCAGTATTTTGAAGAATCTCTTATGCTCACGGGAGACCTCAACATTCTGGATGTGAGGTGGATCGTGCAGTTCCGTGTCAACGATCCGGCCAAACTCATGTTCAAGACCAGAGATCCTGTTGGGAATGTTCGGGCAATGTCGGAAGTAGTCATGCGGCGTCTCTGTGGGGACTATACGGTGGACGAGGTTCTCACCACAAAAAGAGAAGAGATAGCTCATCTGGCGCAGGTGGAACTACAGAAATTGCTCGACATATATGAAACGGGCATTGACGTGATTACCGTGAAACTGCTGGACGTGAATCCTCCGGACGAAGTAAAACCTGCATTTAACGAAGTCAACGAAGCCAAACAGGAACGTGAGCGCATGATAAACGAGGCCTGGGAGGCATACAATAAAGCCATCCCGCAGGCCAAAGGTGAGGCAGTACGGACTATCAACCAGGCCGAAGGGTATGCGCTTGACAAGGTCAATCGCGCCAAAGGTGAGGCGGAAAGATTTCTCGTTACGTGGCAGGAATACAAGAAGGCGCCTAAAATAACACAGAAACGGCTTTATCTGGAGACAATGGCTAATGTTTTGCCCAATGCCGAAAGAAAATATGTGATTGATCCGCAGCAGGGTTCAATATTGCCGCTTCTTCGGCTTGACACAAAGGGAGGTGAGGCAAAATGAAGACGTTTTTAAAGATATCCACAGTTTGTGTTGTCCTGGTAGTGGCCATGTTTTTGACGGGTGTGGCGTATATCGTTCCGGAAACCGTTCAGGTGGTTATAACCCAATTCGGTAGGCCCATCGGTGATCCGGTGACGGACGCCGGTCTGCATTTTAAATTGCCGTTGATTCAGCAGGCCCATTATTTTGACAAGAGGTTGCTCGGTTGGGACGGTGACCCGAACCAAATCCCTACACGTGACAAAAAATACATATGGGTTGATACTACCGCGCGGTGGAGGATTGATGATGCGCTAAAATTTTTACAGTCCGTAGGAACGGAAAGCAATGCGCACGCGCGGTTGGATGATATAATAAATTCTGCTACCAGAGACGTGGTCACGCGTCATCTTCTGGTTGAAACCATCAGGGATTCTAACGGCATTCTTGATCGTCAGAGCCCCACTGGAGAACCTGTTACCCTTGCCGAAGAGGCCCTGGAAAGGGTAAAGGTCGGGCGGCATGAGCTGGAAAAAGAAATACTGGAGAGGGCGAAGGTTCTTGCCCCGCAGTATGGCATTGACCTTGTGGATGTCCGCATAAAACGTATAAATTACGTTCAGGAAGTTCGAAAAAAGGTTTATGAGCGCATGATATCCGAACGAAAGCGCGCCGCAGAAAAATATCGCTCCGAGGGAATGGGAAAAAGTGCTGAGATCAAAGGACAGCGCGAAAAGGAAATGAAACTTATCACATCGGAGGCGTATCGGAAAGCGCAGGGGTTGCGCGGCACCGCCGATGCCGAAGCCGTAGGTGTTTATGCAGAAGCATATAATAATGATCCGGAATTTTACTCCTTTTTGAAAACACTGGAGACATATGAGGCAACCGTTGATGGCAAAACCACAGTGATACTCACAACCGACGGTGATTACTATAAGTATCTGAAGAAGCTTGGATAAGTCCTTTGACCGGTGAAAAAAGGAGGGCGAAAATGGCAAAAGAGAAAAAACTTGAGAAAGTGTCCATGCAGCAGGCGCAAAAATTTAAAATTAAGAACCGGGCGGGTTATGCTGTAATCTGCAAAAATAATCTCACCGAAGGCAGAACAGAAACTCAGGCCCTTACAAGGATGAACAAGGCGCTCAAGCGCATGGGGTATACGTTGGGATAGGATTAGAAGTGAAGTAGGGAGAAAAGATACAAGATGCTGGGAACAAGATACAATAACCAAGATACAAGATACAAATAATATCCAAATTACAATAACCAAATCGCAGTTTTTCCTGTTTAATTATTTGAATTTGGTTATTGTTTCTTGTTTGGTTATTGTAACTTGTATCTTGGTTATTTCCTTCCCATCTTGGTTATTTGAACGAAAGGCAGAGCACAATGGTGCTGAACGCGGCGGTAATGATTCCGGTCTTTATAATAGTTATCATTGCGCATGAACTTGCGCACGGCTACGTCGCGTACATGCTCGGGGACTCAACCGCAAAAGATGCCGGCCGCCTGACAATAAACCCTATAAAGCATATGGATCCGGTAGGGACAGTTGTTCTGCCGGCGATGCTTCTTTTGATGAAGTCGCCCGTGATATTTGGATGGGCAAAACCTGTTCCGGTGAATCCCCGCAATTTTGCCAATCCACGAAGAGGAATGTTCCTCACAAGTCTCGCCGGGCCGATGGCGAATTTTTTTCTCGCGATTCTGTTTGCTTTACTTCTTAAGACAGGGCTGTTTTCGCAGTATTCCGTGGGATGGACCCTTCTCGCCGCCGGGGTGTTGATAAGCACGATATTGGGTGTGTTTAATCTGCTTCCGATACCTCCACTTGACGGCGCGAATATCGTTGCCACTCTGCTGCCACCTCACATGGCGTTTCGATTCATGAGATTAGAGCGTTACGGATTTATTATTTTGATAGGGCTGCTGTATCTGGGTCTTTTTGACAGAATCATTTTACCGTTTTCGTGGGGACTGATTCGGTTGATCTTGCGATGACGGCGGAAGGAAATAACCAATAACCAAGTTACAAGATACAAATAATGTTAAATAACAAAATTCAAAGCACAAAATAAGAACAAATAAATTAATGACAAATGACAAAATTCAAAAAACAAAACACCAGATAAAACTTAAGGTTTTGTTATTTGAATTTGAGATTTTGGATTTATTTTGAATTTTGTGCTTTGTCATTTGGATTTTACTACTCACTAATCACTGTTCACTACTCACTATTCACTGATCACTGTATATTCAACTACTGAGCTCAATTATGAATGCGTTTGAAATCAAAAAAAGAATACTGGAAGTTTTTTGCGAGAACGGAAAAAATTTTATATCCGGGGAAAAACTCTCGCGTTTGCTGGGCTTTTCACGGGCGGCAGTGTGGAAATATGTGAGAGAGATGAGGGGGGAAGGATTTGCAATCGTCGCCGCACCTCGACGGGGATATTGCCTCAAGTCAATGCCGGACAAGGTGTTAGGGTATATGGTCGCTGCCGGGTTAGATGAAGGCACAATAGGCAGGGGACCCATCTATTATCATGAGAGCACGGGCTCCACTAATGACAGAGCGTATGAACTTGCCGAGCGCGGCGCTCCGGAGGGTACTCTCGTAATTGCCGAACGACAGACGCACGGAAGGGGAAGAAGGGGGAGAAAGTGGATATCGCCCCGCGAGGGAGGTATATACGCCTCTATCGTGTTAAGGCCTGCCATGGAAGCTGATGAGATTCCTGCGGTCACAATCGTCGCGGCGATAAGTGTTATTGACGCGATAAAAAAAATGTGCACGGTAAAAGCAGGCCTGAAATGGCCGAATGACGTGTTAGTCAGCGGAAAGAAAATATGCGGTATACTTGTGGAGATCAAGGCGGAACCTGACACTGTGGATTTTCTGATCCTTGGCATCGGAGTAAACGTGAATGCCGATCGAGGAGAACTTCCGGCAGAAGCTACAAGTCTGAAAGCGGAGACGAACCGGCACGTGAATCGCGCGGAATTGCTTCGGCATATACTGAGGGCTTTCGACCGGGACTACGCTCTTTTTACGAAAAAAGGGTTTTCCGCGTCGCGTACGAGGAGCAGGGCGCTGTCTCTTGTTCTTGGAAAGCGGGTAAGGATTACGGGACAGCGCAGCCCTATAGAAGGAACGGCTCAGGATATAGATGCGAAAGGGGCCTTGGTCCTAACGACGGATAACGGAACTACCCGCAGAATTTTCAGCGGGGACATAATCTTACCAAAAATTTAGAGAGAAAAACATGAGAATGCTTGTTGATATAGGAAATACCAATACGTCTATCGCATTCGTCTCCGGGAAAAAGATTCGGAAAAGATATTTTATCCATACTTCACGGGAGAATATAAATGCGGACGCTCTTAGACGACTTTTCGGTCCGCGGCTTTGTGAGACCGAAGAAATAGTACTCGTGAGTGTCGTTCCGAAATTTTGTTCGCTCATGAAGCGCAGCATGATGTCCGTAGCTCCGAATGTTCCCGTCCGCATAGTGGGAAAAGATGTGAACGTACCCATACAAATTGGATATCCTTCTCCGTCGGAAATAGGCCAGGACCGTCTCGTGGTCGCTTTTGCCGCATCGCGCGTGTACGGCAATCCCGTGCTTGTTGTGGATTTTGGGACCGCTCTCACGTTTGATCTGGTCAATAAAAACGGCCGATATGAAGGAGGATTGATATTTCCCGGGCTGCGTCTGGGGGCGGAAGCGCTCGCGCGGAACGCGGCACTTCTGCCTCATGTCACGATCAATCCGGTAAAAGGAAAGGCACCGATAGCGAAGAATACGCGAGACAGCATCAACAGAGGTATGTTATTCGGTTATGCCGCCGCATGTGACGGCATAATCGCCAGATTCAAAAAGAAATACAGTAGGGCGCTTAAGGTCATCGCGACCGGCGGCGACGCCGCATTAATCACCAGACATTCCAGCCAAATAAAGACAGTTTGCCCCGACCTGATATTTGAGGGACTACTTCGTTTATAATCGCAGGGAATCGGGGGACATGTCATTTGGGGACCCCGTACCACTTCGGGTACAGGGCAAGCACCCTTGAGGAAAGATACAAGAAACAAGATACAATAACCAAACAAGAAACAATGACCAAGGTCCAATAACCAAACAGGAAAAAACATCGTCTGGTTATTGATGTTTGGATATTATTTGTATCTTGTATCTTGGTTATTGGTTATT
>CAZGOZ010000028.1:0-14879 GCA_964528025.1 uncultured Planctomycetia bacterium
TAACGACCGAAATAATTATGAAAACTCACACCAAAGTTTTTCCTGAAATCTTCCGGTGAAACCGCCGGAACGTTCTGTCTTCCGGGCCCGGGCAAGAGATGATTCCCAATACTCTGAAGCTCCGGCGCCTCTTCGGCGCTTTCCGCCGCATCAATCCGCTCTATAGTAAAACTCTTTATTGTCACAGACCCTTTAAAACGTGTTCTTGGCAGTGACGGGTTATCTGCCGTCCCCAACTTTAATCCGATGGTTTTAATCTGTGTCGGATTAAATTTGGGAGAGATCCAGGCGGCGGAATGGGCTTCAGGACCTTCAATAATATCATGCGCCGTCATGGAACCGTCCCCCGACACATGTATCCACGCCCCATAACGGCCTTCCCAGGTATTTCCGCTTTTTGTAAAAACCTGCACACCGTTCGGCGACGATTTTTCGGCGCCGAATCCATCTATTTCAAACTCTATCACGACACTGTGTCCTTCCAGGTCAAGCATCTGAGGATAAGGAAACTCCAAACGCACTTCACCTTTGGATGTTTCATTAGCCAGGTCGTTTCTTCTTATATCAAAATTTACCTTCAGATATCCTTCAGGTGTTCTCTCAACCTCATAACATCCCCTACTGTCAAACTGTGTCTCCGGGATCCAGCCGGTCTGTTCCGCAATAAGATTTCTGCCTATGTATGCCTTCCCGTCATCACCTGCTGCATCAACTGCGGGTTCCACGGCAACCTCGCCTGTTTCAACGCGTTCCACGGGTGCGACCGCAGGTGTTTCTTCTGGCTCTTCATGTAACTGAAACCATACACCCAACGCATCCTTTCCTTCTATCGGATTATTGAACACGTCAAAAGAAACAGCTACTCTGAGGTTTGAGAGATCACATCCCTCTGGTATCTGGAACGAATATTCTTCCCACTCTGTTTTTTCTCTGGATCTTCTCCACCCCATGTCGGATGTTACTACCCACTTCTCAATATTCCCTTTGGCATCAACTTCCACCAACCCGATCCACAGATGATTATTTCCAAATTCCGGAGTTAACCCAACACGGAACGTTAATTTATCTCCAAGATTATATTCGCCGTCTCCTAAATCAAACAGGACATCTCCGTACCTGTTTTGACTCTGAGCCTCAGGAATATTTATCTTCACCCACCATACTGCAGAACCTTCTTCCCGCTGATATCCGGTCACTGTTTCTCTCTCCTCTGTCTTCGGAGTTAACCCTATTCCCAATTCCCTGCCCCTCCCTGCCGGCTCGTCGGTCCGCTTCATCGTGGGCTTGGGCGGCTCTGTAGCAGCAACCCCTTCATCGCGTTCCACTTTCACATCGCCGCCATCCGCGATGACACCCTCGCCCATTCCACCGCGTTCTACGGTTGCAGTGGCCGCAGGTGTTTGGTTTGGCTCTTCTTTTGATTTAGGCGCGCATGCTGTTAAAAAAGAAGTGAGCAAAATTGAGACCACTAGGACAACCATCAAAATCCCGCCACCGGTCTCAATCATATCGGCATTATCCACAACGAATTTGCTTGTGTTGATGATACCCAGCTTAGCCAAGAACGCTGTAAGTCCTCCAATTGTCAACAAAAACCCGAGGATTTTTCCTCCTGTCGAAGAAGATGGCGAGGTTTTTTCCTTGTCATCCACAATGTCTTTCTTTTCCGCGGGGCTTTCACCTCGGGGGTCGGATTCGAGTTGCGCAATTCTTGCGTTAATAGCATCGTTAACTAAACCCGCTATCTCATATTTTAATCTCTGCACTGCAAACTCATCCGTAGCGGCAACATCAACTGGCATTAGCTCGCTCGTGACCGCATCCAGCGTGGCGATGTTCGGAACACGCTGTAAAAGATTTTCCTGAAATTGATCAATATCCCCGGGGGCATTAATTGTGCCGGGAGAAGCATTACGAATAAGCGCTCTCGCGCTTGATACAATGGTTTCTTTCAGCCTCACGTCAACTATACCATCCGGCTCTTCCTGTCTTTTCTCCGGCTCCACAGCAACACTGTCCTCTTCCCCAATTCTTTTAAGTTGCGCAATTCTTGCGTTAATAGCATCGTTAACTAAACCCGCTATCTCATATTTTAATCTCTGCACTGCAAACTCATCCGTAGCGGCAACATCAACTGGCATTAGCTCGCTCGTGACCGCATCCAGCGTGGCGATGTTCGGAACACGCTGTAAAAGATTTTCCTGAAATTGATCAATATCCCCGGGGGCATTAATTGTGCCGGGAGAAGCATTACGAATAAGCGCTCTCGCGCTTGATACAATGGTTTCTTTCAGCCTCACGTCAACTATACCATCCGGCTCTTCCTGTCTTTTCTCCGCCGGTTTCTCCGCAGGGCTGTCGTCCGGGGGGCCGGACGATCGTGCCCTTTTCATCCTGTCGTCAAATATCCTTTTCATGCTTTTAAGAAACGTATCAACTTTTCCGTTTTGATAAAGCGCTCTCGCAATCTCCCGGAAAAGCACCGGGAACGCAACCTTATCAAATGCATTGATGCTCTCCAGTTTTGCTAAAAGCCCCGCAATGCTGGCAATCGCCAATAAAATACCGGAATTTTTTCCACCGTGCGAGGAAAACGGCGAGGTTTTTTCTTTGTCATCCACAATGTCTTTCTTTTTCGTTTGCGTCGGTTGTTTTTTCGCAGTGCTATCGCCTGGTTCCGGCGCCGAAGTCTCCACATTTTTTTCACCGCCTTGTACTCGCCCCTTAACAACGGCAATAAGCCCTTCCAAATCTGAAGGAATTTCTGAGTCCAAACGATGCAACATTGTTGTCATCTTTTCAGGTGTAATTTCTTCGGGCGAAGTTTCCGCAAATCGCTTTACAAGCCGCGCAATAAGGCCCTTATCCACGTCAAGCCCGTCCAGGGTCTTGTCTGAAAGTCCCGGATCCCTCTTTTCCTCAACCGTCGGCGCCTCTTCCATCCTGCCGGCAAAGATCCTTTTCATGCTATCCGGCACGTCCGGATCAATACTAAAATCGCTTGTTACGATTACGTAATGCGCTTCTCCGGCGCCTTCAATATCGGTATAACGTATAACGACTTTATCCTTTATCAAATGCCAGACAATTCCGCCGCTTTTCAGAAACGCTCGGATCTTTTCCGCCGAGACTCTACCGGTGCTGTCCTCAGATGGCTTTTTCGCGCGATGTTGTGCCTCAACAAGGCCATAACGATCCGTCCAATCTTTAAGAAACGGTCCAACGCTTTCGTCCTGATAAAGCGTTCCCGCAATCCCCCGGAAAAGCATCGGGAGTATAAGCTCGTCAAATGTCTCCTGAACGCTTTCGCGGCTCTGAAAACAGAGTTCCATCGCCAGCTGATATCTGCCGGCCTCAAGCAACGCCTCATAGGGCTTCTTCTTGCCTGTCAGGATTGTCACATACGGCCGTTCTTTCCCCTCCTCAAAACTGGGCACGATAACGAAATATGATAACTTCTTCTCCCGCATCAGTTTCGCGAGACCGTCGGTATGAAACCCTCCGGTGATAAGCGCGGCAACCTGTTTACCTTCTTTTCGCATTCTTTTTACGGTATTGGCCAGCATGACGCTGTTTCTCTTCTCGGCATCACGGTAAAATTTGAGGGCCTCATCCACTTCACCGAAAATCCTGCCCAGATCGTATCCGCCCATCACCGGAATTCCGTATTTTAAACATTTATCTTTTATGAATGCGGCGCATCCCGCGGCATTAATACTATTCTTACTTCCTATAATACGGGCATATTCCCGGGAATCTATATTCATGCCGTAAAGCTGTTTCAAGAGCCGCACTGTCCGTGTCATCCCGTAAAGCTCTCTTTCTTCATCGTTCCGATACAGCTTCTCCCTTATCCCTTTCTCAAAATCTTCAAACTCGCGGTAGAGCCCGACAATCTCTATAGATTCAAAAGTAATCATATATTCCGTGAACTTCACGAGGTTGGCATAACGAACAGGCGAAACCCCTGCCTTTTCGGCAAGACCTATAAGATTGTAATGAAACACTCCTTCTAGAACACGGTTTTCTTTAAACGCAATGGATCCTTCTACCAGCTTCTCAAGTCCCTCTTTATCAAGAACTCTGCTCAGCTCATCAATAAGCGCTCCGCGCTCCGCGTTGGCCTTCTCAAAATCAATAGATTTTTCCAGTTTTATCGCCCTGAACAATTTGGGGAGTTCATCATAGCCGGAGGGGGTTATACCGTTCTTTTCGGCAAGAGCGCTGATATATTGCCAGTAATCCGTAAAACTTCTGATGCCTTTTTTATGTTCCCGGCTTTTGAGAGTTAAATCATGGAGTGTTTTTGAATAAACTTTTTCTTCAAGGAGAGCCAATTGCTTGAGAAGCATGTCAATATTCTCTACACGGGCGGCGCGTTCACGGGCAATCTCACGAAAACTGTCACAATTGGCTCTGTAAAGCGCGTCGTCTTCCACACCGTACAGGGTTATCTCGGAACTATTGCGGGTCACCGCGAAAAACTCGCCGGCGCTCATGCGGCCCTCTTTCACGAGAAACTCCGCAATGCCGGTTCTGATATCCTTATCCGGCAGAGTTGCGAGTATGGACGTATCCACGTACCCGCTGCCGCCTTCAAGCGCAATCACGCCGATATCATAATCCGCAACGAGGGAGTCAAGAAGATTGACTATAGAATATTGGGCAGAAAGCGACGCATGCGCGTCCTGAATATGCAGTATTGTTTCCTCCCCGTCAGCGGCAACTTCCTCGCTCACCCGTCCGATATTGGGGGTAATTTCAAGCCCTGCAAGGCCTACCTTGCTACGATGGAGCATATCGGAGGTTCCTGGCTTGATCCAAACGGGCCGCCCTTCCTGCGCCCATCCTGTCTGTTGTGAAACAAACACGACCGCCAGGATGATGCTGATACATCGAATCCACGATGCGTTCCGCTTCTTCCACCCGGTAACCCCGAAACTACCTATATGTGCTGAATCCTTTTTCATAGCCATTGATGCTCCTTTTTGTTGCGTTAACTAATAGACAACATAATACCACATACAAAAACCCATGTAAAGGCCTATTTCAAGCTATTTTAACTTTTAACAACCTGGAAACTCCGTTGCGGGGACATGCCTTTCGGGGCACCCCAGAGCACGAAAATTGGTGGTTTTGTGACGTTTTTGCGTTTGAGGTAGGCGGGAACATGGAAATAAAAATCGTAGGGGCAGGTTCCAAACCTGCCCTTGACGGGGGTACGAAGGGCGGGTTTAGAACCCGCCCCTACAACTTCTACTTCTGTTTTTCAAAAGTACCTATCTACGAAGTCCAGGGCCTTTGCGAGGCCTCTCTGGGCAATGTTGCCTCCCGGGCGCCGCTTGAGGTCCTCCTGGCGCAGATGATCCAGGATCCCGAGGTTTCCTATATAGCCGGCCCTTTCCGGAGGCAGATTCTCATGTGGTTTTACGATACAGTTGCCGGCCTTCGCCGGCAGTGAAAAAATCCGCTCCAGGGATTCTATGAGGCCATCCACCGTTGATCCTTCGCCGATTACGACAATACTACGAGCCTTTTTCCACGCGGGAAATAACTCAACTTCGGCGGTCATTTTCTCCAGAACCGCGGAATCTACGTCCCCTGTTTCGGTTTGAAAACCACTCGTTCCGAACGTAAAAGCCCTGCAATTATTCAGCATGCCGCGCGAGAAAACCGAAACCTCCGTCATATCACTTCCTATCTCCAAAAGACCGATACCCTCCTGCATCTCACTTTCTGTCAATACTCTGTACGCGGAGGCAAGACCTGAAAACACGAATCCTGCCGGAATAAATCCCGCTCGAACAATACACCCGGACAGATTGCTCAATGTTGACGCATTGATCGTGATTACATTCACGCGGGCCTCAAGTTTAACGCCTTCCAGGCCCAGCGGATTCATTATCTCATCATCGCCGTCAATAGAAAATCCTTTCACTACATGATGCAGGGGTTCTTTGACAAGACCGGTTTTCACGATGGAGGCTATTTTCACGCACTTATTGACATCATTTGCGGTAATATTCCTGCCGTACCTGGAAAGCAGCAGCGTCCCGGAAGAGGGAACAACACTTATTGAATCGGAATTCACGCAAGTATACACGTCCCTGAACCTTTTTCCCGTGCTTTTTCTCAACTTATTCAATACACCGGCAATGGAATCCGTTGCCATGCCGGCATCCACGACTGCCCCGGAACGAAACCCTCGCAAAACGGTCCGACAAAATCCTTCCGGATAATAATCCCCACTTCTCTCGCGCCTGACAGCTATGGCCGCGATATCGCGCGAAGACGCGCTCAAAACAATAAAATCTCTGCCCATTTGTTATTCTCTCCTCTCCAAACGCTCAACCGCTCGGTTTTATTTCAGGGCCATGACCGCAGGTTTAAATCTGAGATCTATATAATTTATGTCATTTAAATCAACGTCAGGATCCGTCAATATCTCTTTCAAATTATCAATCTTTTCTGAAAAATTATCTTTCCCCATTTTTACCGTCACACCGCGTATCCCAAGCAGAATGTTGTTGCGATCGGAAATATCAATGTATTTAATCTCTTTTTTCTGCTCCTCCAGCTTCCTTTGTATCCCCTTCAGCAACAGAAGCGCCCTTTCTAAAACTTTGCTTTTAATCTTTTTTCCCCTCGGCGGCACATTGACAAAAAACCCTATCCCTTTTATCCGGACAAGACCACGCTGATCTTCGCCGGCGCCAAGAACAGCACCCTCGGAGTCTATGATTATCTCTCCCCCCGCTTCTACCACGGCTACCGGAGACCTTGAGATAAGATTCACCTCTATTCTGTCAGGCAGGACCCGTTTTACTTCTACCTTCCTTAATTCCGGAAAAATATCTGCGGTAAGAGCGCGGATCTCATCCAGATCAACGACGAATATATTCTTCCCGGTGCAAGCTCTTTCTATTCTTCTTTCTCCGCCGCGAAAAGAACGGCCCGAATCCCTGTTTATCACAACCTCTTTTACCGAGAAAAAATCACTGTTTATAACCAAACTCCGCGCGGCGTAAAAAATACCCCCTGCAAGTGCCATAGCTAAGAGTAAAACAATCATCCAACGCCGGGGTAGAAATGATTTTATCGGAGACCTTGTCACGCGTTTTTTTCTTTTTGTTTTTTTCCGGACCTTTCTTTTCGCCACTTATCCCTCCCTTTTTTAAATAACCAATAACCAAGATACAAGATACAAATAATATTCAAATCTCAATAACCAAACACTTAAACTATACTATCTGGATTTATTGCACTCTTTCTTGTTTGGTTATTGGACTTTGGTTATTGATTATTATTTGGTTATTGTTTCTTGTATCTTGTTTCTTTTCACATCTATCTTGTTTCTTTTTACGTCTATCTTGTTTCTTACTGCCTCACTCTGTGCCGCTCAAACGCATCCCGAAGCATCCTGATACACAATTCTGAAAATCCAATTCCTGCCGCCCGTGCGGCCATCGGAAAAAGACTTCTTTCTGTAAAGCCGGGAATCGTGTTTACTTCCAAAATAACGACTTCGCCGCCCGTGGATAATATCAAATCCACTCTTGAAAAAAAACCGCATCCCAGCGCTGCGTGGGCCTTTACCCCCGCCTCCTGCACGCGAAAAAGTTCGGACTCACTCAACGCGGCCGGCACGATATACTCAGTATCGTTCGCAATATATTTCGCGTTGAAATCGTATACGCCTTGCGCGGGCCTGACTTCTACCACCGGCAGCGGCTGCATTCCGAGAATTCCTACTGTCATCTCCCTCCCGGCCACAAATTTTTCTACTATAATCTTTTCGCCGAAAAGCGCCGCCCTGTCCAAAGCTTCGCGAAAACCGACCCGGGAATTAACAATCGAAAGCCCGATACTTGACCCCTCACATGCCGGTTTAACCACGCACGGAAAAAAGGCGTCTTCTTCTTCGTAATCCTTCCCTGCGTCCGTGACTATATAATCCGGAACTCGTAATCCCTTCTCTTTAAACTTTATCCTGGAAAACAATTTGTTATACGCGACCTTTGACGCGGCAGCGTCAGACCCCGTATAAGGGGTATTTACGGATTCCAGCAATTTTTGAACAGTACCGTCTTCTCCAAACCTGCCGTGCAGCGCAATAAAAGCCACATCTATCCCGGACTGCGCGACCCCGGCAAGAAACTCAGTTTCACCTTCACGAACATCAATAAATACCGCATTCAACCCGTCTCCGCAAAGAGCATTTAAAACGGCTTTTCCACTCTTCAAGCTTATCTCCCTCTCGCTGGAAGTCCCTCCGGCAAGCACACCTATTTTTTTGTCCCTCAAAAAATCGATATTCATAAAAATCAAAATTAAAATCAAAACCGTAGGGGCACCCCTTGTGGGTGCCCTGCTTCTCATCGTTTCGGGCGGGCACAAGGCCCGCCCCTACGTCAGTTTACAGTATCTCAATCTCAGGTTCAAGCTCGACCGAAAATCGCTCGCGCACTTTCCCCTGACTTTCGCGCATCAGCCCCTTAACATCCGCGGCTGTCGCGCCACCGGTGTTTACAATAAAATTGGCGTGTTGTTCCGAAATCCGCGCGCCACCAAACTGCGCATTTTTCATTCCGGCTTTATCTATAAGCTCGCCGGCGGCGCGCCTCCCCAAACGGGGATTTTTAAAAATACATCCGAGGGTCTTCTGACCAATGGGCTGTCTTTTTGACTTCTCAGCAAGATGCTCACCATATTTTTCCGTCAATTCAGAGGGCTTTGCGGAACAAAGACGAAAAACCGCGCGTAACACGATTCCCATACCTCTTAGAGATGAAGAACGATAATCGAACATAATCTGGCTCTTCTCTATCCATTTTTCCCTTCCGCTGTTATCAAGAACCAGAACTTTTACGAGATAATCACTTATCGGGCTGCGATAAGAAGCGTTCGTGACCAATGCGCCGCCGACGGTGGCCGGGATACCGGCAAGGTTTTCAAGGCCGCCCGCGCCGCGCGCGCAGCATTCCGTTATAAGCCCGGCAAGACGCACACCGGATCCGGCCGTCACAATGTTGCCGTCAAATTCCGTCTTCATGAACGATGCGCCGGTAAGATTAATAACAACAGCGTCTAATATCTCATCCGGAAACAGCATATTGCTTCCATTTCCCACAACAACCGTTCTCACCCCTCGCCCGTCAAGAAAAGACCTGACCGCGCAAAGTTCTTCATTTGATGACGGCGCGTACATGGCGGTTGCTTCCGCTCCTATATCTATAGTGCTGTTCTTCTTCAGAGAAAATTGAGAGATGACTTTTCCTCCATATTTTTCGCAAAATCCGGTCAGACCGCTGCGGGTTTCCTTGTCAAACATAGAAATTACATCCTTTATATACCAATAACCAAGGCCGTAGGGGCGCGGTTTCCGCGCCCTTTATCATTATTATCAGGGCGGGGTAACCCCGCCCCTACAATTTTTATTTTCCTGTTTGGTTATTGTTCCTTGTATCTTGTTTCTTTTGCTCTTATTTTCTCTATAATATCCTCCGGAATCTCACCGATGTCTCCGGCGCCGAGTACCAGCACTGTATCTCCCGCTTTGGCAATACTTGTAATAAATTCCGGGATATTCTTTTTTTCAACAAGATCAATGCGTTCAAAACGATCCTTCTCTATCTTGTTATATATTTGCTCTATTCCACCCCCCGCCATGTCGGTTTCATCGGCAGAATATATATCAGTCAGGATAAGAATATCCGTGTCATAAAAACATCTTGAAAACTCCGTTGCAAGATCCCGAGTCCTGCTGTAACGATGAGGTTGAAAAACTGTTATGATTCTGCCGGCGGAGTAATGACGCGCGGCTCGAATTACAGCGGAAAGTTCCGTGGGATGATGGGCGTAATCCTGTATAACATTTACGCCTTCGGCACAGCCGCATAACTCAAATCTTCTCTTGACGCCGCGAAAAGAACCTATGGCATCAATAATGCCTTCGGGATTACATCCTACCTTGATACACATGGCCGCAGCACCCAGAATATTCATCAGATTATACCGTCCCGGGAGACAGCTTGAAACTCTTCCACAATTTCTGCCGTTCACAATAAGATCAAAAGAAATCGACCGGGCATGTTCGTAGTTGCGGCACGTTACGTCAAAATCGCCCTCAATGCCAAAACTTATCTTTTCCAGACCCACCTTGACGGTGAGTTCCCCAAGCACGGTATCCTCGCCGTTGAACACCAAAAAACCGCGTTTTGAAATACGGCTTATAAATTCTCCATAGGCGCATGCGAGATTCTCAAAAGAACCATAATGCTCCATGTGCTCTCTTTCCACATTCGTTATTATCGCGCATGTCACGCTTATATTCCGAAAATATCCGTCGCTTTCATCTATTTCCGCGATAACCATGCCGCTCTCGCCGAGTTTGGCGTTTCCCCCGAAATTCGCTGTCTCCCCCCCGATAAGAACCGTGGGATTCTTACCGCAGCTTTCCGCAATATGCGCCGCAAGCGCACTTGTTGTTGTCTTGCCGTGTGTTCCGGCAATCGCCATTGAAAAAGAGGCGCCTTCAACAATTTCCCGGAGCATCTCACTCCTCGTAATAACATCAATACCCAGAGCTCCCGCCCTGCGTATCTCAGGATTATCCGCAACTATACAGGCGGATTTCACGAGAATATCCGTGGAATCAGGGACATTGCGTCCCTCATGCCCCTTATACACCACGGCGCCGCGCGCGCAGAGCCCATCTGTTAAACGATTCGGACGCAAATCCGACCCAGTCACGGAGTCACCCCTGGCCAGGCATATATCCGCTATCGCGCTCATGCCTATCCCGCCGATACCGACAAAATGTATATGTTTCATGATAATATTATAGTGAACAGTGATCAGTGAACAGTGATCAGTTTGAATTTTGTCATTTGACCTTACTCTATTCTGCCTGATTACAGATCACTACTCACTGATCACTACTCTCTTTGCGCTCCCACGCCCCAAGTTTATCACTTCCCCCGCCAAACGTTTTCCCGCAGAGGGCATACTCAATCCGGCGGCTGCGAGTGAAATACTTTCGCGGTGCCCGTCGTCCATCAGCACTTTCAGAATCTCTTCTGCCAGATCGTTCGGCGAAAGATCTTTTTCCTCCCGGCAAATAGCCGCACCGGCCCTTGCAAAATATGCGGCATTGTCCCTCTGA
This sequence comes from uncultured Planctomycetia bacterium, assembly GCA_964528025.1. GTDB lineage: Bacteria > Omnitrophota > Gorgyraeia > Tantalellales > Tantalellaceae > CAZGOZ01. Next base: position 11,165 of record CAZGOZ010000028.1, read on the forward strand.
TTATTTTTCGGGTTAGGATACGGAACCAGAATCATCGGTTTTGCGTAAAAAGCCAACTCATATATAGCAGCCGCGCCCGCTCTGCTGACGGCCAGATCGCTGACGGCATAAGCGTCTTCTATCCTTTCCAGGAACGAGAATACTTTTCCGGGAATCCTATTCTTTTTATAGAAATGTTTTACTTTTTCACATTCCGTCCGGCCCGTAAGATGAATGAACTGCACTTCCTCGGTTTTTTGTTCTGTTATAAAGAGCGCGGCGCCTGAGGCAACGTTATTCAAAAACGAAGCCCCCTGGCTTCCTCCCATTATGAGAACAGTCAATTTCTTCGGAGATATTCCGAGCGATTCGGCGGATTTTTCCCTGTCATTAGACAGCATATCAAGCCTCAATGGATTTCCCGTATAAACAATTTTTCGCGAGGGGCAAGAAATATATTCCCCGGAATCCTTGAAACTGATAGCTACACGGTCAGCGATACGGCTGAGAATCTTGTTCGCTCTGCCCGGCAACAGGTTCTGTTCGTGTATCAAAAGGGGAACCCCGAACATACGCGCTATCACGGAAATAGCCCCTGAAGCATAGCCACCGAATCCGACCACTACATCAGGACGCAGTTTTACAATAAGATACAACGACATCATTATATCCATAAAAAGCTTTGCCGCAAAACCGGCAAGCCGGACAAAAGAACCCTTCCTGGGCATGGGATTCTCTGAAAGAAAAAAACAGAGATGCCGATTGTTCTTCAGGATGTTTTTGTCCAGCCGTCTTTTACTCGAAATAAAAAAAATATCCTTGACGCCGGCCTTTTCGAGTTCAGTGGACAGGGCAATTGAAGGAAAAATGTGTCCCCCCGATCCTCCGGCTGCCAGGATAACTCTCATGCTATTCCGCCTCTTTCGCCATATTCAAAATAAGCCCCACCGCCGCGAGATGACATACCAGCGAACTTCCGCCATAGCTTATAAACGGCAACGGAAGCCCCTTCGTCGGCAATATGCCCGTTGACACTCCGATATTAACTATTACCTCAAAAGCCATCATCATTCCCAGTCCCAGAACGGCACACGACGCGAACCTGTCCCTAATCTTAAAAGAAATACGGATTGTGAACCATATGAGAACGGCAAACAAGAGAACACAGAAGGCCGCGCCAATAAATCCCAGTTCTTCCCCGATTATAGAAAAAATAAAGTCCGTATGTGATTCCGGTAGATAAAAAAGCTTTTGCTTTGATTCTCCGAGGCCGAGGCCGAAAAATCCTCCCGACCCGAGCGCTATAGTAGACTGAACAAGCTGAAACCCCGAACCCCTGGCATCACTCCAGGGATTTAAAAACACCATTATACGCCTGAGACGGTACGGTTCCGCAATAACAGCCAGGCACAGAACCGGGATAATTCCGGCTGTAACGAACGCCAGATGCTTAATTCGGGCGCCGGAAGCGAATAACATGATAAGTCCGATAAGCAGAACCGCAATCGCGGTTCCCATATCCGGCTCCATAAGTATCAGAACGCCCATTAACCCGGTAATAAGAAACGGTGGCATAAAACCCCGCTTAAAATCATGTATCAAATATCTTTTTCGCGCGGCAACTCCGGCCAGATATACTACAAAGACAATTTTTGCTATTTCTGACGGCTGTATCCCAATCCCGAAAAAACGCATCCACCTTCGCGCCCCCCCAATCTCCCTTCCTATCCCGGGGATAAGCACGAGCGTCAATAAAACGATAACAACGACCATGGCCTGCCTGGAATGCGCGGCAATCTCAGGTAGCGGGATTGACATGCATAACACCGCGGCGACCAGCCCCAGCGTCAGATGGATACAATGTCTTTTCACGAAGAACAAGCTGTCTCCGTATTTTCCGTAGGCATAGACAGCGCTGGAGGAATATATCATGACAATCCCCATCATGATGAGGAGCGAAACCGCCAATAAAACCATTCTTGCATCTTTACTCATCCTTCCGCCTTTTCTCCGGAGATGTGTTGTTCGACCGAGCGTTGAAACGCTTTTCCTCGCTTTTTATAATCCGAAAACATGTCAAAGCTTGAACACATCGGCGACAACATCACGACATCGCCTTCGGTGGCAACCGAAAAAGCTGTCCGCACGGCCTGGTCCATATCCCCTGCCGTAAATACCGGAACCACTGATGAAAAAACTTCCTTCATCTTAGGTTGGGCTTCTCCGATAAGGATAGCTGCTTTTACTTTATCCTTCAGACACGGAAGAACGGGTTGATAATCCCCGCCTTTTTCCCTGCCCCCGGCAATAAGAACCACTCGTTTGTTTATTGAATCAAGAGCACGCCGTGTCGCATCCACATTTGTGGCTTTTGAATCGTCAATACATTCCACCCCCCGAAAGGTCCCGATCCTTTCAAACCGGTGAGACAGCCCCTTGAAAGCCATTATCGCCTCGCGGATGCAGTTATCGTCCAGGCCCATGATTCTGGAGACAAGGATGGCGCACGCCACGTTATATCGGTTGTGTCTGCCTACCAGCGGAATCTCTTTCGTCCGCACGACAAAATCCTTTTCATCCGAATCTCCGGGGCGTATTCCTTCCTCGCACACAATCATTTCGCCTTCGGCGCCGTAAAAAAGTTGCTGTCCCCGGATATTTTTCAACGAAAGCGTGCCACGAAAACACGCATCGAGAACGGCCCAATCGCCGGAAGATTGATTCTTGAAGATTTTGAACTTCGCGTCCCGATATCGCTCATAATTGCCGTGGCGCTCGTAATGATCTTCGGCAACATTAAGAAGAACGGCAATATGCGGTTTGAAATTTTTTATCGTTTCCAATTGGAAAGAACTGACCTCTACAACCGCCACGCTTTCCGCAGTAAAACGATCGACTTCCCCGCTCAGGGGATTGCCCGTGTTCCCACAAACTACCGCATGCATGCCCGCAGAAGAAAGCATACTGCCTATAAGTTCTACAGTAGTACTCTTGCCGTTGGTTCCTGTCACGGCAACTACAGTTGCCCGACAAAACGCAAAGGCCAATTCCATCTCCCCTATCACCATGCTCCTCCGGCTCAATACGCCCGAACGGTATAACGGCGCGATGTCTGCTCCGGGAGAAACAACAACAATCTCGGCATCAGAACAGAATGACGCCGTATGACCGCCGGTTTCGTACCGGACGGAGTAGCGGGCGAGATCCTCGAGGCGTCGGCTTATGTCCGCGTTATGGGAACTATCGCTAATCTTTACACGTGCGCCTTTTCGCGCCAGAAGCGCGGCAGCAGCCTGCCCGCTCACCCCCAGCCCCAAAACCAGAACTTCTTTCCCTTTTACATCCATCATAATATAGAATTATAGTAATCTGTGAATAGTGAACAGTGATCTGTGAATAGTAAAATCCAAATGACAAAATTCAAAAGAAATTGAAACGCCCTAAAAAATCGCCTGGTGGCCTTGACTAATTCACGCTCTAACGACACCAAAAAGCCCCCGGGATTCCCTTCCCCGTCGGGTTTTTTAACGCCTTTTCTCTCATTATTAGAGGCCTCCCAAAACTCGTCCCCGTCGTTTTTAATTATAAATTATTTACTCCGGGAACTCGGTCCACCATCGCCTTTTATTTCTGGGTATGTGGCTCAGGCGGACTGTCCAGCTGGGAGATAGGTGCCTGCCTCTAATAACGAGAGAAAAGGCTAAAACCCTCCAAGGGGCCCCTTGGAATCCCGCGG
>CAZGOZ010000029.1:0-14832 GCA_964528025.1 uncultured Planctomycetia bacterium
GGGCGTCATTGCGGGGATTGGCGACGATTGCGCGGTTTTAAAATATGACAAGAGCCGGTATCTTTTATGGGCGTCCGACATGCTTGTCGCGGGCACGCATTTTCTTGCCGGTAAGACGCCGTATGAAAAGATTGGCCGGAAAGCGGTTGTGGTAAATATCAGCGACATCGCGGCGATGGGAGGGGTGCCCCTGTATATTACGGTGTCTCTCGGCTTGCCGCGTAGCACGCGTAAAACCGATATCCGCCGTCTATACGACGGTATATTCGGTATATGCAAAGAGTATAATATTAAAGTTGTCGGCGGAGATACCAATCGCGCCGGCGCGCTGGTGATAGACGTTTCAGTTGTCGGCGTTGTGGAGAAAAAACGCCTGACGCGGCGTGGCGGGGCAAAAGAAGGTGATCTTATACTGATCACGGGGCCTGTCCGTGACGGAAAAAAAGAACATCTTGATTTTGAACCACGGCTCAGTGAAGCCCGGTTTCTTTCAGGGCGCCACAAGATAAGTTCCATGATAGATGTCTCCGACGGCATAGCGCCGGATGTCGGACGGATATGTTCCGAAAGCGGTGTGGGGTGCGTGTTGTATGAGGGGGCCATACCTCTTTCAAAAGGCCTTTCAGTCAAAGATGCGTTGTATCACGGCGAAAGTTTTGAACTCTTGTTTACGATGAACCCAAAAGAAGTAAAAAGATTATTTCTGGGCATGAAACGCCGAAAAGAGGTGCCGCAGTATTTTATCATGGGAAAAATAACACGAGATCGCGATGGCATGCATCTCATAGAGGACGAGGGCCGCGTGACCCGGCTGAAGATGAAAGGGTTTGAACATTTATAGAGGCAGAAAGCATGATTACTCATTCACCTGAAGAAACAATGGATGTGGCGTCGCGTATTGCTGAGGGTATCGGAAGCCGCGGTTTTATCGCCCTTATCGGGGATCTTGGAACCGGCAAGACGGTTTTCGTCAAGGGTCTTGCCAGGGGTTTGGGGGTTTGTGATTATCGATATGTTAACAGTCCGTCATTTGTCGTGCTGAAGGAATATCAGGGAGAGAACCCGCTTTATCATTTTGACGTTTACCGGCTTGAATCCGAAAGTTTCAGTGAAACTGTAGATTACAGAAAATATTTTTATGGGGAGGGACTCACTGTTGTTGAGTGGGCGGATAAAGTAAAGGATATAATTCCCGACGAGTATCTGGAAATACGAATGTTTTACGGAGATGCCGAAAACGAAAGACGAATAGAATTCTGCGCTGTCGGAACAATGTACGAGAAAGCAATAAAGAAGATAGGAGTTGAGAGTTAGGAGTTGGACTTGTTGCCAACAGTTCACTGTTCACTACTCACAGATCACTATAATATGAAAATACTGGCAATTGACACATCAACAAAGTTTTTGAGCATCGCGTGTTTGGAAAATGAAGATGTCAAATCCGAGTTCCATCGGGATGTCGGCATAAAACACAGCGAGCTTTTAATCCCCGAGATAAAAAGCATGCTGCACGGGCTCAGCTGGCAGGCGGAGGAGCTTGGTCTGATATGCGTAGGGATCGGTCCGGGGTCTTTCACGGGTCTGCGTATCGCCGCCGTCACCGTCAAGGCCATGGCTGAGGCGCTTGGCTGCGCTGTTATAGGAGTTCCGGACATGGACGCCATAATCATGAACCTGCCGCCCGAGGTATTCGCCGCGGCAAAAAAAAAGCTGGCGGCGCCCTTTCTTGACGCGCGGAAAGGAAAAGTGTATACGTGTATCTATGACCTTTCCGGCCCCGGCCGCGAAAAGGTCACCGAGTATCTTCTCGTGACGGCGAGTGATTTTTTAAGCGGTTTAAAGGAGAATGAAGTGTTATTTTTCGGCGATGCCGTAGAAAAATATAAAAAAGAACTGGACGAATGTCGCCTCGCGCGGGTTCTGGAAATTGACTGGTATCCGCGCGCCGCGGACGTAGGGCGTATAGGGTTTAAAAGATCCGCCCGTGGCACGGACGATCCGGAGGATATAGAACCGCTATACCTGCACGCAAGAGATTGCGGGATTACGCGGAGCACGTAGAGCAGAGAGAGTAATTGGCTCATAGCTGTTAGCTTATGGGAATAACCAAGATACAAGAAACAATAACCAAATAATAACCAATGACCAAATTCAAATAACCAAACAAGAGACAAAAAATCTGCTGTGCTGCTGTGTTTGGTTATTGTGGTTTGGATATTATTTGTATCTTGTAACTTGGTTATTGGTTATTTGCGTGGCGGACGCAAACGTGGAGATTTTCGACATGAATAAAAAATATTACAGGCCGACATGGGCGGAAATAGATCTTGGGGCTCTCGGATATAATCTGAACCGCATTCGTGAACGGGTCGGTGAAGGGGTAAGTATAATGGCCGTCGTGAAGGCGAACGCCTACGGTCACGGTCTCGGACAAGTGAGCCGCACTCTCTTGGATCGCGGCGCCGATTATCTGGGCGTGGCTACTGTTGACGAAGCGATAGCCATTCGCAAATCGGGGGTCACTCTGCCGGTTTTGGTTCTCGGGTCGGTATTGAGAGAGGAGGCCGAGGCTGCGGTATCGCGGGGCATTACGCTTACGCTGTGCGATTCATCAATGTTGCGGGTATTGTCGGAGTTGGCAAAGAAAAAGGCCCTGCGTCCGAAAGTTCACATCAAGGTGGATACGGGCATGGGGCGTATCGGCGTGTGGCATGAAGAAGCCGCCGAGTTCATAAAAAACGTGTCTTTGCATAAAGAAATAGACATAGAAGGCGTTTACACACATTTTTCTTCAGCCGCGCGCGACAAGATGGTAACGCGCCTACAGATAGATTCTTTTGAAAAAGTTCTTAAAGAAACAGAAAAAAACGGTATCCGTATTCGGTATAAACATGCCGCCAACAGCGTGGCAGTTGTAGACTGGAAAGATTCGCACCTGAACCTGGTAAGGTCGGGCATTCTTCTTTATGGCGTTTATCCCAAGGAAGATTTTCGCGAACAATTTGAATTGAAGCCGGTAATGACGCTTAAAACACGAATCGTGCACATGAAAGACACGCCACCCGGCAGAGCAATAAGTTACGGAAGAACTTACATTACCCAGCATCATACTAAAATCGCCACTATTCCGATTGGTTACGCCGATGGGTACGGAAGAATACTTTCTAACAAGGCGGAAGCGCTTCTCAAAGGTCAGCATGTCAGGGTAGTGGGAATGGTAACGATGGATCAGGCTCTTCTGGATGTCGGTAACGTGAAAGACGTTTCCGTCGGCGACGAAGTCGTGCTTATAGGCAGACAGGGCGACGCCGAAATTACCATTGAAAAAATAGCCAAACACGCCGGCACAATCCCCTACGAAATCCTCTCCGCCATAACCGACCGCGTCCCAAGGGTTTACAAATAATCCCCGTCACCCCCGCAAGAAATAAAATTCGTAGGAGCACGGTATGCCGTGCCCGCCCTTCGCCTCGAACGACCCGAAGAATCGCCTGAGGGCCTTGCTCGCGGAGATGGTCATAGAAACCGCCCGAAAATCATTTGCAATGTATTTGGATAGGACGCGTTGTGAGTGTTTCTACCGGAATGAGATTCCGTACGAAACACTCACAACGCGTCTTTTGCGGTAAAAAGTAGTGTAAATGAGGGGGTGTGGTTTTTTGTCCAAGGCGCATATCCGCAGGGCCCTCAGTCAATTCTCCGCACCGAGCTTAGTCCGCAAACAAAATTTGCTCCGCAAATTTTGATGAGACCTTCCCAGTTTGAGAAACAAATTTGCGGATTATAGAAGCTGTGACGGTGCGTAGAATTGCCTGGGGGCCTTGCGATATGCGCTACCAGACAAAAAACCACAACCCCTCAGTTACACTACATTTTGCCAAACAAGACGCGTTGGGAGTGTTTCGTACGGACTATGTCCGGTAGAAATACTCCCAACGTGTCCTATACAAATACATTGCAAAGGAATTCCGAGCGGTTTTTGCTACCGTCCCCGGGAGTAAGGCCCCCAGGCAATTCTCTGTGCTACCAAGCTACCACAAATCTATCCAATCACGTTTTCAAACACCCCCTGAACCTACATATTGACAACAAATCCCGATATGTTATACTAATTTAGCTCATTTTAGGGTCGCTTTGCAGGCGGCTATTGATGGGATATTGGAAAATAATAGTATATATATAAGAGACATGAAGCAAGAAGGGCTAAAATGGCAAAGTTGACAGGCGCGGAAATTCTGATCAAAAGCTTGTGTGCCGAAGGGGTTACTCACGCTTTTGGGTATCCGGGAGGGACGATAATACCTCTGACCGACAAGCTTTACAATAACAAGGCGCTGACGTTTCATCTGACACGTCACGAACAGGGCGCCGTTCATGCCGCCGACGGGTATGCGCGCGCTACCGGTAAGGTCGGAGTTTGTATCGCGACTTCAGGCCCGGGCGCTACGAATCTCGTTACGGGAATAGCGACGGCGCACATGGATTCCATACCGCTCGTTGCCATTACGGGGCAGGTCAATTCATCGCTCATAGGGAACGACGCGTTTCAGGAAGCCGACATGTCGGGTATCACGAGGCCCATCACGAAACATAACTACCTCGTGAAAGACGTGAAAGATCTGGCTCAAGTGGTGAAGGAGGCCTTTCATATTGCCAGAACCGGCCGGCCAGGACCCGTGCTAATAGATCTTCCCGTTGATGTTCAGCTTCAAAAAACCGAATTTAAATATCCGAAGACGGTTAATATTCGCGGGTATAAACCGACATATAAAGGACATGTCGGGCAGATCAAGAAAATAGCGAAAGCGATAGAAAAAAGCAAACGGCCCGTTATATATGCGGGCGGCGGTATTATCCTTTCCGGCGCGGAAAAGGAACTTACGATGTTCGCCCGCAAAACCGGTATTCCCGTGACGACAACACTGATGGGGCTCGGCGGTTTTCCGGAAGACGATTCTTTGAGTTTAGGAATGCTGGGCATGCACGGAACGGCTTACGCCAACCATGCTATACAGGACTCGGATCTTATCATAGCGGTGGGGGCCAGGTTTGACGACAGGGTTACCGGCAGGATTGATGCGTTCGCGCCGAAAGCGATAGTGGCGCATATTGATATTGATCCGGCAAGCGTCAGCAAGAACGTTCGCGTGGATATTCCTGTTATCGGCGACGCGAAAGGGGTTTTAAAAGAACTGAATAAATTCTCAAAAAAAGGGAGTAAGAGCGCCTGGCTTAAAACGATTGCCGGTTGGAAAAAGAAAATACCGCTCAGGTATAAAAACGACGGAAAATTAAGACCGCAGTATATTATTGAACAAATCCACGCGCTGACAAAAGGCAAGAATGTTATAATTGCGACCGAGGTCGGGCAGAACCAGATGTGGGCGGCGCAATTTTTCACGTTTACAAAGCCGAGAACATGGCTGTCAAGCGGAGGATTGGGCACCATGGGATACGGTTTCCCGGCGGCGATAGGCGCGCAGATAGGAAAACCGGACAGTATAGTTTTTGATATTGCCGGCGACGGAAGCATCCAGATGAATATTCAGGAACTCGCGACGGCTGTTATAGAGAAACTGCCCATTAAGATAGCTATACTCAACAACGGTTATCTGGGGATGGTGCGCCAGTGGCAGGAACTGTTCTACGAAAAACGTTATGCTTACACCGTTCTGGCGAAAAAAGATTTGACTGCGTGCCCGGATTTCGTGCGCCTGGCTGAAAGTTACGGCGCTAAAGGCATGAGGATCAGAAAAAAAACCGATGTTCGCAAGGCCATAAAAGACGCATTGAAAATAAAAGGGCCGGTTGTCATGGATTTTATTATTGAAAGGGAAGAGAATGTGTTTCCCATGGTTCCCACGGGGAAATCCATTGATAAGATGATTCACGGCCTGGCATAGAGCAGAGGACGGGAGATAAAAATGGATAAATTTATTATAGCGGTTCTGGTTGAAAACAAATTCGGAGTTCTGGCGAGAGTTGCCGGTCTTTTTTCGGCGCGCGGGTTTAATATCGTCTCGCTGGCGGTCGGGGAAACCGAAGACCCGGAGGTTTCGCGCATGACCATAGTGGTGGAAGCCGACGAGAGAATACTGGAGCAGGTCAAGAAACAGCTGAATAAACTCATAGACGTTATCACCGTGCAGGATCTTACCGGCGGGAAGTATGTGGATCGGGAACTCATACTGATAAAGGTCAAAGCGGAGAGCGCCGCCGTCAGGGAAAAGATTGTGCAGGTTGTTGATTCCACGGGCGCGGAAATAGTTGATATAGGCAAGAAGTGTCTTACCGTGGAAGAAGCCGGAGATGAACATAAGGTAAAGGCTCTGATAGAACTTTTGCGTTCTTACGGAATACTGGAGATCGTCAGAACCGGAAAAATAGCAATACAGTCCAAGTGACACCAAAAGGAGGAAAGTGATGGCAAAGATGTATTATGACAAAGATGCCGATTTAAACGCGATAAAGAATCTCAAGGTCGCTATTATCGGTTACGGGATACAGGGGCGCGGTCAGGCCCTGAATCTGAGAGACAGCGGTATCAAGGTGCTGGTAAGCGAACTGGCGGATACGCCTAATCACGCGCAGGCGGTTAAGGACGGCTTTGAAGTTGTTTCGGCGGATGAAGCCGCCGCGCAGGCGGACATCGTGCAGATTCTGACACAGGATCATGTGCAGGGCGCGGTTTATAAAAAAGCAATAGAAAAAAACCTTAAAGAAGGCGATGCGCTGGTTTTTTCTCACGGGTTCAATATACATTTCAAACAGATCGTTCCCCCGAAGAATGTGGACGTTTTCATGGTGGCACCGAAAGGTCCGGGAGCGTTGGTTCGGGAGATGTATGAACAGGGCAAAGGCGTTCCGTGTCTTATCGCTGTTTTTCAGGATTTTACGGGTAAAGCGAAAGATAAGGCCCTTGCCTATGCCAAGGCCCTCGGCGGAACGCGCGCGGGCGTGATAGAAACCACTTTCAAGGAAGAGACCGAAACGGATCTTTTCGGAGAACAGGCGGTTCTTTGCGGAGGAACTTCGGAATTGATAAAGGCCGGTTTTGACACGCTTGTGGAAGCGGGATATCAGCCGGAGATCGCGTATTTTGAGTGTCTGCATGAGCTCAAGCTTATTACCGATCTTATCTATAAATACGGGATCTCGGGTATGAGAAAACGCGTCTCTGACACGGCGGAATACGGCGACATCACCAGAGGAAAAAGGGTTGTCAACCAAAAGACCCGTGAAGAGATGAAAAACATACTGAAAGAGATACAGTCGGGAAGTTTTGCCGATGAATGGATCAAGGAAAACGAAGCGGGAAGACCGCTTTACAACAAGATAACCGAAGAAGAGAAGCATCACAGCATTGAGAAGGTCGGCAAAGAACTTCGCGGCATGATGCCCTGGATGGAATAAGATGAAAAAAGACAAAATTCTCATATTTGACACGACCCTGCGGGACGGCGAACAAACCCCCGGGGCGAGCTTGACAGTCAAAGAGAAACTCAAGATAGCTCTGCAGCTGGAAAAGCTGGGTGTGGATATTATTGAGGCGGGTTTTCCGCGCACGAGCCCGGGAGACCTTGAGGCAGTCAAAGCGGTTAGCAAGCATGTCAAAAAACCCATTATATGCGGTCTGGCGCGGGCGACCAAAAGGGATATAGACGATGCTTACGAGGCGCTTAAAAAAGCCAAACGTTCACGGGTGCACGTTTTTCTCGCCACATCAAAGATACACAGAAAGTATAAACTGAAAAAAGCGAAAAGCGAGATATTGAAAACGTCCGTGGAAGCGGTAAAATACGCGAGAAATAAATTTGGTGATGTTGAGTTCTCGCCGGAAGACGCCTCCCGCACCGAGCCGGATTTTCTCGCTCGTGTTGTTGAGGGTGTAATAGCCGCCGGCGCGCGAACCGTGAATATCCCTGATACCGTAGGGTATTCGGCGCCGACGGAATTTGAACAGATCATAAGGCGTTTGGTGGAGAGCGTTCCTAATATCTCAAAAGCCGTCATAAGCGCGCATTGTCATGATGACCTGGGGCTCAGCGTAGGAAACTCGCTTGCAGCCATTCTTGGCGGCGCGCGTCAGATAGAATGCACGATAAACGGCCTTGGCGAAAGGGCGGGCAACGCCTCGCTTGAAGAGATTGTCATGGCGCTCTTGATGCGCAAGGATCTCTTTGGCGGTATGACGACAAACGTGCGCATAAAGGAACTGTATAAGACCAGTCGTCTTGTCAGCAGGCTGACCGGGATACCGGTTCAGCCGAACAAGGCTATCATCGGAGAGAACGCATTCAGCCACGAGGCCGGGATTCATCAGGACGGCATTCTGAAGAAACGCGTTACTTACGAGATTATGCGACCGCAGGACGTCGGGTTCAAGGGAAGCACGCTTGTTCTGGGAAAACTTTCCGGCAGGCATGCTTTTTCCGTGCGGCTGAAAGATCTGGGATATACCCTTTCGGGCGACGAACTGGATAAAGCGTTTGCGCGGTTCAAGACACTTGCGGATAAAAAACGTCAGATATTTGATGAGGATCTCGCGATGATCGTGGAAGATGAACTCGCGGTTATTCCCGAGAAGTATAAACTTCTGAGTTTTCGCGTAACGAGCGGCAGCGACATAAAACCCGTAGCGGAAGTAAATCTCATGGCGGCAAAAAAGCGGAAGAGTGCCACTGCTTCGGGCGATGGCCCGATAGATGCCTGTTTCAAGACCATAGACAAGGCCGCCGGATTGAAAGGCAAACTGGTTGATTACAGGGTGAACGCCGTTACCGGCGGTAAGGATGCTCTGGGCGAAGCCAGCGTCAAGGTTCGGTTCAATGATAAAGTGGTTTTCGGCAGGGGCTCAAGCACAGATGTTATAGAGGCGAGCGTCCGGGCGTACGTGAACGCGATCAACCGGCTTTCAATGTGAAAGTAATTAATAACGGGAAGATTTCGTAGGGGCAGGCCTTGTGCCTGCCTTATAATTATTTCGGGCACCCACAAAATTATTTCGGGCGGGCACAAGGCCCGCCCCTACGATTTTGATTATTATGAATAAAGACGCGGATAAAAAAAAGATCTACGGGTTGTTGGGGAAGAATATAAAGTATTCTCTTTCTCCCGCGATGCATAATGCCGCGTTCAGAAAATTCGGGATAAATGCCGAATATAAGATATTTGATAAACAGGAAAACGAGCTTGAGGATTTTTTTAAGGAATATGTTTACAGCGGAAAACTGAGTGGTTTCAATATAACGGTTCCGTATAAGATAAAAGTAAAAGAGATTCTGGAAAGAGATGGTATTAAGCCGGACGCCTATACAAATTCCATGGGTGCCGTGAATACGGTAAAAATTGACGGAGGAAAACCGCAGCCTCCAACCAACACGGATGGAGATGGGTTTTGTTATTCGCTTAAAGAAGACGCCGGGTTTGATGTAGACCAGAAAACTGTTCTAGTGTTAGGCGCTGGAGGCGCAGGTCGCGTGATATGTCTTTCCCTGTTAAGACACTTACATTACGGTTCGGCCAGAATGGTGAGTGTTTATGATAAGGATAAAGAAAAGAGCGATTCATTGAAAGATCTTGTTCCCGGTATTCTAAAAGGAACTCGGTCTTCCATCGGGGACAGGTTTTGTTCTGTCGGGACACATGAAGATATGTTGGAAAAGGCAAAAGAGGTTGATCTGTTGGTAAATGCCACACCTCTCGGCACAAAGGAAGGCGACGATATGCCCGTGGATCCCGCTTATCTGAAAGAGGGAACGGTCGTTTATGATCTTGTCTATGCCAGGAAAACAGAACTGATAAAGGCAGCAAGAGAAAAAGGTCTCACGGCGGTTAACGGTCTCGGAATGCTTATCGACCAGGCGGCTCTTGCTTTTCGTATTTGGACGGGAAAACCTTTGAGTGAAATAAGTCACATTATGCGAGAAGCAGCTTTAAACGAACTCAAAAAACGAGAGAAGTAACCATGGAATATTTTATCGTATTTATTTTCGGTCTCATCATCGGCAGTTTTCTGAACGTGTGCATATACCGGATGCCTCTGGGGAAATCCATTGTCACGCCGCGCTCTTTCTGTCCGGCGTGCGGTCATACCCTGAGGTGGAGTGATAACGTGCCGCTCCTGAGCTATCTGGTTCTCGCGGGCAAATGCCGGTATTGTAAAAAAGCCATATCGGTAATATATCCGCTTGTTGAGGTAATAACGGCTGTCGTGGGGGTAATGCTTTTGTATCATTTTGCAATAAGCCCGTGGTTTTTTGTTTACTGGTTTTTCGCGTGCATGCTCATAACGGTGACGTTCATAGATGTAAAAATACGGGAGATACCGGATGTTATAAGCCTTCCCGGTATATTCGTGGGCCTCGCGCTCATGACCATCTTCCGTTTGGACGGGGCGCCCTCGTATATCAGGTCGTTCATGAACTCTTTTTCGGGGATTGTTCTGGCCGGCGGCAGCATGTTTCTTCTAGGGTATTTTGGGGAAAAGATCTTTAAGAAAGAAGCCCTCGGCGGGGGCGATGTTAAATTGATGGCCATGATCGGCGCTTTTCTCGGATGGAAACTCGGTATCCTCACTTTTTTTCTGGCGCCGATACTCGGTTCGATTGTAGGGGTGTACGTGAAGATAAAGCATAAGAGTGAGACCATTGCTTATGGTCCGTATATCGCTCTTGCCGCAATGATTGCGCTCGTGTGGGGAGAAAAGATACTGGATTATGTGTTCGTGTATTAAGAAGTCGGAATAGATAAGAAATAAGATACAAGAAACAAGATACAATAACCAAACAAGAAACAATGACCAAATTCGAATAACCAAACAAGAAAAATCGTCATTTGGTTATTGTGATTTGAATATTGTTTGTATCTTGTAACTTGTATCTTGGTTATTCGAACATTATTTCGTAACTCGGTTATTAATCCTTTGAAGGAGGTTTCTAATGCTTAGATACATGACAGCGGGAGAATCTCATGGTAAGGCCATGGTCGTAATCCTTGACGGTGTGCCCGCGGGATTGGCGCTTGACGAAAAATTCATTAATCTGGAACTGGCCCGCAGGATGATTGGTTACGGTCGGGGAAAACGCATGCTGATAGAAAAGGATAAGGTTGATATCATAGCGGGCTGTCTTAAGGGAATGACCATCGGCAGCCCGGTCAGCCTGATGATTCGGAACAAGGATTACCGGATTGAGGAGCTTCCGGACGTGAAATGTCCCCGTCCGGGTCATGCGGACCTTGCCGGCATTCAGAAGTACGGCCTGAAAGGGGCGCGCGGTGTGCTTGAGAAAGCGAGCGCGCGGGAGACAGTATCCAGAGTAGCCGCGGGAGCGGTCGCAAAACTTCTCTTAAAGGCGTTCGGCGTGAAGATATTGAGCCATGTCACGATGATAGGCGGTATCGCGGCGAGCGCTGCCGGGAAACAGACGTTCAACGGGCTTTGGAAGCTTGCAGAAGCGTCCGATCTCAGATGCGCCGATAAAGAAGCGGCAAAAAGGATGCGCGCAGAAATAGACAAAGCCGCAAAAGCAGGGGATACGCTCGGCGGTTCTTTTGAAGTCGTAGCGGACGGAGTTCCTCCGGGGCTCGGGAGCTACGCCCAATGGGACAGCCGTCTTGACGGCCGTTTAGCGCGTGTTGTCATGGCGATTCCCGGAGTCAAGGCCGTATCCATAGGAGAGGGTGTAGAATGTGCTTCAAAAAAGGGTTCCCAAACGCATGACGAGATAGCATACGATAAAGATAAAAAGATCTTTTACCGATTATCTAATAACGCCGGAGGCATGGAAGGCGGCATGACCAACGGAATGCCCGTCGTAATCAGGGCATTCATGAAACCGATCGCGACGCTCGCGAAACCTTTGAGGTCGGTTGATATCGTTTCAAAAAAGAAAAGCACCGCGGCCGTGGAACGCGCTGATGTCACGGCGGTACCCGCTTGCGGGGTCATCGCGGAATCGGTGGTGGCGCTTGAGATCGGTTCGGCGTTTCTCGGTAAATTCGGCGGTGATTCCGTTGAAGAATCACAGCGGAATCATGAGGCATACATGAAACAGCTCAAAAAAATGTAAGAAAGGCCATGGGATCTTGAAATGAAGAATATCGTGATCGTCGGATTCATGGGAACAGGAAAGACCGTGGTCGCGAAACTCCTCGCCGAAAAAACCGGAATGAAATATGTCAGCACGGATAAGATGATTGAATCACGCGAAAAGAAAACTATTAAAACCATATTTAAGGAAAAAGGTGAAGAGTATTTCAGGAAAATTGAGAAAGAAATAGTAAAGAATGTAAGTTCCGGATCCGGTCAGATCATAGACGCCGGCGGGGGAGTCGTTCTGGACGGAGAGAACATGAAAAATCTGAAATTTTCCGGCATCGTGGTTTGTCTCTGGGCTGACCCCGGCGTTATACACAAACGCACCGCAAAATACCGCACCAGGCCTCTCTTAAATGTTCCCGACCCCGAAGGACGCATTAAAGAGCTTATGGATTTACGTCGCCCGTTGTACGAACAGGCTGATTTTCAGGTTGATACTTCCACGCTTGATGCTGCGGGGGTGGCCGAACAAATAATGAAAGTTGCAGATGAAAAAGACAAATAAAGACGTTATTTTGAAAGACGGGCTTTTCAGGAAGCTGGTGGAGAATGTCAACATTCCTGTCATGGTCACGGATAAAAAAGAAAAAATCGTTCTTGTTAACGGAAAATATCTTGATTTTTTCCGACTTGACGAACGTAAGGTTATCGGCAGGTCCTGGACCGATGTGATTATTCCGGAACGCGGGCACAGGGAAGCGCATAAAATTTTTGAGGATATGAAAAAAGGAAAAACGTTTGTGCGGTTTGATGCGGCCGGCCCAGCGCAGGGGCAAGAAGCAGGAAAATGCATGTCCTGGACAGCTATTCCGATGGAGACGGAAAATTACTTTTTCTTCATGTTTGTCGAAAAGGAGGAAAGTAATCCGCCTGAAGGTAACGTTATCAAGAGATATAAACATACTCCCGAGCTGACAAAAAAAACTTATCGTCGTATTGTGGAAATGTTTTTTGCGGCTCTGAGAACCGGGGAGCCCGGCACCGCCATACATTCCGCGCGAATCATGTCGTTTGCCGTGCCTCTTTCGCAAAAACTTGGCCTGAGTTCGGAAAGGATTGAAAGGATTAAGGTTGCCTGTCTTCTTCATGATCTGGGAAAACTGGCTATAGATGAAAAGATACTGTTCAAGGCGGGAAAACTGAACAAAAGTGAATTTGAGAAAATAAAAGAACATCCGCACATGGGGGCCGTGATAGCGAATCTTTTTTATTTTCTGGAAGATATTATTCCCGCCATGGTCGATCATCATGAGAATTATGACGGAAGCGGGTATCCGTCCGGTATAAAGGGCGAGGAAATCCCCATGGAAGCCAGAATCTTGAGTGTATCGGACGTTTATGAGGCATTGACCGCGGATCGTCCGTATCGGAAGGGATTTTCGGTTGAACGCGCGATAGAAATAATGGAGAAAGAAAAGGGCCACAAGCTTGACCCGAAGATCACTGATATTTTTTTACACATGGTGCGCGAAGGGGAGTTCAAAAAATAAAATGAGTTTTTCGCCGAATAAGACATGCCTTGATATTATTGCGCTTCTCTTTGTAACCGAACTCGGCCCAAAGAGCATAGTAGCCCTGGTAGAGAAAACGTCCGAAAGTGAGGAAATATTTCATCTTTCGGAGAAACGTTTCTCGGAAATCATCGAGAAAAAACCGGCATTGTGCCGGGCGGTGAGGACAATCAGAACTTCAAGGGAGTATCTTGAAGAAATAGCTTATATAGAACGCGAGGGAATACGGTGCGTGTGTTATCGGGATCCGGGATATCCCGCCTCTTTGCGGAATATTTACGGTATGCCTCCGATTCTTTTTTACAGGGGAAACCTTTTCGCGCGCGACACTGAAAGCGTGGCCATAGTCGGTTCCAGAAGATGTTCGTTGTATGGCTCCCGGATAGCGGAAAAACTTGCCTTCGGACTCGCGGAAGAAGGCGTTACCGTTATAAGCGGCATGGCCAGAGGGATAGATTCGGCGGCGCACAGGGGCGCTTTAAAAGCCGGAGGTCGGACAATAGCGGTTATCGGAAGCGGGTTCCGGAACATGTATCCGACAGGTTCCGAAAAACTCGCGCAAGCTATATCGAAAAATGGAGCTGTTGTAACGGAATTCGTCTCCGGCATCAGACCGGTGAGAACGAATTTCCCGAGACGGAACAGGATAATAAGCGGTTTGGCTGGGGTCGTTGTAGTTGCGGAGGCCGCGAGAAAAAGCGGAGCCATGATAACGGCGGATCTGGCCCTTGAACAGGGAAAAGAAGTAATGGCTGTTCCCGGCCCGGTAGACGCATACACGTCCGGAGGGGTCAACTATCTTATACAGAACGGGGCGAAGTTGGTAACCGGAGCGGAAGACATACTTGAAGAACTTAATCTTTCGGGCCGTTCGCCCGTTCGCGGCAGTCACGACCGGATACGCAGCGCTGCCGGCGGCACGGAAAAAGAAAAAAAAGTGCTTGCGATACTGAATGATGAAAATACAGTTCATGTTGACAGAATTCTCGAGCATTTGGAAGTTTCATCCGGAGTGTTATCTGAGATCCTGCTTAAGATGGAACTCAATGGGCTGATAAGGCGTCTCGCCGGCGGACGGTACGTCTCCGACAGGCTAGTAAAATCCAAATGACAAAGCACAAAATCCAAAATAAATCTAAAATCTCAAATCCAAATAACAAAACTTTGGATTTTGTTTGGTCTTGTTTTGTGCTTTGATATTTGTGCTTATTTTGTGCTTTG
>CAZGOZ010000030.1:0-9716 GCA_964528025.1 uncultured Planctomycetia bacterium
TCTTGTTTGGTTATTGTTTCTTGTTTCTTTCCGTGTCTTCTCAAATTCGCTTAATAACTTTCGTCGGGCATTTCTGGCGGAGTTTTTCTGCTTCTTCCTGATTGCGTTGTCTTTCGTAATCCGGCCGGGAAAGGTTTTCTGTAACCTTGAAAAGGCCGCCCGGCGATAGCTTCTCGCAGATACCGCAGGCGATACATCCCGTGCCGCATGCTTCTTTTACCCTGAGCACTCCGTCAAGGGAACTGCACGCTACGTAAAAAAGCCCGTCAAACCTTTTTTCCTGCATGCTGATAATCCCTCGCGGGCACGCCGGAACGCATTTCCCGCAGCCCGTGCATTTTTCCGGGTCAGCTTTCGGAAGCCCGTCCTCCATACTGAGAGCGCCGAAAGCGCACACGCTCACGCAGTCGCCGAACCCCATGCACCCGTATTCGCACCGCAGTCCCGCTCCGAAAACAAGATCCGCTCCGGAACAGGTGCGCACGCCATTATACTCGGCCGTATATTTTTTGTCTTTCGTTCCGGCAGCGCAATGCACGAGAGGCAGGCGCGGATAGCGTTCTGACTCTTCTTTTCCCAGCAATTTAAACAGCTCTTCCCGCGCTTCCTCGCCGATCACGCGGCATTTTCCGGGATCTTCATTTTTTTTGACAATACCCTCGCCGAACGCGCGGCAGCTGAGATACCCGCATGCCCCGCAGTTAACCCCTGGAAGGAGCCCGATAATTTCTTCTATCCGCGGATCGGTTTTTACCTTAAGTTTTTTGTCGGCAAACGCCAGAATAGACGCAAACAAAATCGCAAGCGCCGCCATGCTGGACACCGACATTAACATTAAATTATCCATATTTTATCCCTGCTCTGTCCTCTGTCATTCTGACCCTGAACGAAGTGAAGGGGAAGAATCTAGATCCTTCGGCTTCGCCTCAGGATGACGTTGCTCTATGCCCTTTGCTCTTAACCTCGTCCGTCGTTTCTGACTACTCACTACTCACTGTTCACTTCGTCAGGCCCTTACGCGCACGTCATCCGCTGATAATGCCGCCGAAACCCATGAAGGCTAGCGCGAGCATGCCGGCTATGATCAGCGTTATGCCTGAACCCTTGAGCGGTTCGGGTATGTCGCAAAAGGCCAGTTCTTCTCGTATCCCGGCCATAATGACAAGTGCAAGAGTAAACCCTACTCCCGCGCCCAGCCCGAAAACAACCGATTCTAAAAACGTGTAGTTTCTGAGAACCATGAAAAGCGTAAGCCCGAGTATAGCGCAATTTGTTGTTATAAGCGGCAGATATATGCCCAGTGCCCGATAGAGGGGCGGAGATATTTTCCGTATAACCATCTCCACAAACTGCACTAAACTCGCAATCACTATAATAAAAACAACATACTGAAGAAATACCAGATTATACGGCGCCAGAAGATAATGGTATATGATCCACGTAACGGTCGCGGCTATGGTCATCACGAATGTTGTTGCCGCGCCAAGGCCTATGGAACTGTCTATCGAGTTTGAAAC
This sequence comes from uncultured Planctomycetia bacterium, assembly GCA_964528025.1. Lineage (GTDB taxonomy): Bacteria > Omnitrophota > Gorgyraeia > Tantalellales > Tantalellaceae > CAZGOZ01. The sequence goes on from CAZGOZ010000030.1 coordinate 1,518, forward strand.
CCCTATAAACGGACATATCCCGAGAAAATACGTCAGCACGAAATTGTTCGTGATGCTGGCCGCGATAAAAATCAGTATGAGTTCTTCAAAGGTGTTCATTTCTCTTCCGCTCGTTTCATGAATCTTTTGTCCATCATGTTAAATACTCCGACAAGAAGCCCCAGCGTTATAAACGCGCCCGCCGGCAGAACCATGATTATCCAGTCGGTGAACCCCGCCCACATTACGCGATACCCGAAAACCGTCCCCGAGCCCAGGAGTTCCCTAACGCTCCCCAGCACGATCAGCGCCAAGGTAAACCCTATTCCCATGCCTGCTGCGTCCAGAAAAGACCGCGCAACGCCGTGTTTTGAGGCGAACGCTTCCGCCCGTCCGAGAATTATACAATTCACGACTATAAGCGGCACATACGGCCCGAGCGCCTTGCTTATCTCGTAAAAATTCGCTTTAAGAAAATAATCCGCCGCGGTTACAAAAGTGGCGATAATCACCGTGAATATCGGTATCCGCACCTGTCGCGGAACAAACCGCCGTATCGCCGAGATAACCATCCCGGAAGAGACCAGGACAAAGAGCGTCGCCATGCCCATTGATAATCCGAACAGGGCTTTCGTGGTCACGGCAAGAGTCGGGCACATGCCGAGCACCTGCACGAATACCGGGTTCTCCCGCCATAATCCTTTTACAAAGTCTTTGATCATATTTTTTTCAGTTTCAGTTTTTCGCGCACCGAGTCAAGCCGTTCGTTCAGCAGGTTGACAACCGCCCGAGAAGAGATTGTAGCCCCGGTGATTGCTTCTATCTGATACGGCTCTTGCGGTTTTTGGTTCTTAAGATATTCCATGGCATGTTTGAGGGAAAGCCCTTCAAACTGTTTTCTGAATGCCTCACCCGCTATCTCCGCGCCCAGCCCGGGCGTTTCCTGCGACTCAAGCACTTCCATGCCCGTCATCTCTGACATGTCCTCATTAACCCCGACTATCAGCTTTATTATTCCCTGGTATCCGTTCCCCTCAGCCAAAATGGCATATCCAAGAAACTTGCCGTTCTCTCCCACGGCCCGAAAAACACCTTCTTCTTTGGTGTTTTTTATTTCTTCCGTTTCGGGAAAAATATTTTTTATTGCCTTCTCCGTCCCGGCCCTGACATTGGTTTTTATCTTCGGCATGGCGTAATTGTAAACTGACACGAGAAGCGACCCGGAAACCATGCCTACCAGTGTCAGAGAAAGTATTATTTTTACTACGCTGCTTTTTTTATCTGTCATTTGTTACTCCGAATCTTTTCGGTTTCGTCATCCTGTTTATAAGAGGCGTAATCGCGTTCATCAAAAGTATGGCATACATGACCCCTTCCGGCAGTCCTCCCCGGAACCGGATGATCATCGTTACCAGGCCGCATCCTACGCCGAATATCCACCGGCCCGCCGGAGTAACGGGCGAGGTCACGGGATCCGTAGCCATGAAAATAGCGCCTATCAAGACGCCTCCGGCAAGCACGTGAAATATCGGCGGAGAAAACCGCGCCGGCGCGATTAGATGTGTAATGGCCGCGAAAACGAGAACGGTTCCGACATATGCAAGGGGTATTCTGTAATCAATTATCTTTTTGTAGAGAAGATACGCGCCGCCGGCCAGAAGCGCCAGGGCAGACGTCTCTCCGAGAGACCCTCCGACGTTCCCCAGAAACAGCGACATTGACGGTGTAACTACCTGTTCAAATTTCGCCAGGCCCAATGGCGTCGCCGTCGTGACAGCATCAAGAGAGAAAGGTTTTACCCAGGTCGTCAGCGCAACGGGAAACGCGGCCATGAGAAATGCCCTCCCCAAAAGAGCGGGATTGAAAATGTTCTGCCCGAGCCCGCCGAACACCTCTTTGCCCAGAGCAATAGAAAAAACTCCGCCGAGAAAAGCCATCCACAAGGGTATCGACGGCGGAAGAACCAGCGCCAGCAGAATGCCCGTTAACACGGCGCTGAGGTCGCTTATCCTCACCTGAACGCGTCTTACCTTCTGAATCAGATATTCCGTTAGCACGCATCCGGCAAGACAACTGATAATAACTCCTGCCGCGTCCTGCCTGAAAAAATAAAGGCTTGCGGCCACTGCCGGCAAGAGCGCCATGATAACACTTTTCATCATGCCCCGGGTATCAACCGTTGAGAAAACATGCGGTGAAGCGCTTATGGTCAGTTTTTTCATGGTTTACCTTCCATCGCCATTACGGCGGATTTCCCTTCCTTTATATATTGCACGAGCGGTATCCTGGCCGGGCAGTCATACGCGCAGGCGCCGCATTCCATACAGTCGGTCACACAAAGCTGTTTCGCCGCGGCCCATCGTTTTTCTTTTACGTTTTTCGTTATTTCTGTGGGCACGAGCCTCACCGGACACACGTCCACGCACTTGGCGCATTTTATGCACCGCCCTTCCTCAAACTCCGGGGCCTCTTCCTTAGACAGAAATAACACTCCCGAAGTCCCCTTCAGGATTGCCGCATTCAGATGCGGCTGCGCGAACCCCATCATCGGTCCTCCGACAATAACCTTTACGGGATCTTTATAAATTTCAATGCCGTAATTCTTGATTATGTCATCAAGGGTCGCCCCTATCCTGGTAAGATAATTGCCCGGGCGATACATGCAGTCGCCCGAGATTGTTACGACCCTTTCAATAAGCGGTTTATTAAAATACACCGCTTCATATATCGCGTAAACAGTTCCGACATTATGCACGAGAAACCCTATATCAAGAGGCAGCTTGCCCGGAGGCACTTCGCGTCCCGATACGGCTTTTATCAGCTGTTTTTCCCCTCCCTGGGGATATTTTGTTTTGAGTGAAACAACGCGGATTTCCTTTATCACTTTATGCGTGGATTCTCTTCTTGCCTTTTTAAAAGCGAAAAGCGCCGCTTTCTTGTTATCTTCTATCGCTATATATGTTGTCTTCGGCTGCAGTATTTTTACAATCAGCTCTATCCCCTTAAAGATCTCTTCTGTTTTTCTCGTCATCATCACAAGGTCGCAGGTAAGATAGGGCTCGCATTCGGCGCCGTTGATAATCAGGGTGTCTATTTTTTTTCCTTCGGGGATACTGAGTTTCACGTGCGTGGGAAAAGCCGCCCCTCCCATCCCAACAACGCCGGCGTTCTTTATTTTCTCAATAAGTTCTTTTGGCGGGAGAACTTCCACGTCTTCCGTCTTGCTATATGTTACGCGCGGAGCGCTTTCGTCCCTTTCTATAAACACCGATTCCACGAATCCGAGCGCCGGGTGAAACGCTTTTTTGATATCCAGAATCTTTCCGCTGATTGGAGAATGGACCGGGCTTGAGATAAAACTGCCACTTTTCCCCAAAAGCTGGCCTTCTTTGACTTTTTCGCCTTTTTTTACAACCGGTTTATTCGGAGCCCCTATGTGCTGGGTAAGAGGAACAATCGCCGGGGACGGAAGAGGCGCCTCCCTGAGCGGTTCCCTGACGCTTAGATCCTTGAAATACTGCGGATGCACTCCCCCGCGAAAAGTTAATGTTTTCATGCTCATATCTTAGCTCTTTTGCAATCGTCTCGCCCTCGTCGCTCCGGGGACGCAGGGTTTTTTTATTATATACATAGCGCAAACGGTTTGTCAACGCAAACGGGAGCCATCACTTTTTTCTTTTAATTTTCGTTCTTCCGTTATATAATTACCTTGTTTCTCTTATTTTGTAACTTAAGGTGTTATAGAACAATGCCTGCGTCAAAACCTGAAAAATTTCACTGCTGCGAAAAATGCCAGAACTACTGGACCTGTGAGACCAAGTGGTATCGAGGCGAAAACGATCAGGAAAACATCTGTTGCGAGCTGTGTAATTTTTACAGCGCCTGTGGTTCTGCCGTTCCGCAAACAACCGGCAAAGAACCCGCTTAACAAGACCCGCGTTTTCAGCTCGCGAGACGATTCCTTCTGGCCAATATCAGCACAAGTCCCGCCAAACCGGCGGCGGCGAATATGGCCCCGCTAACAAGCAGAATTACCTTATTGGAAATAAACCTGGCGAGATACGCTGACAGAAGCATGAACAGGAGAAACGCCAGGTGCACGACGGCTTCCAGAGAGCTGAAGATACGGCCCCGGACCTCATCCGGCACAAGCGTGTGTACCATCGTGTTGGTGCAGGTCAATATCGGCGCTGCCGTTATCCCTACCAGCATGAGTAGCGCTCCCCCGACAACAAACACCGGAGAACCCCCGACATAAAACGCGAAAACCCCGACAGCGGCACCGCAAAGCGTCAAGCTGGCGAATATTACACGAGGCCCCTGAAAGGCCTGTCCGAATTTACCGTACAGCACCGTTCCCAGAAACAGTCCCACTCCGAGAAAAACCCCGAATATCCCCAGGGCCTCGGTAACCGAGCCGAATGCTTCCTGAATAAAAACGATAATCACACAGAAAATCGCCCCTGTCCCCGCCATAAGCAGAAACAACGTGCCCGTTACGACTTTCATTTTATCTTCATCAAACATGTAACGCAATCCTTCTACTATCTCGCTCCAGACGTTTTTTCTCCTGACCTTTTTGATATCCTTCGTGACCGTTTGTATGCCTTCGGCTATTTCCCCCAGGTTCTTTCTTGGCGAGATAAGGGCAATAAGGCCCGCTGAAACAAAGTAACTCATGCTGTCCAGATAAAACCCCCAGAGATGCCCCACCCACTTGACTATAAACCCCGCCAGGGCAAACCCCAATATTGAGGCTATCATCCTGGTGCTGTTTGAAAGCGAATTGGCAACCAGAAGTTTATCTCTGGACACGATGGCGGGTATCAAGGCCATTTTGGATGGAAGAAAGAATCGCGTGGCGGAAAAGATAAAAAATACAACGACATAGATGGGCCACATCACATTCAGCCAGATAAAAAGCGGGATCAAGAGGACCATCAGCCCCCTCAGCACATCCGAAAGTATCATAATTTTTTTTCGGTTCCATCTGTCCACATAAACGCCGGCAACCGGCCCGACAATAAACACAGGCACAATCACGAAAAAAAGCAGTTTTGCCATGGCCATGACGGACCCCGGCTCTTTGGAATATATAAGCGCTATCAGGGCCATCTGATTTAACCGGTCTCCGAATTCGGACACGATCTGGCCGGACCACAGCGAAAAGAAATTCTTCTTAAATAAAACTTCTCTGAAACGTGTCATGGGTTGTGCTGTTGCGAGGGGATTTGCCGCGCTCATCTCTTTATGCTGGAGCCCGCGAGTGGACTCGAACCACCGACCTGCTCATTACGAATGAGCTGCTCTACCAACTGAGCTACGCGGGCTTTGTTTTCCGCGTTAAATTGTATAATTAAACGAGGGTTTTTTCAAGGAAGAAAGAACTGCTGGTGATTCCGTTACTCTTCAAGGCTATCGCTGCTATCGCTGTCACGCACCTGCATCATTCCGCCGCTATCGGTCTGGTATTGACCGCCGCCCATATCCTCCAGCTGCATTATGTCTCCTTCGTTCGTGATATATTCCGAACCTCCGAGGGAATGCAGGCTGTCCATCGTCCCGTCATCCATGCTGTATCCGCCCTGCCCCTGAGCCTCGGCCTGCACCATGCCGCCGGACTCCAGAGTTTCTTCGTCGTCAGCGAAAACACCGGAAGAAAGAGCTATCGTCATCAACAGGCTCATCAAAATCATGTATTTTTTTTTCATGTCGTCCTCCTAAACCACAGCGGTTTTCCCTTCCGAACCCCCGAAAAGGAAAACCGCTGTATGACGCCGTATTATTATCGGCTTTATTTCTTCTCAGCCGCTTTTTTCGGGGCTACTTTTTTCGGGGCCTCTTGCTTAGCTTTCAACAGACCGCTGATCTCGCTGAAATGGTTTCTCGTGGCGGAAATTATCCTGTCCTGCACGGGTTTCCCTATTTTCTCCGCGGTATACAGATTGGTAATTTCTTTCACGTACACATCAGCAACAGCAGGAACGGCCTTCCCTTTCATGACTTCCACCAGGCATTTCCCGTATGGCGCTACGGATTTATTCATAAGGGCTTTTGTTCCTTCTTCCGACACCTGGGATGTGAGCAAAGTCGTGGCTGTCCGGAGAGAATATCCCCGAATAGCGTTACCAACCAACCAGAGATTCACTCCCGGTTTAGCATCAGCTTTTACTCTTTCAAGCGCGGCATCCGAAAATTCCTTTGATATTGCCTCGGCTTGTTTCTGAACAAGGGTTTCTGTGATTTCACTGGCCCCGATGCCTTCCGGATTCGGCTCGGCCGCCAATGCCACTGCGCACCCAACGACTAACAAACTACACGCTATCATTACTCCAATTACTCTCTTCATTATCTCTTCCCCCTTCTCGTTAATAAAACACGTCACCTCTCGCTATCTACAAAACTATTTGTTATCCCGAATCTATGATAAACCCGGTCTTTCCCGAGGCCAGGGAATTTCATGCTTTTCATTGCTTTAACCCAATATCTCTACCACAACTATACCTGCTGAAAGGTATATATGCAAATATCTATACCTCTTTTTTTAGCGCCTCTATTTTCCCGCGATCTTGTTATACAGCCACGCGAAAATAGCGCACCCTATCCCTGCATCAAAAAAACCGTAAAGGGCGCCAATCGCGCTTCCTCTCGGGCTGATGCTATACCCGATATAATAGAATTTGCCTACGATTGTGGGGTCTGACGTATCGCCCGTGAACCACATAATCCACCACGTGATGATAAACATGGATGCTCCCCACAAAACCCCTCCTGCCAACGCGAATGCTTTTACGTTAAGTTTCATATCCCCTCCTTTGATACGCCCCGCACATATACCCTATGATATACCTGTAAACCGGCTAAATTGCAAATCCTGCCGGTATTTTTGCATTTTTTTGGTTTTCAAGGTATCTTTTATGTTCGGAGGTCTCAAAACCATGGCATTTCAGACAGTTAATTTATACTATTTTTCCGGAACGGGAAATACTCTTCTTGTCGTCCGAAAAATGAAAGAGATCCTTCAGCTGAAGGGCGTTCCCGTTACCCTGCACCGTATTGAGGTAACTGATCCTTCTTCTGTTGAGGCTTCTCTTCCGATAGGATTGGCGTTTCCCGTAGCCGCGCAGGGAACTTACCCATTTGTATTGGATTTTATAAAAAATCTCCCGCAAGGACAGGGAACCCCGATATTCATGGTAGACACCCTGACCATGTTCTCGGGCGGAGTCGTGGGCCCTGTCAGAAAAATTGTGAAAGCCAAAGGTTATCGTCCAATAGGAGCGAAAGAAATACGCATGCCCTGTTATCTCTATCCGTCAAAAACCGACCCCGAAAAAAATAAAAAAGCAATCGCCCGGGCTCTGGTAAAAGCGGGAAAATACGCCCGCCAGCTTTACGACAGAAAATCGCGCTGGAGACGAGTTCCGTTCTTGTCCGATCTCATGTCAAAAATTTCCCGTAGCAAACGCACATGGGCAATGATGCGGCGTTTCTGCAAGTTGAGGATAATCACTGAGAAGTGCACGAAATGCGGTCTTTGCGTGCGCTTGTGTCCTGTTGGTAATATTGAGATGCGTGAGAGTTATCCGCTTTTTAAGGACAAATGCGTCAGCTGTCTGCGATGTGTTTCTTTTTGCCCCGTTCAAGCCATATCCATGGCTAAGAACTCAAAGAATCCCTGCCTGACGGTATCTGCGGAAGAGCTTTTGGAAGATTGAGGTCTCGCTTTTGGGGATACCCGGAAGGGCGAATGATTATTCGCCCGTACGAAGTCTATTTCTAGTTCCCTGGTCCCCATACTTTTCGCTCCTTGGCACCATAAAAATAAAAAACGTATGGGCGAATAATCATTCGCCCTTCCTCATCCGCGCTCAATCTCCGAACCATTCCGCCCCCCCCCGCCGGAATGGTTCGGAGATTCCTCTTTAAATGGGTGACGTCCCTATTTAATAAATTTCTTGTTTGTCTATATTGCGGTCTGTGCTATAATTCTTCCGATGCTTTCGGTGCCGCGGTAGCTCAGTCGGTAGAGCAGGGGACTGACACCGTGTGAGCTCACGAGGCGAGCCCGGGAAGGTGCCGCGAACGGAAGGCGAAGCCTGTAGAGAGCGAAAACCCTGTAAGGGATTTTCAATAAGAATAGCATGAAACAAAAATATAGATTATCGGTGCCGCGGTAGCTCAGTCGGTAGAGCAGGGGACTGACACCGTGTGAGCTCA
>CAZGOZ010000030.1:9816-14258 GCA_964528025.1 uncultured Planctomycetia bacterium
CAAAAATATAGATTATCGGTGCCGCGGTAGCTCAGTCGGTAGAGCAGGGGACTGAAAATCCCTGTGTCGGCGGTTCAATTCCGTCCCGCGGCACCATAAAAAAAGGACCCTCTCGGGTCCTTTTTTGTAAAACCATCATCCAGTCTCTATTTGCCTTTTCGTTCCTCTTCGCGGATTTTGTTCTGTTTTTTATTCATGTAGATAATCGCAACGGGCAATAAAATTCCGTACGGAATCCACATGAGGAAATTATACGGTTTGGGCAGATAAAATAAAGATAGCAAAAAAATTATAACCACGCACCATGCTATCGCGGCGCTCTTAATCATGAACCGCTTTTCTCTTGACCCTTTCGTGTTCCTGATGCTGAAATATGCGCCTATCAAGCCTCCCGCTATCCCGACAATTCCCCCAACTATCCCGCCGACCATGCCCATGTTCATAAAAACACTCTCCCTTCCCTGCTGCGTTTCACTTCATCGCGGTTATCATAATTCCCAGCATGGTTCCTATCCCCGAGGTTACGTACGGATTCCCCGTCAAGGGGCATGCCCCTCCGATGCATTTTCCGAAATATCCGACACCGAATCCAACTACTCCGCCTATTATCGCGCCTATAATTATTTTCATTTTCTCGCTTCCTTACTTTTCCGGCGTCAGATCAACCGAGACTGCTATCGGCACCAGCTTGCACACGGCTCCCGTCAGCATGTCCACGCCGAGCCCCACCGGGCCGCCGCCGAATAAAATATTCCACCCTGTTCCCCAGCAGAGGGATCTGTTTAGAGGGATTTGCACGGGGGCATATCCCTTCTTGCTTATTTCAATAACATGTTTTTTGTTTCTCTGCAGATTAAATACACACGGCGTCACGCCCTGATATCCCGAACTCACCCGGACCTGCGCCCCGTCGGGAACGGATCTCACCGGAACTTTTTGAAACCTTCCCGTCGTTATGGTCGCGCACCCGCACATGAAAAGCGCCGCCATGATGAAAAAGAATTGTCCCGCGTGTTTTAACTTCATCTTTTTCTTTCAAAGAAAACCCTAAACGCCCCCGCTATCATGAGTATCCCGAATGCTATTTTTATACTTTCCGCGGGCAGGGCATTTGCCGCCACGGCTCCGGCCACCGCTCCGGCCATCGCCATGGGAACAAGCAGCTTTACCGCTCCTCGGTCCATATTGCCGCTTTTCTTGTAAAACATCGCTCCCGCAAAAGCGGTAGCCGTAATGGCCACAAGCGAAGTGGCCACGGCTTCGTGTATGGACAGTCCAAAAAAAAGGTACAGCGCGGGAACCAACACTGTTCCGCTTCCTACTCCGAACACCGCCGAAATCATGCCGCTGAATAACCCCAGAACCATCAAGAGCGGGTATGCCGCTATGCGATTGACCTGGATTGTCGGAAGATTGATCCCCAGAATCATTCTCAGTCCTGCCGCCAGCATCACGAATGCAAACAATCTCTTCTGAAGCTTATCGCTCAGCCTATGCGAAAGCGCCACTCCCCATTTCGCACCCCTCACGGCCCCCACGATAATAAGCGCCGCTATAACAAATTTTACGTTCCCTTTCGCTATAAAATAATGCGCCGCCGCGCCCACAAAGGCCGCCGGGAATATCGTGGCCAACGAAATCGCCGTGGCCTTTTTTATCTCGTATCCAAAAAAAAGCAGCGCCGGCACGGCCACTACGCCGCCGCCGATGCCCAACGCGGCGCTGCAAAACCCTATGGTCGTTCCCAAAGCTAACAGCCCTGCGTTCTTGCTTCTCTGTCCCATTTCCCCTTTTTTTGCCATTCTGCCGATTTGTTCCGCTTGGGCTCAGCTTTTCCTTCTTGCACGTTCTTTCACGAGTATCGCGACAAACAGCATCCATAAAAGCACAATGCTAAAGGCGCCCGCTCCAAAAACTTTCATATACTCGTCCGCCTGTAACGCGTATATCACAATCACCGCATAAAACGCGATCTCCATCCACTTCTCTCCGTATATCCACTTTTCATTGCGCTTGGTTTTTATGTAGTTTAATACGATTATGGGAAGCGTCATGTACGCGAACATGTGCGTCTGGACAACGGGAAAAAACAGCACCATGCTCAAGAGGACAACGGAATACTCTATTGACAAATACAGCTTGTCCCTGTAAACCAACCGATAATCAAGAAAAGCATATGTCACAGCAACCACCGCAAGCAAGAGTATCTTAATCAGCATGTCCACCTGTCGCGGCGAAAGAGGGTGCGGCCAGGGGATACGATACTCGTAGCTTTTTTCTTTCCAATAAATAACATCCGGATCGTCTTTCGTGAAAAACCGCGTTACGACGGCTGAAAAGGATTGATTGCTCGGCTTGAACTGCGAATCAAACCTTGCGTAGTTCTCTTTCACTGTTTCGCCGCACGGCTTCAGCTGGGGCGCCGCTTTTATTTCCACCCAACTTTTCATCGTGTCTTTGAAACTTTCCGGGCCCATGACCAGATACGGAACGGCAAACACGAACAGAAATATCCCCACAAAAAATCCGGCCACCGCCGCAAATCGCCTTTTCGCGATAAGATACAGCAGTAAATACGCGGGATATATTTTTATAACGCTGGCTGCGGCCAAGATAATTCCGGAAAGAAACGCTTTTTTTCTCTCATACATGAAAAACGACAGAACGATAAGAAAAAACATCATGAAATCTATTTGGGCAAGCGAAACATTATCAAGCCATATCACTAAAAGCACCACAAGCGACGCTATCCGTAAAAGATATGGTTTTGCGTAAAATATGCGTCTGAATTTTTCGTCGGATCCAAGAAGCCGGACCGAAAGGCGAATAGCCCCGACAAACACGAGGATGTTAAGCACATACCATATTACCGCAGCGACACGCATGTCCAGAAAAGTCAGTGGGGCTATCAGGATGGCAAAAAAGGGCAGGTATAGATAGGGGGAGAGCGCCGTTTTAAACACCGTATGCGTATATACGTTTTCGCCGGTCGTGATAATCTTGCCGGCAAAATAATAAGTATCAAAATCGTTCGATCCCCAGCACGTTCTCCGGTCGTGGTACACTCCGAGAGCTATGGTGAATATCACGATTAGCGCCAGTAGACAAAAAAGTTTTTTTCTTTTTATCACGTATCAGTTTCTCTTTTTTCTATTTTTGCTATTGTTCTTTCGGCCTGTCCGCGAATTCGTTCGTCCGGATGACCGAGAGCTGCCTTAAGGGTAGCCAGGCTGTTTTTAGTTCCTACCTCCGAAAGTATTTCCATCGCGATTTTTATCTCGCCGGTTTCGCCTGACTTTACTTTATCCGCGAAAAAAGTCTCCGCGACGCCACCGAGTTCTTTTGCCATGTCTGCTATCTCCTGCCTTTTTCGGAAAGAGTCAAAATCGTCGGTGTCCAGAGAAAGGAGAATTTCGCACATCGCTTTTTGCGCCTCTTCGCCAATCGCGTCCGCCAAGTCTCTTACAACATCCTCGTCCATTTTTGATTCAAACAAGAGAGTTTTCATTAACCCGGCCAGGGTTGTCTCTTTTCCCATTTTATCTTTAACGGATTCATACCCCACGGCCCTTATCAGCGGAGTCATGTACGCATACCATTTGTTTTCCATGCATATCTCCACCAAATGAGCCGCCAAATTTAAAAACCGTTCTCTTACTTCTTTTTCTGTTATTTTTTCGTATTCTTCCTGAATTTTTTTCAAGAATTTATCCCTGTCCGGATACTCGTCTGCCCTGAACAGAAAAATCGCTATTTGTTCAAATTCTCTTATGAACCGCACTTTGGTTTCGCTGCTTCCTACGGAAAGGTTGCACATAATCCGGGTTACCGCGGCTTCTATCAAATCAAATTTCTTGCCCCCCAGAAGGTCAACGAGAAGAGGGATTATCTCCTCTTTTATGCCCAGCTCCATGCAGTATTCCGGTGGTTTTTCTTTTAATTCCTGTGTTTTTTCCGTGAGGCTCATATCCTCCCAGAATTTGCCCCCGGAAAGCTTTTCATATACTTCATGGGAAACCCCTTTGCGAAGAAGCGTTTTTTCAAGGGTGGGCATCAGTTTTTCGCGCCTTTTCTGATCCGGCATGAGCCTGCGTATAAGTTGTCGTGTTTCCACGATTGATTTATTTTCTTCGTAGTCCGCGACTATCAGGTCTATGGCTATCTTATCCGAAAACTCCGCCATCGCGTCCTTAATAATGTTTCCTGTTTCGCCTTCTTTTAGCGGGTTTCTGAGCACATCGCCGCGGAGCGGAGCGTCAAGCGATAGTATTATATTTGCCGCGTTTTTTTTCATCTCGTCCGCGCTCATCCCTCCATCCTGCATGCTTGATGCGAGTTTTTTGATGCTTTCCTGCGCAAAGCCCGCAGGACTTCCGTCCCCGCCGCTTCCGGGTCCTTTTCCTGCTCCGCCTCCGGGTCCTTTTCCTGCTCCGCCTCCGGGT
>CAZGOZ010000031.1:0-3292 GCA_964528025.1 uncultured Planctomycetia bacterium
AACAATATTCAAATCACAATAACCAAACAACGGTTTATCCAGACTTGTAAATAATCGGATTTTTAAACACTTTCCCTCTTATTTGGTTATTCGAATTTGGTTATGGTTCGGCTTCGCTCACCATCCTTCGTTCGAACCATCCTGAGCATAGTCGAAGGATTGTTTCTTGTTTGATTATTGTCTCTTGTATCTTGTTTCTTGTGTCCCATATCTTGGTTATTTAGTCCCTATTGCCCTCAGTGTTGCGCTTTTTCTTCGGTGTTATCTTTATCCTGGCAGGATGCGCGCCTTCCATTCCGAACAATCCCTTGTGCTCTTCCTTGAGCACTTCTATCTCTACTTCGTTTTTTTTCACCTTTAGCGTAGCGAGGGCTTTTTTTATGGCCTCCTCTATGGTCGCTCCATCAAATTCTATACCTCCGGAGAGTTGCCTGGGTTTGCGTTTTTCCATGTCATCTACTCCGCGTTGATCCGTTTGCTTATAAATCGTTGTTCACCAAGCATCAGAATAGTGTTCGTCAACCAGTAAAGAACCAGTCCCGATGGCATTTTGTAAAAAAGAAATCCGAAAAGCAGAGGCATGAGAAGCATCATGGTCTTTTGCTGCTTGGCCTGGTCATCGCTTACTGCCGCGCCGGTAACCCCTTGTGAGATCTTTTGCTGAAAAAACATCGCTCCTACCATGAGAAGAGGCAGAATATTTATATGATTCCCTATAAGCGGCAGAGAAAAGGGAAGCGCAACCGCATCCGGCTTTGCCAGGTCCTTTATCCATAAAAACCCTGCGCCTTTTAGCTCTACTGACCGTATGAGCCCCTGATAAAGGGCAATGAATATAGGCATCTGCAATAGCATGGGCAGACATCCTCCCAGGGGATTTACGTTATATTTCTTATACAACTCCATCATCTCTTTGTTGAGCCGCTGAGAATTGCTTCCGTGAATCTCCTTTAGCTTTTGAATGTGCGGTTGTATCTTCTTCATCTGCTGCATGGAGGAGAAACTCTTATATGTAAGCGGGAAGAGGATCACGTTAACTAAAAGCGTGAGGAGAATTATCGCCACGCCCCAGTTTCTGACTCCCTCGTGAAAAAATCTCAGAATCGACAACAATACCTTGCTTACGCCTCCGAAAAAGCCGTAATCCACTACTCGTCCCATTCCCTCTACAACGCTTTCGGCACGTTTTTCGTCCAAAGGCCCTGCATATAATAGGTATTTGTTACTCTTTTGCTCTCCCGGCTTCAGCAGAAGAGTGCGGCTTTTCAGGACAATACCCAGGTTCTTGTCCCCAACGTTCCTCACTATTGCCGCCTGCACGGGGTCTACCGGCTTGAGCATAACAGCAAAATACCGGTTTTTCACCGCTGCCCAGGCTATATCTGTGCCTGTTTTTTCCTTTTTCCCTTTTGCGGATCGGGTTTTCCATATCTTGCCATCAATCATCACGTCTGCTTCCAGAAAGCTTCTTCCGGCTATCTGTCCGGCCCTTTCAATCCCGGAAGGCCCGGTCATTTGATAGGAAAAGGGCTTTTCTCTATTTGCAAGGTTTTTTACAAAAACCTCTAACTCTATATAATCGCTGGAGTTATCAATGGTGTATTGTTTTATTATCTCTATTTCCCCGGGAATGTTCATCGTATACGTCAGGGTTTCGTTCTCTTTCGTTAAACTGTATGCTTTCTCTGATATCTCCGGATATGCTTCGCTTCGTATCGCGAAAAGCTGGTTTTCCGACTCCGTAGAGCTGAAGAGAACTTCTTCTTTATCGTCTTGGAGAAACTCCCGAAGGGCTAACGCCTTGAGTCCGCCGCTTATGTCGGAGAACGTAAGCGTGTACTTCTCGGTCCAGAGGTTGGTTTCTTTTTCCGTGGGAAGTTTTTCGCGTTCAACCGCTTGGCCGCTCCGTTCGGGCTTTTCCCGGTCTTTCGTGGCCTCTCCCGCTTGTTGTGTCGCGGAAACATCTGTTCGTTTCACCGGGATCAGCGTGGCCTTTCGCGGAAACATGATGTTAAATCCGAAAAGCACCAACAATGACAACCCAACCGCTATTATCGTTTTGCGTTCCATAATTTCTTTCTACCTCGTGTGTGTGTTGTTTTGGGGAACGGGGTCAAACCCTCCCCGTGAAAAAGGGTGGCATTTAAGAACTCTCATCGCCGCTAAGAGCATTCCGCGCCCGGCGCCGAATCTCTTCACGGCACCCGCGGCGTATTCGGAACAGCTTGGGTAATACCTGCAACTCCTTGGCATATAGGGACTTATCGCCCTCTTGTAAATCTTCAATCCGAAAATAAGCAGTTTTTTCATGTCAGTTTTTTGCCTTTTCCGCAAGAGAAGCCAATTCATTTCGTATCACTTCAGATAAGGACCGTCGTTTTTTTTCGGCAACGCTGCTCTGCAGTCGCACTACCACTTTTTTCTTGTTCTCGCAGGGTCCGCCGTTCTCCCGAAAATAGGAGTAGATCAGCCGCCTGATGTGATTCCTTTTTACTGCCAGCTTCGCGAATCTTTTCGGAACGACCACCCCGACCGCAGGCGTTTCCCCATCGCGAATCCTTCCTACATAAAGAGAAAGTTTCTTGCCTTTTATCTTTTCGCCGCTCGTTATTACCTCTCTAAATTCTCCGGCCCCTCGCATATGCCTTATTTTCACGCCGATAGGACCTTTTTGCCTTTCTTGCGGCGCCGGCGGAGAGTCGCTCGTCCTCCAGCATCGCTGCTTCTGGCGCGAAAGCCGTGTTTTCGTTTGCGCTTTAGATTGGATTTTGCCTTCAGGTTTTTTTTCACGAAAAACTCCTTATTATTATGTTTCCTGATTTTGGATTCCTGATTATAGCATACCCTTTCACTAAGTCAAGAAAAATGGACCTGGCATTACTCCCGAAAAAAATTCCTTGCATTGGGTCTTTCCCGCATATATAATATCTTCGAAACTTTATTTTTTGGTCGTTTTCCCCATGCACAGGCTGTGGATAACTTGTTGATATCTCGCCTGTTGCCTGTGGAGATTCTTGGACAATGAAAACCACCTGGAAAAAATCTTTATCTCTTCTCCAATCTGAAGTCAACGAGTCCGTTTTTGCCGCCTGGTTTCTTCCCATGCACGAGCTGGGGGTGGATTCTGAATCCATCACTTTGGGCGTGCCTAATAAGTTTTTTGAGAGTTGGATTCGCGACAAATATATCAGTCTTATCCGGGCCGCGGTCCAGCAGGCGGCAGGAAGCCCGCTTCAGGTGCGTTTTGCGATTTCTGAGGCTCCCGCGGGCGAGCCGGAAAACCCCGGCGCCC
>CAZGOZ010000031.1:3392-14004 GCA_964528025.1 uncultured Planctomycetia bacterium
TCCGGCGAAAAAAAACAAGACGGTAAAGATTCCGGCCCCGGATGGTTGAAGTCTGTTTTTTCCGGTTCACGTCCGGTTTCGGAAAGCCGCTTCAAAGAATTCGGGCTTAATCCGAATTATTCTTTTGACAATTTTGTTGTCGGGGGAAGCAACCGTTTCGCGCACGCCGCGTCGCTCGCCGTATGCGAAAAACTTTCTAAAGTATATAACCCTCTTTTCCTATACGGCGGAGTCGGGCTGGGGAAGACCCATCTCATGCAGGCCATGGGCCAGGAAACCCTGAAACGACACCCGAAAGCGCGCGTTCTTTATTTATCGAGCGAAGAATTCACGAACCAGTTAATCGGGGCTATCCGAACAAAAACCACCGCCAAGTTTCGCGGCATGTATAGAAATGTTGATATTCTTCTGATTGACGACATCCAGTTTATCGCCGGAAAAGAATCTACGCAGGAAGAATTTTTTCATACGTTCAACGCCTTGCATGACGCGCATAAACAGATTGTTCTCTGCAGTGACCGTTCACCGCAGGACATCTCTTCTCTTGAAGAACGGCTGGTTTCGCGGTTTGCTTGGGGCCTGATTGCTGATGTTCAGGCGCCGGATTTTGAAACCCGGGTGGCCATCATGGAGAAAAAAAGCGAAACTTCCGCCGTGAAGGTGCCTAAAGAAACTCTTTATTTTCTCGCGGAAAATATAAAAACAAATATCCGGGAAATGGAAGGCGCGCTTATACGCGTCGTTGCGTACGCGAAGCTTACAGGAGCGGAACTTTCGGTTGATCTTTCCAGAGAAGTTCTTAAGGGCATGCTTACGGCCGACGAGAAGAAGATAACTATTCCTGTTATTCAAAAAATAGTCGCCTCTTTTTACGGCGTTGACACGGGCGACATGAAAACTAAAAAAAGAACACGCGTCGTGGTGTACCCGCGTCAAGTCGCGATGTATCTTTCTCGCACCATGACGGACCACTCGCTTCCCGACATCGGCGGTTTTTTCGGCGGTAGGGACCACACGACGGTTATTCATGCCTGCGGCAAGATAGGAAGGGAGATTAAAGAAAACCAGAAGACCCGCGCTGTTGTGGAAAGGCTTGCGTCTTTGGTTAAAGAAAAATGACCTGTGGACACCTGTGGATAACTTCCCCTTTACCCGTGAGTTACGCACAAGGTTATCCACCTTTTATCCACAGGTTCGTTGCGCTATAACGCTCTATTTTGCTTTCTTACACAGTTTTATTAACAAATCCACAGGCACTAATACGAAGACTATTACGTTCTTTATTAAATAAACAGATATAGCACTACAGACAGAGAGAATATTAACAATTCCACAGGAGGGTCAAATGGAACTGATTGTTTCAAAAAACATACTAATGGACGGCATCCAGACAGTGCAGAACGCGATTTCTCAAAAAAACAGCCTACCCATCCTCAATAACGTGCTGATTGAGGCTGAGAACGGCAAAATAAAACTAACCACGACAGATCTTGAAATTGGGATCTGTGCCACCATTGATGCCACGGTAACACAGGCGGGGTCAACAACGGTTCCCGCGAGGAAATTTTTTGATATTATAAAATCATTGCCTGACGGAAGTGATATATCAATGGCTATGAAAAAAAACAATTTTATAATGATAAAAACCGGAAAGGCGCAGTTTAGAATAGTGGGCTTACCAAAAGAGGAGTTTCCCCGTTTGCCGTTGTTTAAGGATAAGGATTCAATAACAATCCAACAACACGCGCTGAAAGAGATGTTAAATCTCACTGATTTTGCGGTGAGCAAAGATGACACGCGGTACGTATTGAATGGAATATTATTTGAAATTAAAGAGGATAGAATAAATATGGTGGCGACGGACGGACGACGGTTAGCTATGATCAACACGAGGCTGCCCCAAAAAACACTAGTAGACATAAAGGTGGTCGTGCCGACAAAAACCATTCAGGAAGTGAAAAGAATGCTTTCGGATGACGGAGAGGTAACGGTTAAGTTTGGAGAGAATCAGGTTCTCTTTGTATTTAAGGACAGTTTTATTATATCCCGCTTAATAGAAGGAGAATACCCGAATTACAAAAACGTGATTCCGGCCAGATCAACAAGCGGGGTGAAGGTTTCTCGGGAGGATTTCTTGTCAGCGGCGCGCAGAGCAAGTATATTTACAGACCAGGACTCACTCGCTGTTAAGCTTAGTATAAAAAAGAAAAAGATGACGATTTCAAAGAACACGCCGTATCTCGGAGAGGCAAAAGAAGAGTTGGATGTGGATTTTTCCGGACAGGAAGAATTTGAGATAGGGTTCAACCCAAGGTATCTGATAGACGTTTTAAGAAGCCTGTCAGAGGAGGAAATAACGCTTGAGCTGGAAGACGCGGCAAAACCGGGGGTAGTGCGTAGGGGAGAAGGATACACGTATGTGGTTCTACCCATGCAGCTGACGAGATAGAAGGAAGGCTGAAGTAAGAGATGAGAAGAAGAGACCCCGGGCGGCTTGGAGCGGTGACGGACGGGCTTATCCTAAGATGGGGAAAGGGCGGCGCGGCGCGGTCCACGGCGGTAAGAGACGCGCTAAGGGAAACGCTGGACAAAGAAACGGTGGGACGGGTGAGGCCGGTCGGGTTTAAAAAAGGGGTGCTTACGCTCTCCGTAGAAAATCCGACATGGCTATATAAGCTCATGCTTGACCGAGTGGAAATATTGAGAAAGTTCAACGAGAATTACGGCGGAAGAAAAAAAGCCGTGAAAATAAGATTTAGGATAGGGGTACACGAGGAATGGTGAAGAAAGGATAAAGATGGCGAAAAAAGGCAAGAAAACGGAAAAACCGAAGAGCGCTGTAGTAAAAAGCGGCGCGAATAAAAAATACGACTCATCAACAATACAGGTCCTGGAAGGATTGGAGGCCGTCAGAAAAAGGCCGGCGATGTACATAGGGGATACGGGGAAAAGAGGACTGCACCATCTTGTTTATGAAGTCGTGGACAATTCAATAGACGAGGTAATGGGCGGATACTGCGACAAGATAGAAGTAATAATCCACGCCGAAGAAAGCATAACCATCAAAGATAACGGACGGGGCATCCCTGTGGACATGCACGCTAAACAGAAAAAACCGGCCGTTGAAGTCGTAATGACCACTCTTCACGCGGGAGGCAAGTTTGATCACAGGGTGTATAAAGTTTCCGGAGGCCTTCACGGAGTTGGCGTCAGCGTGGTGAATGCGCTGGCGGAATGGTTGGAGGTGGAAGTAAAAAGAGACGGAAAAATACACCACCAGCAATATAACAGAGGGCGCGCCGTATCCAAGGTAAAGATTCTCGGAACAACAAAATCAACGGGAACGGCAGTCACGTTCAAGCCGGACGAAGAGATTTTTAAGGAGACAACAATTTTCAGTTATGACACCCTGTCCACGCGGATGAGAGAAATGGCCTTTCTAAATAAGGGAGTGCGTATATTTCTAAAGGACGAGAGGACGGAAAAGGAAGCGGAGTTTTTCTATGAAGGAGGGATATCCTCGTTTGTGGAGCACATGAACAAGAACAAAAATCCAATCCACAAACAAATAATATATCTTGAAAAACAGAAAGAAGACGTAATTCTTGAAGTGGCAATGCAATACAACGAAGGATACTCCGAAAACATATACAGTTTTGTAAACAATATAAGCACGACCGAAGGAGGAACGCATCTCACGGGATTCAAGTCCGCCTTGACGAGGACTATAAAGAACTACGGAAAGAAACGCGGCGTGATAAAGGGAGAAGACATGTCCGGCGATGACGCGAGGGAAGGGCTGGCCGCAGTCATAAGCATAAAAATACCCAACCCGCAGTTTGAGGGACAGACAAAAACGAAACTCGGCAATTCCGAAGTGGAAGGAATCGTCGAGGCCGCGGTCAATGAGATGCTGGGAGCATACCTGGAAGAAAACCCCGCGGTGGCGGGAAAAATAACTAAGAAAGCACTCGTGGCGGCCAGGGCCCGCGAAGCCGCGAAAAAAGCCCGGGAACTGACCCGACGGAAGGGCGCGCTGGAAAGCGGTTCTCTTCCGGGGAAGCTGGCAGATTGTTCGGAAAGAGATGCCGCGCTTACCGAGCTATATGTAGTTGAGGGAGATTCAGCGGGAGGTTCAGCAAAACAGGGAAGAGACCGAAGGTTTCAGGCCATATTGCCGTTGAAGGGAAAAATCCTGAACGTGGAGAAAGCGCGGATAAATCAGGTTCTCAGCAACGAGGAAATAAAAACGCTGATTACCGCGATTGGGGCCGGCATTGGAGAGGAATTCAAGGTGGAGAAAGCGCGCTACGGAAAGATTATTATCATGTGCGATGCCGACGTGGACGGGTCCCACATCCGAACGCTCATATTAACGTTCTTTTTCCGGCAAATGCGCGAGCTTCTGGAGAAGGAGCACGTATATATCGCGCAGCCGCCGCTTTTCAGGGTCAAGAGGGGAAAGACGGAACAGTACATCAACACGGAACGCGAGATGAAAAAATTTCTTCTTGATCAGGGAACTGAGGGAATCAAGGTGGAAAATATAAAGGAAAAGAAAACAATGACACCGGCGAAGGTGAGAAGCTTTCTGGAATTATTGATAAAACTGGAAAAACTAGCATCAGCCGTAGAAAGGCGTGGAGTGACAATGGGGGAGTATCTCCGCCTGCAGCAGCCAAAAACCCAAAAATTACCGCTATACAAGATAGAAGTGGAGGGAAAGACGCAATATCTCTATAGTGATAGCGAATTAGTAAAACTAAAAGCTAAAGAGGGTAAAGAGATTGTCATGGAGGGGGAGACCGGGCAAACCAAGAACGAAAATGCGGGGACAATCATTGTCGGGGAGTTCTATGAAGCGAGAGAGCTGGAAAAAATATCCAGGGAAATAGCGAAATACGGCTTGGACAGCGGAGATTACGAGGAAAAACCGTCCGGGGAGAAGAAAAAAGGGATAGAGGAGAACCCCAGTGGCGCGAAGCTAAAAAAAGGAAAAAAACCGGTCTTCCGCGTGGAAGGAGAAAAAGATATCTACTCCCTGCGGGCTCTTTTTGAACACGTCATCAAAGAAGGGGAAAAAGGCCTGACCATACAGAGGTACAAGGGGCTGGGAGAAATGAACCCGGAGCAGCTATGGGAAACAACCATGGACCCGGAAAAAAGAACACTGCAGAAAGTAACGATAGAAGACATTGTGGAAGCAGATGAAATGTTCACGGTTCTCATGGGGGACAACGTGGAATTGAGACGGGCGTTCATTCTAAAAAATGCCCGCGAAGTCAAAAATCTTGACATATAACGCAAAACACAAAAAATTGGAGAGGGCAGAAAAGAATGTATACGAGGAACGAAAAAATAATACAGCGCCATATTGAAGAAGAGATGAAGACTTCATATATCAATTACGCCATGAGCGTGATTATCGGGCGAGCTTTACCCGACGTGCGCGACGGATTAAAACCGGTGCATCGGAGAATTCTCTACGCCATGAAAGACATGGGCATGTCTCACAACAAGGCGTTCAAGAAAAGCGCGCGTATTGTCGGAGAGGTTCTCGGAAAATACCACCCGCACGGGGACTCGGCCGTGTACGACGCTCTTGTTCGCATGGTGCAGGAATTTTCTCTGAGGTATCCGCTCGTGGACGGGCAGGGAAACTTCGGGTCGGTAGACGGCGATTCGGCTGCTGCGATGAGGTATACGGAAGCGAGATTGCAGCACATCACGGAATGGATCCTCAAGGACCTTGAAAAAAACACCGTGGAATTCGTGCCGAACTTTGACGGGTCGCTAAAAGAGCCGAGTCTGCTCCCGTCGGTTTTGCCGAATCTGTTGCTGAACGGTTCCAGCGGCATTGCGGTAGGGATGGCCACTAATATTCCCCCGCATAACCTCAGAGAAATTGCAGATGCGCTGGTATATGTAGTGGATCACCCCGACTGTCCCGTGGATGATTTGCTGAAGATTGTCACGGGGCCGGATTTTCCGACAGGCGCGCTAATCTGCGGAAAAGACAAGATACGGCAGGCATACCGGACGGGACGCGGAGCCCTGACCCTTCACGCGAGGGCGGGCGTGGAGCAGAAAGCGCAAGGGAAAGAAAGCATCGTGATCACGGAGATCCCGTATCAGGTGAACAAGACGAAACTGATTACTTCCATCGTTCAGCTTGTCAAGAGCAAGAAAGTAGACGGCATCACGGATATCCGGGATGAGTCCGACAGGGACGGGATGAGGATAGTGGTGGAAACGCGAAGGGGAAGCAATGCCGAAGTAATCCTGAATCAGCTGTATAAGCACACGCAGATGAAGGACACTTTTGGGATAATAATGCTTGCGATAGTTGACCGCCAGCCGAAGGTTCTTAACTTGAAAGAGGTGCTGGAAGAGTTTATCAAACACCGGGTGGAGATTATCACAAGAAGAACCCGATTTGACCTTGCCCAGGCGGAAGCGAGGGCGCACATCTTAGAAGGGCTAAAAATAGCGCTCAATAACCTCGATGAAGTTATACGCATTATCAAAAGATCAAAAGACCCGGAAACGGCAAAACTCGGACTGATGAAAAAATTCGGGCTTTCAGAAAAACAAGCGTTGGCTATCCTGGCAATGAGGCTGCAGCAGCTTACTAGCCTGGAAACAGAAAAGATAGAGAACGAATACCGCGAACTTATAAAAACCATAGCGAAATTGAAGGGAATTCTAGCGAGCAAGGACATCATCCTGAGCATTATCAAGGACGAGGCGCGGGAGATAAGGGAAAAATTCGGCGACGACAGAAGAACGGAAATCACCGCCGCGGCCGGAGAAATAAACATAGAGGATCTCATCGCGGAAGAAGACATGGTGATAACTCTGAGCCATGCGGGATATATAAAAAGGTTCCCCATAAGCGCGTATAAAAAACAAAGAAGAGGCGGCAAGGGGGTGACCGGAGCGGAAACGAAAGACGAAGATTTTTGCGAGCATCTGTATGTCGCGTCTACGCATGACCATATGCTGGTTTTCACGAGCGAAGGGAAACTGCACTGGGTCAAAGTACACGAAATCCCGCAGGCCGGGCGCAGGACAAAGGGCCGGCCCATAGTTAACCTTCTGGGTCTTTCCTCGGAGGAGGCAATTACTTCGGTCATGCCGGTGAGGGAGTTCACGGAAGGAAAATTCGTGGTTATGGCTACCGAGCAGGGCAAGATTAAAAAGACACCCCTGACGGCGTTTAACAACCCCAGAAAAGGCGGCATTATTGCCATGACGCTTGCCGAGGGAGACCGGCTGATAGGATCAGTTTTGTCAGAGGGGAAGGACCAGATTTGTTTGGCGACCGCAAACGGAAAAGCTATTAGGTTCGAGGAAGAAGATATACGTTCCATGGGCAGGAGCGCTCAGGGCGTTAAGGGAATTACCCTCAAGAAAAAGGACAAGGCCGTGGGCATGGTGAAAGTGGATTCCGACGGCACGATGCTGACCGTGACGGAAAAAGGGTTCGGGAAACGAACCCGGTTTGACGCGTATCGCCTGCAGTCAAGGGGCGGGAGCGGAATAATCAACCTGAAAATAGTGAGCAAGAACGGACCGGTGGTCGGAGTTAAATGTGTCAGGGACCAGCACGAAATCATGCTTATCTCAACAGGGGGGATGGTTGTCAGAGTGGCTGTCAGCGGAATAAACAAGACAGGCAGGGACACGCAAGGAGTGCGGCTAATAAATCTTAAAGGGACGGATAAGCTCACATCCGTGGCGAGTGTCGTGGCAAAAGAAGAGGAAGAAGAAATGAAGAGCGTGGAGTAAAAAGTGGTTGCAATGCGAAGAAGGATTTTGTAGAATAACTCCCGCTCAACACTAAAGAATGTCCCCATCGTCTAGCCCGGTCAGGACACCAGATTTTCATTCTGGCGACAGGGGTTCGAATCCCCTTGGGGATACCAATTTTTGTTTTTATTTGTCATCCCCGTGAAAACGGGGATCCAGAATGGATTCCCGCTTGCGCGGGAATGACAAAAAGTAGAAAGTAGGGGCGAATAATTATTCGCCCCTACGTGCCATAAGGAAGACACATGGATATTGAAAAGTTATGGGCGAAAGCCCAGGAAAAAACGGAAATAATAAGGGGAAGGGCCAAGGGCCTTTCAACTTTTCACAGCACTAGCGTGCCGTATATTTTTTTGGGCGCGTCCGTCGTGAACGAGGGGAATACGGTAGTGAGGAAAGGAAAAATTCTCGTGGAAAAGCCATTTCTCTTTCTTCCGGAGAACATGCCGCAGTTTGAAGGGTTTGATTTTGAAGAGGACCTTAAAATTGAGCAGGGAGCCCTTCAGGTATTTTTCATGATGAGGGGAATAAGGTTTCCGTCGATGAAGTATAACAACACCATGATGA
Organism: uncultured Planctomycetia bacterium; assembly: GCA_964528025.1. Classification (GTDB taxonomy): domain Bacteria; phylum Omnitrophota; class Gorgyraeia; order Tantalellales; family Tantalellaceae; genus CAZGOZ01. The sequence continues at coordinate 11,772 of CAZGOZ010000031.1, forward strand.
CGCTTGATCTGGACGAAGTTTCTCTGGCAAAAAGCGCGCAAAAACATAAAAAGCAGTTGGAGAAACGGGAAAACGTGAATACGGCCCTGATTCTTGGGCCCGAGGATTGCTGGCAGTTGTCCATTCTCATCTACATGGCGTCGCTCGTGGGCCGATGCGCGAAAAACGATATCATCAATATCATGGATAAGTTCCAGGGAGATTCTTGATGTGCGGAATTATCGGGTATACAGGAAAGAAAGACGTCAGCAAGGTGCTCATAAAAGGGCTTTCCCGCCTGGAATACCGCGGGTATGATTCTGCCGGCATCGCCGTGGTGAAGAACGGGCGGCTTCTCGTAAGAAAAAAACAGGGAAAATTAGCCGTTCTGGCGGAAAGCTTGAAACGCAATCCGATTCATGGGAACACCGGTATAGGTCATACGCGATGGGCGACACACGGCGCGCCGAATGATATAAACGCACACCCCCACCTTGATTATAACGGACAGGTTGCCATTGTCCACAACGGAATCATCGAGAATTATCCTGAATTAAAGAAAAAACTGCAGAAAAAAGGATGCGTTTTTTCTTCGGACACGGATAGCGAGGTGATTGCGCATCTTATAGCGGATCGCTATCGCGGGGATCTGTGCGCGGCGGTGCGCGCAGCGGCGAAAGAACTAAAAGGATCATTCGCCATAGCGGCGGTGCACAAAAAAGAACCGGGCAGGATAGTGGCCTCCCGCAGGGACAGCCCTCTGGTGGTCGGCCTGGGAAAAAGCGAGAATTTTGTTGCCAGCGATATTCCCGCCATACTTGAATGGACAAAAGATGTGATATATCTTGAAAATGGCGAGACCGCGGAAATCACCAACCAAACCTGTAATATTTATGACTCTCGCGGCAGAAAAGTCCGGAGAAAACGGACGCGGATAAACTGGAATATATCACAAGCGGAAAAAGCCGGGTACGAACATTTTATGCTGAAAGAGATTCACGAACAGCCGGCCGTGTTGCGCAGGATTTTCCGGGAAAGGGTCAAGGGAGATCGCGTTGAATTTGAGGAGCTTGTCATTTCCAAGGCGCGGTTAAAAAAGACAAAGAACATCGCGATTGCCGCATGCGGAACGGCGTATCACGCCGGGTTGACCGGAAAATATTTAATTGAAAAACACGCGCGGATACCGGTCTGGGTGGATCATTCAAGTGAGTTTAGGTATAGAGACCCGTTGGTTGGACGCGACACGCTGATGATAGTGATATCTCAGTCCGGAGAAACCGCTGACACGCTTGCGGCGCTTCGGGAAGCGAAGAAAAAAGGGGCTGTTGTCCTGGCCATATGCAATGTTCTGGGAAGCTCCATAGCCAGAGAGGCGGACGGGGTTATTTACACGCATGCGGGCCCGGAAATAGCCGTGGCATCCACGAAGGCGTATACCGCGCAGATGGCGATTTTATATCTTTTGGCGTATTATCTCGCTTTTGAAATAAAACAGAAAAAACCCCGAGACAAAACGTTTCTGCGCAGTCTCAAGGCGGCGTCCGGTCTGGCCGAAAAAACACTCAAGCAGTATCGCGTGCGAAAGAACCCGTTGGCCGCGTATGCCGCAAAATTTCATGAGTATTACCTGGCACGCAACAACAAAAGCTGTTTTCTTTATCTGGGCAGGAACATCAATTATCCCAACGCGCTGGAAGGCGCGCTGAAATTAAAAGAGATCTCTTACATCAGCGCCGAAGGATATCCCGCCGGAGAAATGAAACACGGACCGATCGCGTTGATAGACGAAAATCCGTGGGTGGTTTGTTTGGCCCCGCAATCCGCGACATATGACAAGATGGTGTCAAACATACAGGAAATAAAAGCCAGAGGCGGAATCGTTATGGTGATTGTTTCCAAAGGAAACAAGATGGAGGTCTCCGGAGAGATAAACTATATTGTGGAGATCCCCGCGGCGCCGGAAGAGGTTTCGCCTTTTCTGGTGGCTCTGCCGTTACAGCTTTTGGCGTATTACGTGGCCGCGGAATTCGGATACGACATAGATCAGCCGCGAAATCTCGCGAAATCGGTTACGGTTGAGTAAGTAAAATAGACATCTCACCCCATGCGGGGTTCGATGTAAATTTTGTTTCGCAAAATTTAGGGCGAGTAACTCAGCTGGTTAGAGTGCTACTTTTACAAGGTAGAAGTCACAGGTTCGATTCCTGTCTCGCCCACCAAATTTTGCAAAGCAAAATTTGATCCCGCCTGC
>CAZGOZ010000032.1:0-11306 GCA_964528025.1 uncultured Planctomycetia bacterium
CTCTGCTCTATGCTCTTCGCTTCTTCCACGCGTAATACGCGAGGGCGTCTTCCAGCCATCCTTGCGCGTTACGGACGAATTCTGACCAACGTGATGCCAGGCACAGGCCTCTGGCGGTGTCGGCGTTTCCTTCGCCTATACGCCGGGCGACGGCTGCTAAGTCAATCTGAAGTCTCAAGGGAACGCGCCGAACGTCTTCCGACGGAAGCAGTTCTGCCAAGGCCGCAAGAGCTTCCGCACCCTTGATGAGGGACGCGAAAAGCGCGTCTTGGCCTCCTATCGCCGCGAGAAGTATCGCGTTCAGCGGGCCCAGCCGCATTATCTCTAAGTCACCCGTCTGTTTATTGGAAATATTATCCGAACCTGTATACCCGATACCTTCGGCGGTAAAGGCCAGCTGGAATATCCGGTGATATATCGTCTCAAGAACCGGACCCTGCCGGGCCAAACGGTAATGAGCCCTGAGCCCCCACAACCCGAAATCAAGATGTTCATTCACGAGCGCAACATAACGCCTCGCGAACTTTTTCTCAAAAAGATCTATCGCGTTAATCAGCCGTTTCTCCGCCTCGGCTCGGGTTATTATCATTCCGGATACTCGCTGCGCGCGGCGCTCGGCGCAGCCCGAAAGATAATCACGTATCACTTTAACATCTTGGGCATCGTCACCGGTGACAGGCAGTTTTATTTTCAGATAATTAGCGCTCATCTTTTTATCATTCGCGAAAAGACGGTATACCCAGAGTATCTCCCGGAGTTTTGCGGTGTCGGTCACGTCAACGTCAATAAAAACGGGATGCGCTTCAGATGATTCCCCCGAAACCTTGGAAAGATCCGGGATGATATACCCTCCGTCCTTTTCCACTATGCGGAATCCGCCAAGACCGCCGCCGCCTTCATGCGGTTTGACAAAAAACATCGTTTGTCCGGTTTCACGTTTAAGCTCTTCCAGCGCCACAAAAATACCGTTGACGACATCCGCGGTAGTTTTTTTCTCAACGGATACCTTTCTGTATCTCGCTACCCTTGTCCACTCTTCGCCGCCCGCGGAAAGCAAATGATAGCTCGCGTTTTTGTCGGAAAAAATACTTCCCGGCGCCGTATGCCTGCCCGGAACGATTACTACACGCCGTTTTTCAAGCTCGTCGGCGAATGCCACGTCATAAACCTTCTTATCAACACACTGGCTTATAATGAGAGTCCTATCGGGATCGTTATCCACGAGGGCTGTTAATTCACGGCGAGAATTAACCACATTCACGGTAAAATCATGCCCCTTTTTCGCACCGTGAGAACGGAAAACACGCGCGGTTTCGTGGGAAGTGGGAAGGTCATCGCCCGATGCGTTAATAATAACTATTTGCGCCGGAAGACAACGCTCTCCGCGCGGAGGAAGATCCAAACGGCAACCCGGAAACATGTCTTTCTCCCGCAAAGAATCGTTGAACGCGTTTACCAGACGGGTATTGAGATCACCCTCAGTCCCGTCAAACACGAGCGCTCTCAAGTAAAACGGCGCCGTGGGGGCAGAGCATCCCTTGTGTCCCGTGACGTAATATTTTGGATCACGTTCTATCATCGGAAGCATCCTCCAATGCGATTTTATCATAAAGAGCGGCTATTACCCCGGCGGTTTCCGGAGAAAGGCTTCTCTTTCCGGACGCCTCAAGCGCGCTTGTCTTCATCTGTATCTTGCAAACAGGAGCGTTCTCTTCTACCACCGTGGAAGGGCTCGGAACGCCGCATGTCACCAGCACATCACCCTTCCGACGGCATGCGTCGAGTGAGGCGCTTCCGGAGGTAAACTCCAAAGCCCCATCGTTCATCCTGTACACTCCCGGAACAAGTTTTCCCTTTACCACGCTTCTCCGCGTCCGGTTACGTAATATTACCTGGCTTCCGTCCAGAGGCGCCATGAGCTCGCGACACGGAAAATCACGCATATATTTTTTCATCAGAGGATCGGCGTGCCGGAGAAATTCGGCGGCATGCAGCAGAAAGAACGATCTTTCACTCGGGACCGACTCCGCGCTCAAAGAGGTATATAATGCCGTAGAATTCTGGAACCTCGGGTTTATCTCAACCGGATAAACCGTGTCCCTTTCCACAACAAAATCCATGCCGAAAACGCCCCGAAACCCTTTTTTTCCCATCCATGCCCCGATGGTCCCAATATGCGACTCCACATCGGCTATTACGCGCCGGTCAAGATCTCTCGCCGCGGCGAAATCATTCCCGCAAAAAGACGACAAAAAGTTACTGCATTCCGGAAGACCCGTAATCTGCACCGACGGAGACGTGCAGACGGTCTTGCAACCGTTGCCATCGGAAAGCACAACCGCGTTGACATTCAACGAAAATCCGTCAACGTATCTCCGCATGATAACTTTTATGTCCGGATAGTTTTCGCGCAACCGGTCATACTCTTTCTTTTCGCGGATAATAAACGTGAAATTACCGCCCGAGCCGTACGGGAACTGCACGACAAACGGTAAAGACAATTCTTTCCGCAAATCCTCAAAAGTCGCTTTTCCGGGGGCTTCCACCTTACCTTTAATTCTCGGCAGAGAAAGTTTCGGAAGGTTACGATAAAGCAAAAGCTTATTGTCAAAATATTTTTTTAATTTAGTCGACGCTGCGTGTATGACAGGCTTGCGTGACGGCAGAAAACGCTTGTTTTCAAGCCGGGATACGGAACGATAACATAAAAGGTTCACGCGAGATGGGTATCTCTTCCACCGTTCAAAAATGTTACGACCCAACGCACCGCGCAGATTGTCGTTCAGATCCTCGTTGGACCAGTCTTTGCGGATGCCGTTCTGTTTTTCAATAGAAAAAACATCCTCTTCACGGAAATAATGCGGAACTTCCGTGCCATAATCACAGCTTATAATAAAGTCCAGCGGCAGTATGCGGTTAATACCTTCGGCGTCATGAGCGCGTTGGCCCAGCCATCCCCACGGCCCATATTTATCCTTTAGATATTCTATGATATTTTTCATGATCTTATTTTCCGCTGACGAAATCCGGCAAATACCGCGGACGCTCTAGTATACCCTCATCAAGTAGTTTTTTCACGAGTTTTGCGTCTTTTATTCCTATCTTGCCGGTATAAAGCAAACTGAGATCTCCCCCATCAGCGATATATTTTTTCACTTTCATCCATCCCTCGATGTAATGAAACCCATTGGTGAAGGCGCCCGCGACGGAAGTGTCCTTTAAACCTCTCTTGCCTCTTTCGGTCAGCCGATATGCCAGATAGTCCGGAAAAAAACTGCCAAGGCGAGTAAATGTCTCGTAAAACGTTCCCCGCGCGCAGTAATCCACGCAAACAGCCCTTGCCGCATATATCTTTAACTGGCGCGTATCCGTTTTTAAACATCCGGCTACTTCCTCAGCCGCAATGGCCAGGCCTTCCTCAGTTTCGTCATACCCGGCCAATCCTTCGGCGAATATTCCGAAGGGCTGTCTCCGGCCGTTGGCGCCGCGGTAGACATGAACCATCACTTCATGCACTTTCAGTCGGCCGACCTCGTCGGCGGTATAACAAATGTCCGGGTTAACGTAGATCGTCTTGTCTCTGCCCGATACATTTATTTTGGAAACGCTTCTTTTTTTTAACACACACTTCCAGTCTATCCCTTTACTCTTCAGTTCACCGCGCAAGACGGCGGCCATTTCATCCGGTGTGACGGTCTCTTCAGGAAAGATAAATCCGTTTTCAAGGCTCTCCACCAATATTTTCTCCGATACTTTCAGGCATTCCGCGTCCGGCACGCCGTATAACTCCCCGGAAAGCCGGCCGAAATCCCCATCATCGCTTTGGAGAAGCTCAATTTGTTTTAACATAAAGTCCAATTTTTCCGCAAATAAATACTGAATGCCATCGGCGGCAAGGCAGGAACGCGCTGCTTTAACCCGTTTTTTTAAGTTGCCGACCTCCGGAGGGCTATACCGGAACACCGGATTATATTCTTTACCTTTAAGAAGAGCGGCGAAGAACTTCTCCTTTTCCTCTTCCCCATTAAGAGGTATCAGAAATACATAGAAATTCATCTCAGCCACAAAACCGCTTATTTTTTTATCTATTTCATGCAAATCCATGTGTCTCTCGCTGCCGATCGTGTTTATTGCCTCGGTTTTCCTACCGGCATGACATAAATAACAGTTCTGTCTTTAATTCCCAAAAGATCCAACACCTCTTTATCCGTGAACCCACCCACCATTACCGTACCAAGCCCCATGCTTTCGGTCTCAAGATGAACATTCTGCCCCATGTGTCCGGCATCCATGGACATGTAACGCACATCGTTCAAGTCAACCTGCCTCTTTCCGGTTTTTTGACCGTTCCCTACAACAACGATTGAAACCGGGGCGTTAAGAACCGCGCCCTGACCCAATGCCGCATGGCTGAGTTCTTTCCGAAAGTCACCCTCCCTTATAAGCGTCAGCGAATGCTCTCTCCAGTCATACCAGTAAATACCCTCTCCCAGCATAGACACGTCACCGGCAACCAGGTATATCTCCAGAGGATACATCCCACGGGCGGAAGGATACGCCCGCGTGGGCCCGGTCACACCGTCAATCGTCGCCCCGCCAGCCGCCCAAAGTATCTGCGAGACCTCTTCCAGCATTAACGGCGCTGCCCCAAAATTCCTGACGGATTTGCGCTGGCTAATAGCCTGCTCCACCGAGATACTGCCTTCATACCCCGGCTCGGGCAGTTTTATAGGTTTATTCTTCCGGGCAAAAGCATTTGCCGTTACGCCGGATAAAGAGAATATCAGCAAAAGAGATACCATAAAAAATCTCCACGCCATGACTGCCCCCTTCTGATTTGAATAACCAACAACCAAGACACAAATAATGTCAAATGACAAAATTCAAAGCACAAAATAAGCATAAATACCAAAATCCAAAACACAAATAAAAGTTTTGTTATTTGGATTTGAGATTTTGGATTTATTTTGGATTTTGTGCTTTGTCATTTGGATTTTACTATTCACTACTCACAGATCACTGTTCACTCTGTATCTACATTTATCTCTTGCGTTCCAGCATTACCTTTTTCCAAACATCCGCCGGTTCCATACATAGATATATCCAGCATTTGACACCGGAAGATCGAATCCACCGAGCCATCTTGTTATACATGTCTATTCTCACTTCTTCAGGATACCGAAATTTCCCGCACGCGTCCAGAAAGAACTCGCCGCGGTAGAATACAAGGTTTTCCGGAAATCTTCGTTCGGCCGTCTGTTTCAGGCCGGGAGTATACCTCAGTGTCCCCAGACTTATCCACGCGGCGCGGCGCCGTATCTCCTCATGCGAGAAAAGTTCTTCCGCAATAGCCCTGTAATCGGTTTCCCATCCGTCATAGTATATCATGGGGTCAAAATGAAATCCGACGCGGTACCCCCGGCGGGCAACCTCGCACGCAGCCTTTATTCGCGCGTCAATATCTGAGGCTCCTCTTTCATATCTTTGCGCCATGTCACGGGTGTTCATTGACCAGGAGATAACAATGTTTTCATGCGGATCTTCTTTCATGAGGTTATCTACCATGCAGGTCTTTGTCTTGAGCTCAAGCACCAGATTCGCGGTTTTCCGGAAAAGCGGTATTAAAAACGCGGCGTAGCCGGTATAATTGTCCAACGCCAGCGAGTCGGTGAACTCTCCGGTGCCAATCCTTGTTTTTTGAGAGACCTCTCCGTCAAGCCGGGTAACATACCCGGCATAATCTTCCAGGTTAACCGGTAACACGATACCGGGAACATTAGAATAGGTCTGAAGAAAACAATATGCGCAATCCACCGGGCATCCGAAACCGATGTTCAATATCATATACCCGCATCTGACGCAGCCGGCGCTGCATGGACACTGCTTGATAAACGCGCTCTTATTCTTTATTAGTACAAGGTTATCTCTGCGCGCGTTATACGCTGACGTGGCTTCGGTGCGGGTTGTATTTCTGAGAACATCGTTAATGTTATTTATAACCGTGAGTTTAGCTGCGGGAAAATTCCTTATTATTTTTTCCGCCGGTTCCGTGCCGCGAACGTCTTTTTCAACAAAAATGACTTTCGGGTTCAGCTTAAAATCCCACACCATGGCCTCATCCCGGATTCCGTCCATCTTAAGCGGCATAACCCGCACTTTCATGCCCTGCTTCAAAGACGGATATCGAGCCTTCAGAAGCGTTTTTTTTACCTTACTAAAAACCCCGTCTTTTCCATCGGCGACAATACTATTGATACCGGCGTCATTGACGACCTCATCGCACGAAAGGCCACGCGCCCTGGAAATTTCATAAATCAGCCGGATAAGTTCGTTTTTCTTATTTACTCCGAGTTTCAGGGGAAAGGTTCTATTCAGGTATGCCTCTATCTCGCGGGCAAGGCATTTGTTTTCGGGGATTGTCATGGGAGCATTATATCTTACGCACAGCGGAGAGGCAAGCGGATGGAATTTAAAAAGCGACCCGAAGGGCGGGGAAACGTTAGTGATCTGTGATCAGTGAGGTGTGATCCGGTATGGGGGTGCGGGAGTTTTCGGGGGGCTGGCAATTCCGCGATCCCATACAAAAAACCACAACCCTGCATTTACACTACATTTTTCCAAACAAGACGCGTTGTGAGTGTTTCGTACAGAACCTCGTTCTGGTAGAAACACTCACAACGCGTCCTATCCAAATACATTGCAAAGGAATTTCGAGCGGTTTCTATGACCATCTTCGCGGGTAAGGCCCCCAGGCAATTCTTCGTGTCGTTCGGAGCGTTCGTCCAGAGTGGGGTTGTTCTCGAAAACGTGGAAAAACGGCTGATTTTCGTGCTCAGGGGTGTCCCCAAAAGGCATGTCCCCGATTCTGGCATTGACTTGCGAAAATCACATTGCTATAATGTAGCAACCCGGAACGGAATAAAAACAGCCGGCATTCGGGAAGTGGCGCAGCTTGGCTAGCGTACCTGCTTTGGGAGCAGGGGGCCGTGGGTTCGAATCCCACCTTCCCGACCAGGCGGATGTGGCGGAACTGGCAGACGCGCTGGCCTTAGGAGCCAGTGGTTTTACCGTGGGGGTTCGAATCCCTCCATCCGCACCAGTATAAAAAATAGGATCTAAACAGGCATGCGCCCGTAGCTCAGTTGGATAGAGCAACTGCCTTCTAAGCAGTAGGTCGCAGGTTCGAACCCTGCCGGGCGTACCAGTTTTTGGGAACATTCGAAAAGCTAATTCAGTTGACTAAACGGGCATAAGCACTTAGAATATTAAAACATTTCCTCGTGGTGGGCGTAGCTCAGCTGGTAGAGCGCCTGACTGTGGCTCAGGTGGTCGTGGGTTCAAATCCCATCGCTCACCCCATCAACTTTTCTTCTTCAGATGTTTTCGTATGGAACGCTTGAGTTTTCGCATGGCCATAGCGCGATGACTTATGCGGTTCTTGTCGGCAGCCGGCATATCCGCAAAAGTTGTTTTTCCGCCTTTCGGGACAAAGAGAGGATCATACCCGAACCCGTTCTTTCCTTTAGGCTTTAGGATAATCTGACCTTTAATCTCGCCTTCAAAACTCTCCAGTAAAATACCCTTGGCGGCAAGCGCTACATGACAGACAAATTTTGCCCGGCGTTTATTTTCAGGGACTTTAGCAAGCAGTTTAAGAAGTTTTTCATTATTCTCGCTGTCAGTGGCTTCTTTTCTGGCGAACCGCGCGGATCGAACTCCCGGTCTTCCGTCCAAAGCGTCCACTTCCAGTCCGGAGTCATCCGCAACAACCAGGCCGTCAAAAAACCTGGACATTGTCAGAGCTTTCTTGACAGCATTCTGGCGGAAGGTCTTCCCGTCTTCAACGACAATCGGCGCGGCCATATCCAGATCGTTCAAATCCAGGACTTCAAGACCTTTTATTTCCTGCAGCAGGGTCTTTAACTCGCGTCTTTTCTTGCCGTTAAATGTCGCTACCAGTACTTTTTTCGTCATGACAGCATCCTCCGAGCGCTTTAACTAAGTCCCAGCGCCGTTTTTTGTTTATCAATAAGAATTCCGATGCCCTTCCCGGCCAGTTTCAGAATATCATCCATCTGTTCGCGAGTAAACGGTTCTTTTTCCGCCGTCCCCTGCAGTTCAACAAAACTGCCGCTTGAGGTCATCACGACATTCATGTCCACATCGGCAGTTGAATCCTCATCATAATTGAGATCAAGATAATTCACGCCGCCGACAATGCCAACGCTCACAGCGGCCACAAAATCCCTGATAGGCAGGTCTTTGAATACTTTCTGCTTTTTCAAATGTAAAAGCGCCTTATACAAGGCGATGAAACTTCCGGTTATACCCGCGCACCGCGTGCCGCCATCCGCCTGCATTACATCGCAATCAATCCAGATGGTCCTCTCCCCCAGGGCATTCATGTCAACAACCGTACGCAACACACGGCCGATCAAACGCTGTATTTCGTGAGTCCTGCCGCCCTTTTTCCCTTTTGTAGATTCCCGCGGCACTCTCCTTCTGCACGCTCTGGGAAGCATTGAATATTCGGATGTTATCCAGCCGGTTCCCTTTCCTCTTAAAAAAGGCGGAACACCGTCTTCAACAGTAGCCGTGCATATAACCTTAGTCTCGCCTATCTCAAACAAACACGACCCCTCGGCATACTTCATGTAAGGGGTTGTTATTTTTACGTTTCTGATACCGTTCGCCTGTCTACCGTCGCCTCTCATCGCGCTCCTTTCGATTACTTCCTCAACCTGTCGTATATATCGCGTCCCTCGCGATCCACACCGACAATCAACGGAAGATCCTCAACCATCAGTTTATACACCGTTTCCGGACCGAGATCTCCGAATGCTTCTATCTCACAACTCTTAACTTTTTCTCTTATATACGCGCCGGCTCCCGCGGGCGCCAGAAAATACACGGCTCCGTGACGCTTGATCGCATCAACGACTGCAGGGGATCTGGACCCCTTACCTATCATTCCTTTCAATCCGGCTCCAAGAAGCGGCGGCGTAAAAAGATCCATCCGGGACGAGGTAGTCGGCCCGCAGGAACCTATCACTCCGGTTTGCGACGGCGCCGGTCCGCAGTAATAAATAACCTGCCCGTCAATATCAAATGGAAGGTCTTCGCCGCGCGCTATCATCCCGGCCATTCTTGAATGCGCCTGATCCCTCGCCGTATATATAACTCCGGATAACAATACTTCATCGCCGGCCTTAAGCTCAGCAATTACAATTTCACTTAAAGGTGTTTTTATACACTTTCCCACATTCATTTTTCGACTCTCTCTCTCTTCGTTTATCCCTACTCGGGTAATTCGTGATGGCCGGTCGGAATGCCTCCGTACAGGGAGGATCCACACCGGGCGGAGGGGCCCTGGTAGGAGGCATGCCGATCGGCCGTTGTCTCACGCACCCAAGGTCTCCGAATAACTACTCGGGGAATAGGCTAAAGGCCGGTCGGTATGCCTCCGTACAGGGAGGATCCACACCGGGCGGAGGGGCCCTGGTAGGAGGTATGCCGACCGGACTTTAGCCTATTCTCTCACCACTATATCACCGCACAAGCTGACCGCAACGCATGGCACGATATGTTTATCACAACCGGGAGTCCCGCTATATGCGTAGGCGCCTGTTCTATATTAACCCCGATAACCGTCGCCGCGCCTCCCACCCCCATGACACCGACTTCAAGCGCATTCGCTTCTTTCTTTATCCGTTCTTCCAGTTCCGCTATGTGCCGCGCGGGATTCGGCCTGTCAATAGGACGCAACAGCGCCTTCTTTGCCAGAAGCGCGCACGAATCCATCGTCCCGCCCAGACCTATCCCCAGGATATACGGCGGACACGCGTCCGGGCCCGCTGCTTTTACGGCCTTTACGCAGAAATCTGTTATCTCGTCCGGACCGCACGTGGGAAGCAACATGTTCAATCGGCTCTTGTTCTCACTGCCGAATCCTTTCGGCATCACTGAAACGGTTATTTTATCTCCCGAAACAATATCCGCGTGTATCACGGCCGGAGTATTGGTGCCGGTGTTTTTTCTTGTCAACGGATCACTGACGACGGATTTGCGGAAACATCCCTCACGGTAAGCCACCTCCACCCCTTTATTGATCGCATCTTTCAGGCTGCCGTCACAGACAAGCACCTCTTCGCCAATCTCAACAAAAACTATCAGCATGCCGGTATCCTGGCAAAGCGGAACTCGCTTGTCCCGGGCAAGAGCGGCATTGTCCAGAAGAACGCCGAGCATCTTTTTCTCAAGTGAGGCTTTTTGCGCTTTGCGATGAACCTCGACCAAAGCCTTCAGCACATCCGGACGCAACACGGTGTTCGCTTGAATACACAAATCCCTCACGATGTCTTCTATTTGTTTTGCCTTAACCCGACGAGCGGTCATAAAATCACCTTTCGCGCTTCAATCTTTTCTTTCATAAAAATACCGGCAGCGGCACAAAACGCCTCGGTATCATCCGAAACATAGTATTTTATCCGGCCACGCCGTTTCCGGCCGCGCGCCGCGAGGCCCTGGTCCAAAAGCGTTTCTCTGACCTGCCCGGCCACGGCGGAAGACGAATCAATAAGCCTGGTATTTCCCATAACTTTCCTTATAACCCCTTTTAGAACGGGATAATGCGTACATCCGAGAATCAATGTATCAACCTGCTTTGTTTTAAGCGGTCTAAGATATCTTTCGGCCATTTTGCGGGTCACCTCGTCGTTAATAATCCTGTTCTCAACAAGAGGCACAAACAAGGGACAGGCCTTTGAAAAAAGACGGCATGCCGCGCCGGTTTTCGCTAAAGCTTTTTCATAAGCCCTGCTGGACACGGTAGAGCTCGTGCCTATAAGACCTATTTTCCCGTTCCTGGAAACCCTCACGGCTTCTTTAATTCCGGAAGTTATAACGCCGACAACAGGCACAGAACAGGCGTTTTTTAAAGATGAAAGGCTAAGACTTGAAGCGGTATTACACGCCGCAACAACCATCTTGACCTTGCTTTTTGCCATGAAGGCCATGATCTCACTCACGAAGCGCGTAACGGTGCGTGGGGATTTATTGCCGTAAGGAACCCTTGCGGTATCACCAAAATAGATGACATCCTCAAAAGGAAGAACCTGGCGAATCTTTCTGACAACCGTCAGCCCGCCCACGCCCGAATCAAAAACCCCTATAGGTCTGTTTCTATCAAGTTGCATACGCTATATTATATAGGAACGTTCTCCGCAGGTAAAGCGGTGAATGAAGGTGTGAGGAGGTTTACGAGCAGCATCTCCATCACCAATGTCTCCGGGCGGCCGGTTTTTATG
>CAZGOZ010000032.1:11406-13739 GCA_964528025.1 uncultured Planctomycetia bacterium
GAGGTTTACGAGCAGCATCTCCATCACCAATGTCTCCGGGCGGCCGGTTTTTATGTCGCGATCTGCCGCAACAAGAAGGGATACCCATTGTTTTATCCTGCCGGCGGGATACTTCCCTGACTGCCCGATAAGTCTATTTGTATAGCCGGGGGAATAGCCGAGTTCTCCGGCTATTTTTATCGGAGCCGCCCCGGTGGAGGATAACAGTTTTATCTTCTGCATGATCCTTATATACCACCCGAGATATCCTATGATCTCATACGTCTTTTTTCTCTGGTCGTAAAGATCGTCCAAAATACGGAAAACCCATCCGGCGTCACGAGCGTTTATGGCATCAACCAGTTTAAATACGGCCTCTCTCACGCTGCGGCCTACAAGCTCTTCCACGTGGCTCACTTCAATCCTCCGCCCGTCCGAAAAAGAAAGAAGTTTTTCCAGCTCGGCTTTCACGGCAGGGGTATCCGTCCCTTTCAGCTCCGTGATAAGTTTCACGGCCTCTGCCGATATTTCTACTCCTTTTTTTCTAAAAAAGCCCTCTATCCATTTTCTTATGGTCAGGATATCAGGCCTATCCGCCGCTACCAGATTCACGATATCGGACAGTCGGCGATAATGCTGTGTTTTTTTAAAGGATCTGTCGGACGACATCACAAGGACGTTTGAGCCGGAGGGATTTTCAAGATAAGAGAGAATGCTCTGCATGGATCTATCGGGCAGGGTGCCAATATCCTTTATAAAGACAACCCTTTGTTCTGACAGAAAGGGAAGTGTCCCGAGGGAAATCATTGCTTCTTCTATATCATCGGAACCGTGAACTGAATAGTTAACGTTTTCTGTGCCGGAAGAGAGAAACTTTTTTTTAATTTTATCGATCTCGGATCTTTTTATATACTCGTCATCTCCGAGCACCAGATAGTTCTTACTCATGTGGCGACATCACCATGCCTCAATGACACGTTCTTCAATTCTTTCCGAGAGATCCACGACAGCCCCATCTACAGCGGCTGATTCTGTCTTCGCATTGGGCCCTGTTACCCTGTAATCACACTGCCCCATGAACCTCAATTCTTTCCACATGAGCTCGCCCGTAAGGTTGTTGTAAAGTTCAAGATCAACATAAACCTCCACCCTAAACTCCTCAATATTGTCTTCCTGGTTATAACTTAACGGGTACAGGCGAAAATCCACCAGCGTGCCCTTCAGCTGCATGGTGGCCTTTTGCGAGCTGTCAACCTCCAGCCGCCTGTCAAAAACAAATTTATCGATTACCGCCCTGGTAATATCAACTTCAAGACCGGGCCAGTATGAGTAGACCTGCCTTTTGTTCGAGACCACCCCGCTGACGTTTATCTTATTTTCAAAGTTGTCAATATGTATAGAACTGAGTTCCGGAGGAAGAAGCGAATCGGTCGTATACCCGCAGCCGACAGCACTTACCATAAAAAGCGTCAAGAACATGGAAATGACCAAACGCATCAGGACCCGACCTTTCCTTTTAGGATTTTTATTCTTTCTTCCGCCTGTTTAGCGGCACTTGTTGCGGGCATTCTTTCCGCAACATCTCTGTAATAAACAAGCGCGCTCTCATATCTATTTTGGCGTTCATAAAATTCCGCGATTTTTAACATGCTCTCTGCTTTTCGGTCTTCAAGCTCTACGAGCATCTTCCCTGCTTCTTTTGCTATCCCGGGAATCGGGGTTGTTCTGGAAATATACTTGAACTCCTCCAGGGCTTTCTCGGTCCTTTCCTGATCATACTCGGGATCAAGCGAGGCCTCATAACGCGTATAAGCAAGCTGGTATTTTGCTTCAGCCCCGAAATCGCTTTCGGGATAATCATTGACGATTCTTTCATACGATTCAAGCGCCTTATCATAGTTCTGCAGACGTCTGTAACATTCCGCCGTTCTATATAAGGCCTTATCCGCGTATTCCCCAAAGGGGCTATTCTCAACTACTTTCCCATATACGTCCACGGCCCTCGTAAGCGCTTCTGATAGCTCCACGTTCATCAACTTGGATGTTTCCTTGGACTGAAAAATATTCGCGATATTATATTCGCGCTCGATTATCTCTTCCATCCGCTTGGTATAAGGATAAATTTCTACGGTTTTTTGATAATTCTGAAATGCAAAATAGTATTTACCGAGCTCCTCATAGGAGCGACCGGCGTAATACTGAGCTTCGGGGGCTAACACGGAATCGGGATATTGTTTGGTGAGGCGGGCAAACTCTTCGGCGGCCTGGTTAAAATCCCCCTGTTCAAAGAAACGCATGGCCCAGTCAAACTGTTCACGCGGGGAATCTTTCGTCGCAAACTTGGGATTAACCGC
>CAZGOZ010000033.1:0-10761 GCA_964528025.1 uncultured Planctomycetia bacterium
CGGGCGCTTCTTCTCGCCTCACACACAAAAGCGGTCAGAACGCGAGGGGTGCCTTCTCTTGACTGTTTTAAAATGGCTTCTTTTCCGATAAAATCTTTTTCCATGAACACGAATTTCGCGAGGTTTGCCTCCGGCGGCGTGTGCTTCTCATCTATATCGTTCCCGTAAAGCGAGTATCCCATCTCCAATCTTAGCGTATCGCGCGCGCCCAGCCCGATTGGTTTCACTCCGTCAATCTTAATCAACGCGTCCCAGAGTTGTATCGCATCTTCTGCTGGAAAAAACAATTCATATCCGAGTTCTCCCGTATAACCGGTTCGCGAGAGAAGAACCCTGATACCGTCTATTTGGGTATTAATAAAACGATAACGTTTGATATCTTCAAGCGTCTCGTGCGGAAGCAGCGTCGCGAGAACCGCGCCCGACGACGGCCCCTGAATATCAAGTTTTGCCGTTTTGTCCGATTCATCCGCAACCGTAACACGCCCGGAAACATGCGCTTCTATCCAGGCGAGATCTTTTTCCCTGCACGCGCCGTTCACGACAAGCATGAACTCTTCCGGCGATATCCTAAAAACAATAAGGTCGTCTATTATCCCGCCCGTTTCGTTAAGAAGAAATCCATAGCGGCATCTCCCCGACGGCATATCATCCACGCGGCAGGTTATCAGACTATTTATCTCTTCGGCGGCCCCCGGCCCTCTCAAGAAAATCTCGCCCATGTGGCAGATATCAAAGAGGCCCGCCTTTGTCCGAGCATGAAGATGTTCTGCGATTATTCCGGTATATTGCAACGGCATGCTCCATCCCGCAAAAGGCACAATCCTCGCGCCCGCAGCAAGATGTCGGTCATATAAGGGAGTTTTTTTAAGGCAAGAATCGTTTTTAGACATCTAGGACAACTTCGTGTGGAATGTACAACGCAAAAGAACCAAAAACCCAGGCGTTCGGTTTTTGATAGATCGCTTCCCTGTGGTTATCCACTCAACCGCTTATTCAAAACACGGCCGTGGCCCGTAAGATTTCATGAAAAAACCCGGATTGATGCGCATTTTACGGACCAAAACGCCAGTTGCACTTGTCTACATTATAAGCAATGCGTCGGTGTTGTCAAGTATGTGAATTCGAGCCAAGAACCGGGTTCAATGGTTTGAGGGCGCGGCGGAAGGGCGAATGATTATTCGCCCGTACGAATTCTATTTCTATTTCCCCGTGCTTCCGTTCCGGGAATGGAAAGGAACGAAAATGAAATTCGTAGGGGCGAATAATGATTCGCCCTTGCTGCTTTGGGTCAAAAACGGGTGATTTTCGTGCGGGAGGGGTGTCCCCAAATGGCATGTCCCCGAAGCGTCTCCGCGGCGTGATACGAGCTTCTTACGAAGGGGGATGCGAGAACTGCGGTGAAGCCTATTGCGCGGGCTTCTTTCTCAAAGGATGTGAACTCTTCCGGGCGGTAATATCGTTTAACTGGCCAATGCTTGCGTGACGGCGCGAGATATTGTCCCAAATAGAGTATATCAACTCCCGCGTTCTTAAGATCCTTCAGAGTTCGGGTGATATCCTCTTCTTCTTCGCCGAGGCCGAGTATCATTGAAGATTTTACCAGGATATCCGCGCCTGTTTTTTTCATTGAACTCAAAATGCTAAGTGTTTTTAAAGACACATCGTAATCCGATCGGGGGCGCACGGCGGGATATACTATCCGCGGCGTTTCAATGTTATGCCCGATAACATCCGCTCCCGAAAAAGCTATTTTTTCCAGCAGTTCCCGGTCGCCGCCGAAATCGGGAATGAGAAGCTCCACCCTAGCCTCCGGCGCGGCGTGCTTAATCTCGCGCGCCGTATTCAAGAAATGTTCCGCGCCTTTATCCTCAAGATCATCGCGTGTCACGGATGTAACAACAACATACCGCATGCCGAGTTTCTTAACGGCCTCGGCAATACGTCGCGGCTCGTCAGAGTCCGGCGCCGCCGGCAGAACATTATCCGAATCAATATTGCAAAACCTGCATCCCCGCGTGCAAATGTCTCCAAGAATCATAAACGTAACGTCTTTATTACCCCAACACTCGCTTATGTTCGGACATGCCGCACGTTCGCACACGCTATTAAGCTTCAGGAGCCGCAGAACATTGCCGACTTCATCGGAAGTCGCATTCCGCGTCACTTTCCTGCGTATCCAACTTGGTTTTGTTTGTTTGGGCATAAAAATAAAAGACGTAGAGGTTGTTTCTAACCCTGTCCTACTCTCGTACGTTGCGAAGAATTGACTGGGGGCCTTGCTTTCGGGGCTTAAATTTCCCGAGCGGGCACGGTTTCCGAAGGCCGAAGGCCTGAGGGAGAGCGAGGGAAATTTCAGAGGTCTATTTCCTCGCTGGGGAAATAGACCGTCCCCGGGAGTAAGGCCACCAGGCAATTCTCGGGTCGTTCGCTTAGGGCGGGGTGACCCCGCCCCTACGCGGGTTTTACTTACCGAATTGTCGCTCGGAAAGATACTTATACAGCGCGTAATGATCCAGCACCAGTTTCTGCGCTTTATCCAGAAGGGTTTTTGCTCTTTCCGGATTGCTTTTTTGCAGGGTTCTGTACCGGTTTTCATTATAAATATAATCTTCAAGTTTGATGCTTGGCGTTTGACTGTCAAGCGTGAGTGGATTTTTCCCTGCAACGGCAAGTTCCGGATTATATCTGAGAAGCGGCCAGTGCCCGGAAGCCACCGCTTTTTTCTGTTCCTCGGTTCCTTTTGTCATGTTAATGCCGTGCGATATACACTGCGAGTAAGCTATGATGAGCGACGGTCCGTCATACGCCTCGGCCTCAATAAAGGCCTTGAGTGTTTGCATGGGGTCGGCCCCCATGGCTATTTTCGCGACATACACGTATCCGTAACTCATCGCTATTAGGCCGAGATCTTTCTTTCCGATAGGTTTTCCGCTGGCGGCGAATTTCGCTACCGCGCCCATCGGTGTTGCCTTTGACGCCTGTCCGCCCGTGTTGGAATAGACCTCGGTGTCAAGCACCAGAACATTTACATTCTTTCCCGCGGCCAGAACATGATCCAACCCGCCGTAACCTATATCATAGGCCCATCCGTCTCCTCCGACGGCCCATACCGACCTTTTCTTTAAATAATCCGCCACGCTCAACAATTCCCGACACTCGTGACAATCGCATTTCTCCAACAACTTTTTAACTTCCGTTACCTTTTCACCCTGAAGCTCTATCTCTTTCTGGTCGGACTGATTGGCGACGGTGACCTCTTTCAGAAGGCCTTTGAGTCCGTCCGGACAATTGTCCATTTTTATTATCCTGTCTGCCAGCTCGTGCGCATATTCAGAATATTTATCCACGGTAAGACGCATTCCGTAAGCAATCTCGGCATTGTCCTCAAAAAGAGAATTGCTCCATGCCGGGCCGCGGCCGTCGGCGCGTTTGCAATACGGCGTTGTAGGAAGGTTTCCGCCGTAAATAGAAGAACAACCCGTGGCATTGGCTATGAGCGCCCTTGCCCCGAAAAGCTGAGTGAGAAGCCGAACATACCCGGTCTCTCCACATCCCGCGCAAGCCCCGGAATATTCAAAAAGCGGCCTGACAAACTGTATGCCGTTCATCGCGGCGCGGTTGAAAAGTTTCGGATCCGGATCCGGCAGGTCAAGAAAAAATTCAAGATTTTCCTTTTCCGCATGGCGCAGAGGCGCCTGCGGCATCATTTTTATCGCATCCTTGGCCTTCATGGGACAATTTTCAACACATACACCGCATCCGGTGCAATCCTCAGGCGCTACCTGCAGTGTGTACACGTATCCCTCACGGCCTTTAGGCGGTTTGGGCGCGGCGTGCTTAAAGGTTGCCGGAGCATTCTTCAAGAGCTCTTCTTTATATATCTTGGCGCGTATAACGGCGTGCGGACACAGAAACACGCACTTGCCACACTGAATGCACGTCTCTGTATTCCACACCGGAATATTAAACGCTATATTACGTTTTTCATACCGGGATGTTCCCGTCGGCCAGGTTCCATCGTCCGGCATCTCGGATACCTTTATCGTTTCCCCTTCTCCGACCATGATCTTGGCCGTGGTTTCTTTTACGAACTCCGGCGCATCCGCCGAAACAACCTGCCGTTTTTTCACCGAGCCCGTAAAATTCTCCGGCACCTTAACCTCTTCTATGTGATCAAGAGCCATATCCACAACCCGGATGTTCATCTCAACAACCTTGTCTCCCTTGCTTCCATATGTTTTTTTAATGGCGTTCTTGATAGCCGCAAGAGCCGTTTTTTCGTCTATGACACCGGTGATCTTGAAAAACGCGGTCTGCATTATCACGTTTATGCGTTCGCCAAGCCCGACTTCTCCGGCAATCTTTACCGCGTCTATAACATAAAACTTGAGTTTCTTGTCTATTATCTGTTTCTGAACACTCGCGGGCAGATGCTCCCATACTTCTTGTTTTCCGTATGTTGACGTCAGGAGAAACGTCCCGCCCTGAACAACATTCTTCAGCATATCGTATTTCTCAAGAAACGAAAAATTATGACATGCAAGAAAATTAGCACTCGAGATGAGATACGGACTGCGGATAACATTCTTCCCGAACCTTAAATGTGATACCGTAACCGCGCCCGCTTTCTTGGAGTCGTATACAAAATACCCCTGCGCGTAATTATCGGTTTCCTCGGCGATAATCTTGATGGAGTTCTTGTTCGCGCCCACCGTGCCGTCCGCCCCGAGCCCGTAAAACATGGCCCTGTAAACGTCGGGCTTCTCCATCACGGAGCAGGCATCACAAGTCAGGCTCGTGCCGGTAACATCGTCGTTTATCCCCACGGTGAAGTGATTTTTCGGCTTTTTTGCCGCAAGGTTATCATACACGGCCTTAGCCATGGCCGGCGTGAACTCGGCCGACCCGAGACCGTATCTTCCTCCGATTATTATCGGCGCTGTCTTGAACGGAGCTTCCTTCGCCTCAATGGCCTCGCCCACGGCGGTGCGCACATCCACGTATAACGGTTCGCCGGCGCTGCCGGGTTCTTTTGTTCTGTCAAGAACGGCTATTCCCTTGACGGTAGACGGAATAGCATTTATGAAACTTTTCGTGTCAAACGGCCTGAAAAGCCGCACCTTGAGCACCCCTATTTTTTCGCCGGCGGCATTGAGATGTTCAACCGCTTCATGCACGGCTTCCGCGCCGGAGCCCATTATCACTATCACCCTGTCGGCATCCTTCGCCCCCACGTATTCAAAAAGCTTATATTCCCGTCCTGTGAGTTTCGCGAAAGCATCCATGGCTTTCTGGGTTATCGCGGGACATGCCTCATAATACTTGTTCACCGATTCGCGTCCCTGAAAATACACGTCGGGGTTCTGCGAAGTGCCGCGGATTACCGGATGTTCGGGGTTCATTCCCCACTTTCGGCGCGCATAAATCAGTTTCTCGTCAAGCATGGCCTTCATGTCATCAAAGGTCAGTTCCTCTATCTTCTGTATCTCGTGCGACACGCGAAACCCTTCAAAAAAATGCACGAACGGTATCCTTGCCTCAAGCGTCGCGGCCTGGGAAATAATCGCAAAGTCCATGGCTTCCTGAACACTCCCTGCAGCCAACAAAGCCCATCCCGTCGCGCGCACCGCCATGACATCGGAATGGTCGCCGAAAATTGATAACGCCTGGCACGCAATAGATCTCGCAGCCACATGAAACACCGTCGGAGTAAGTTCACCCGCGATCTTGTACATGTTTGGTATCATCAAAAGCAGGCCCTGCGAAGCAGTGAATGTGGTCGTGAGAGCGCCCGTAATCAACGCGCCGTGAACGGCGCCGGAAGCCCCGCCCTCGGACTGAAGTTCAGCAACCACAGGAACAGTTCCCCATATATTTTTCTTGCCTGCCGCCGATTTGGCATCGGATATCTCGCCCATCGGGGTTGACGGGGTAATAGGATAAATTGCGATAACTTCGTTCGTGGCATGCGCAACATGCGCAACCGCGCTATTCCCGTCATGCGGGGTCTTTCTCCGTTCCATGACACACCCTCCTGGTTACTGTTGTTGAATCTGAAAAAACAGGCGGGTTTATTTAAAAACCCGCCTGATCATTAGAATAGAACCGCGGATAAAACTTTGCCAGTCCGCTTTTATCCTGCTGCTTCGCCGGTATATTCACGCGAATCCTTCGCCGAAACAAGGGACATGTAAAAGCTCATGAAAGCGACCATCATCACGATCGGCATATATGATTGCACCGCCGCGTTTATGATAGTCGTCAGAATCGAGCCTGCGCCTGCAGGCAGAGCCAAAGTCGCGGCTCCCGTGATAAACCCGAAAATTAATGAAATCAAAAGACTCACTAGAACCACAACCACGAATAGCCCGAGCGTAATCCAGAAATTTTGTCTTGCCACCTCTATGCCTTTTTTGAAAGCGGCAATGGTACCTGTATCTTCTATCACAACAACATATATCGGATAAACCAGAAACGTTATTACGGTTATGCCCACCACCGTAACAATCGCAGCCACGATACTGCGCGTTGCGATATTATCGCCAAGCAGTAAAATACCCGCGCTTACCAGGCTTAACAAGAGAACCAAACCAACGGCGATAAGTATATACAAAAGCAGAAGCCCAAGTATCCGCACATAATAACGCTTGCCGTATGTTATGAACTGCGCCATGCCGGACGCCGATGTCTTTAGCTGATCTTTCACGAGCCCCAGAGCGGCGCCCTGCAGCATGACAAACACCAGAAAAAACAACACGCCAGAAACGCCCGATATCACCGCGAACGCCGGATTCCCCGCCCGCGACGGGTTGGACAATGGAAGGCTGATAAGACCCGCGATCGCGTTAAATGCGAAAAATACCAGAACCACGTTCATGAGTTTTGAAGATACTACCACAAACCCTTTTTTGACCGCGTCTATAATTCCCATTCTTTCCTCCCTTTTATCTTATCGCAAAAAAAACCGTTTTTTCCCTTAAGCCCTATATTACACAGACAAACCGAATCACATTCTCGTAGTTAAGCGTATACCATAATTTATACCGTGTCAAGCCGCAATAATTGCCTTCGGCAATTGGCTGTTTGCCGTTTGCTGTTAGCTGTTTGTCCCCATGAGCCAACGCCCATGAGCCAACAGCCATGAGCCCCGCCCCTACGCGGCGATACGGCGTTCCTCAAAGGCGCGTTGTATCGTGGCTACATCTGTAAATTCAAGACTGCTTCCTGCCGGCACGCCTCGGGCCAGCCGGGAAATCTTCACTTTAAACGGCTTCAGCACCTTAAAAAGATACATGGCCGTTGTCTCCCCTTCGGTGGTAAACCCAGTCGCTACAATAATTTCCTTCGTTTCTCCGGTTTTAACCCGTTGAATAAGCCCGGGAATCTTTAACGCCTCGGGCCCGACACCGTCAAGCGGTGAAAGTTCGCCAAGCAGAACATGATACAATCCCCGGTATATACTGCTTTTTTCCATGGCAATAACGCTTTTTGGCCCTTCAACCACGCATATTTTTGAATGGTCTCGTGAGGAGTCGGAACATATAGAACAAACATCCTTTTCACTGAGATTGTTACATTCTTTACAAAATCTGACGTTTTCCTTAACTTCGCGTATGCACCGCAGAATGGCGTCAACTCCCTCTCTGGGCAAACCCAACACGTGAAACGCCATTCTCTGCGCCGACCTCACGCCTATCCCGGGCATTTTGTTAAACTCATCAATAAGCCGGGCCATCGATAAAGGAAACCCTTTTATCACTTCTGTTCCTCCGTTGTAAAATCACGCACTATATGTCCGCCGAACACATCCATGGCTTTTTCTATGACCGGCTTTATCTTTTTTTTTGACATGTCTTTTTTTGCGGCGGTGGCCGCTTTCTTCGCAACGACTTCCCCCGGAAATTCCAGAGTAATGAATTCCACCACCGAAGGCGCGGCGGTAATTTTTCTCACGGCCTCTTCAATAACACTTCTGTTCATTCCCGTCTCAAGAACCTCTTTGTTGAAAAGATGGTCTTTCGTAAATCCAATAACCACCTTATTCTCAGTAAACTCTACCAGCCGGGCCACATTAAGAAACGTGAACACGGACATCTTCTTTTCTTTTATGTGATTCAGCATCGCTTTCCAATGAAACGCCGCCGCATCCGAGCCCTGATCAAAAGATTTTTCCGCTGGTGCGTGTGGTGAAGGGGTCTCGGCATCTTCCGGCTCGGGCAAGACCGTTTCATTACCCAACCCCACAAGAACTTCGGGTAGTGACAAGATGGAATCTCTTCGCGTCAGCCTGATAAGCGTAACTTCCAGCGCTCCGCGAGTGAACGTTGTTGACTTCATGAGTTCGAGAGACCGCAGAAGATTCTGCAGCGCGTAAAGTATTTCTTCCAGCGACAGTTTCTCTGCCAGCTGTTTCAGCTGTTCGGATTCTTCTTTGGTAAACATCTTACCGTCCGAGGTCGCCCCGACCGTCTTAAACACCATGAGGTCTCTGTAATGCCCGATGAGGCTGTTCGCGACAAACACGGGATCCTTGCCGGCGGTTATCATTTCGTCAAGCGCCCCGATAGCGCGCGCCGGGTCCTTCTCAACAATGGCGAGCGACAAGCCGGATATCCTGTCACTCGGAACAATCCCCATTAGTTCTACAACTTCTCCGGCTGTGATCTTATTACCGGAGAAAGACATCATCTGATCCATCATGACCAGGGCGTCCCGCAGGCTTCCGTCGGCCGCGCGCGCGATTAAAAGAGCGGCATCTTTTTCCAGATCGATCTTTTCTTTCCCGGCGATACTTAACAGCCGGTCCAGTATCATCGCGGACGGTATCTTCCTAAAATCAAACTTCTGGCACCGCGATATGATCGTCGCAAGAACCTTATTAGGCTCCGTCGTGGCGAAGAGAAACCTGACATGCGCCGGCGGCTCTTCCAGCGTCTTCAGGAGAGCATTAAACGCCCCCGTTGACAGCATGTGAACCTCGTCAATAATATAAACCTTGAACTTGTCTCTGGAAGGTAAAAACTTTACGTTTTCCCGGAGGGTTCTGACTTCGTCAACGCCGTTATTAGACGCGCCGTCAATCTCCAGAACATCTATGCTGCCGCCGCGGGTTATCTCCTCGCAGGAGGTGCATTTGTTACACGGCCCGGCAGGTGACGGTTTTTCGCAGTTGACCATTTTCGCCACGAGCCGCGCGACTGTCGTCTTGCCTACCCCTCGTGATCCGCAGAAAATATACGCGTTGGCGACCCGGCCGCGCATGACGGAATTCTTGAGCGTCCGCGTGATGGTCTCCTGGCCGATAACATCGTCAAAAGTCTGAGGCCTGTATTTTCGGGCTAATACTTGGTATGCCATGGTTTCAAAGGTTAAAAGTTAAAATGCTGAGGATTCCCCAGTTATAACACAGCCCGGAACGGAATTCAATCGTAAAGTGCCGAAACCCAAAGAAACAAAACCCGTAAGGGCGAATGATTATTCGCCCGTACGAATTCTATTTTCATCTTCCCGAACGGGAACGAAATTAAAAGTAAAAGACGTATGGGCGAATAATCATTCGCCCTTCCGCTTCGCCCCCCGTGATTTCTCGCCCCTACGCGCGCTCTCCGCGCGAAGTTATTTCGGCGACACCGCCGCTGCGCCGAATATGCCGACATCATTCTTCAGTTTCGCCTGAACCACCGGTGTCTTATCGGCGCGCGTGTTTATGGTATATGCAGGAATAGTTTTTCTGACGGTTGCGAGAAGAAGTTCCCCGAGCATGGACACCCCGCCGCCGATAACGATAATCTCGGGATCCAGAACGCTTATCATGCTTCCGAGCCAGATACCGAGCAGTTTCGCTTCTTCGTTAATCGCCTCAAGCGCGGTCTTATTGCCGTTCGCGGCGGCCTTCCCGACGGTAATCATGGTCACGCGCGCATCGTCCTTTTCGCCCGCGGCCGATATCATCGCTTTTTTTTCATCAGGCGCGTTCTTGAGTTTCGCGAGCAGCCGCCTAACGGTGCCCGGCCCCGACGCCAATGTTTCCACGCATCCCGTATTGCCGCAATTGCACACAGCGTCTTTCGCGTCATAGTTTATCGTAACATGCCCGCCTTCACCGGCCATACCGTTCTTGCCGTGATATATCTTTCCGTCTATGATCACGGCCGTTCCGATACCCGTGCTGACCGTAACATAGAAAACGTGTTTATATCCTTTAGCCGCGCCCCACTTGACTTCCGCCATGCCCGCGGCGTTAGCGTCGTTCTCCAATCGCACCGGTTTGTCGAATTTTTCCGAGACAAGCTCCGCCAACGGCACTTCTCTCCATCCCGGAAGATTCGGCGGGTTATGCACCACACCCTTAAACGGATCAAGCGGCCCGGGCGCGCACACGCCAATCCCCTTTATTTCTTCCCACCCGGCCTTGCCGGAGGCCTTGAGCTCTTCTACGGATTTGTATACCTGCTCAAGCGATGTCTCAAACCCCTCCTCAGCAAGCGTCGACACGACCGTTTTGGCGACAATCCCGCCCTTTTCATCTACAATACCCGCAGCAATCTTTGTTCCGCCGATATCAACGCCGATAACGTATTGTGACATGCTATCCTTTCGTGTTCTGGCCCACCCCATAAAATTAAAATTCGTACGGGCGAATAATCATTCGCCCTTCCGCCCCACGCGCGTGAGAAACGACGCTCTTAGGGCGAATATTATTCGCCCGTACGTCTTTTATGTGTCATTTCGTCTCCCGCCGCGAAAATAAAATTAAAA
>CAZGOZ010000033.1:10861-13132 GCA_964528025.1 uncultured Planctomycetia bacterium
ACGACAACCGGTTACGATAATCCTCGTACCCAAACTCGCGGATCATGCTGACGGAATCGTCAGACGGATCATAAACGGCGATGGACGGCAGACGCACGCCGTTAAAAGTGTTGTTCTTCACCATCGTGTAATGTGCCATGTCCCGGAAAACGATTCTACTGCCGACTTTCAGCGGCTCGCCAAACGCGTATTCTCCGATAACGTCGCCCGCCAGGCATGTCATGCCGCCAAGACGATACGCGTGCGGATATTCTCCGACGCATCCCGCACCGTCTACTTCCGGGCGATACGGCATCTCTAAGACGTCCGGCATGTGAGCGGAGGCCGAAGTATCAAGAACCGCAATATCCATGTCGGCGCGCACTATATCAAGCACCGACGCCACGAGAACACCGGCATTCAGCGCAATCGCTTCTCCGGGTTCCAAAAAAACCTCAACACCATACCGCTTGCGAAACCCGGATATCAGCCGCGAAAGCCGGTCTGTATCATAATCGCTGCGCGTGATATGATGCCCTCCCCCGAAATTAACCCACTCCATCCGCGAAAGCACATGCCCAAACTTCTCCTCAACCGCCTTGAGTGTCCGCTCAAGCGCGTCCGAGTTTAATTCGCAAAGCGTGTGAAAATGCAGTCCCGTTATACCGTCAAGATCCGCATCCTTAAACTCCCCCGGCCTGATACCCAATCGGGATCCCGGCGCGCACGGATCATACAGCGCGGTCTTGACTTCGGAATGTTCCGGATTAATACGCAGTCCGCAGCGCACGTCTCTGCCGCTTGAAGCGATTATCGGCTTAAAACGCCGCCACTGCGAGAAAGAATTAAAATTGATATGGCTGGCATGTTTAAGAATCTCGGAAAACTCATCATCACGGTAGGCCGGCGCGCACACGTGCACTTCGCCGCCGAATTCTTCATGCCCGAGTCGGGCTTCGTCCAGCGAACTCGCCGAAACACCCTTCAAGTGCTGTCGCATTAACGGAAAAAGGCTGAACATGGCAAACCCCTTGAGTGCCAGCATGATCCGGCATCCCGAGCGGCGCTGAATTTCGGAGAGAATCTCCAAATTGCGCGTAAGAAGCCCCTTGTCAACGACGTAACAAGGCGTGCGAGAAACTTTTAGGTTCGTCACCATATTTTATCCGACGGTTTTTATTACCCAGGGTAGTCCATGAACTTTCAGTTTTTCCATGAACGGATCCGGATCAAATTCTTCCACGTTGAACACGCCCCGATTTTTCCAGACGTCCGTCACCATCAGCATGGCCCCAATCATTACCGGAACACCCGTGGTATAAGAAATGGCCTGCGCTTTTACTTCGCGGTAACTCTCGGCATGATCGCAAACATTGTAGATATATACCTTTTCCCGGCGGCCGTCCTTGACCCCTTCTATCATACACCCAATATTCGTTTTACCTGTATAATTTTCGCCCAAAGAAGACGGTTCCGGAAGAACCGCCTTAAGAAATTTAAGCGGAACGATTTTTTTGCCTTCAAATTCAACGGCATCAATACGGGTCATCCCCACGTTCTGAAGCACTTCAAGATGCGTCAGGTATTCTTTCCCAAACGTCATCCAAAACCGTATGCGTTTAAGCCCCTTGATGTTTTGCACGAGAGACTCCAGCTCTTCATGATACATCAGGTACATTTCACGCAAACCGATTTCGGGAAAATCAAACGTCTTGTGCACCGTGAGAGGATCTGTCTCTATCCATTCGTCGTTTTCCCAGAATTTGCCGCGCTGGGTAATCTCCCGAATATTTATTTCGGGATTAAAATTTGTGGCAAAGGCCCGCCCGTGCGACCCGCCGTTACAGTCCATGATATCCACCGTGTGTATCTCGTCAAAACGATGTTTCATGGCGTAAGCGCAGAAAATATTGGTCACACCGGGGTCAAACCCGCAGCCCAAAAGGGCCATCAGGCCTTTCTGTCTGAAACGCTCTCTGTAGTCCCACTGCCACTTGTAACAGAATTTCGCTTCGTCGGGGGATTCATAATTCGCCGTGTCAAGATAATCAACACCGGCCTCAAGACACGCGTCCATGATTGCGAGATCCTGATACGGCAGGGCCGTGTTTATCACCAGGCGGGGCCGGAAATCATTAATCAGATTGACAACTTCACGGACGTTGTCGGCATCCACTTTTTCAGTCCGAATCGGCCGCTTGATATCCGCGGCGATCTTTTCGCATTTCGCGACGGTTCTGCTTGCCAGACAGATATCACTGAATATCTCCGGCTCACCCGCGCACTTGCGCG
>CAZGOZ010000034.1:0-6651 GCA_964528025.1 uncultured Planctomycetia bacterium
CTCTGTGTTGCATTACTCAAACATTCGTTTCATCTTGTTCACAAAATTCTTATCGCCGGAGGCCGGTTTCTGCTCCAGCGCGCGCTCAAATTCCCTCAATAGTTTATTCTGACGTCCATTGAGGTTTTTGGGAATCTCTACCTGCACCCTTACCATCTGGTCGCCTCTCCCGCGGCCATCCAACCGTTTAATCCCTCGTCCGCGGAGACGAAACACATGACCGGTCTGAGTACCGGCGGCAATAGAAATTTCCTGATCCGTGTCTATCCCCGGAACCATTATCTTATCGCCGAAAACCAACTGCGTAAATGACACGGTCGCCGTGCATAAAAGATCATATTCCTGTCTGGAAAATATCTCATGTCTTTTGACCGAAAGAGAGACATACACGTCGCCGGACGGTCCGCCGTTCAGGCCGGCTTCACCTTCACCGGAAATCCTAAGCCGCATGCCGTTATCCACGCCGGCCGGAACCGTCACGTTGATCTTTTTCACGGCTTCTTTTCGCCCCATTCCGCCGCATGCCTTACACGGTGTCGTCGTGATTTCACCTGCTCCTCTACACGCGTCACAGGTACGGGCAATACTGAAAAACCCTCCTGATTGCCTGACCTGTCCCGACCCGCCGCACCTGGTGCAAACGGATTTGCCTGTGCCCGGTTCGGCGCCGTCCCCTTTACAGACAGAGCATGCCTCGTATCTCCGAATCTTTAGCTGTTTCTCAGTCCCTTTAACGGCTTCTAAAAAACTCAGTTTGAGGCCATACTCCAGATCTCTGCCGCGTCTTACGCCACGCCGTCCGCCGCCACCTACGCCAAACATTTCTCCAAAAATATCCCCTAAACCGCCTTCAAATACTCCCCGAAAAATATCAAAAGGATCGTGAAATCCGCCGCCCGAGTTGCCGTGCTGGAACGCGTTTTCTCCGAACTGGTTATACATGTTCCGCTTTTCGGCATCGCTCAGAACCTCGTACGCATGCGAAATTTCCTTGAATTTCTCTTCCGCGGCGTTATCCCCCGGATTTTTGTCCGGGTGATATTTTACGGCAAGTTTTCTGTATGCTTTTTTGATCATATCCGGCGTAGCATTCCGGTCTACGCCGAGCAGTTCATAATAATCTTGTGCCATTGTATGTCCTCACGTAAGTAGGGGCGGGGTTACCCCGCCCCTACTTATTAATTAAATTCAAATGACAAAGCACAAAATCCAAAACAAATCCAAAATCTCAAATCCAAATAACAAAACTTTATATCTTGTTCAGTCCTGTTTTGTGCTTTGGTATTTGTGCTTATTTTGTGCTTTGAATTTTGTCATTTGACATTATTCCGTCCTGATTACTTCTTATCTTTATCTTTATCTTCGTCTACCTTGTAATCCGCGTCAACTACGTCTTCTTTTTTTTCGCTGCCGGGCTGAGCGGATTCCTGATCGCCGCCTGCGGACTGCTGCTCGGCCTGAGCCTTGGCCTGGGCCTCCTTGTACATTTCCTCCGACAGTTTATGGCTTGCTTTCTGCACTTCCTCCTGGGCTTTTTTTATCTCGTCGAGATCATCTGCAGCAAGGGCTTTTTTCGCTTTCTCCACAGCCTCGTTGATCTTCTTCTTTTCGTCTTCGGAAACCTTGTCGCCATATTCCTTAACCGCTTTCTCGGAAGCATATACCAGCGTATCCAGCTGGTTACGCGCTTCAACAAGTTCACGTTTTTTCTTATCATCGGCCTCATGCGTTTTCGCATCACTCTTCATGCGCTCAACCTCTTCCTTAGACAAACCGCTGGAGGACTCTATCCGGATGGACTGCTCCTTCTGCGTGGCTTTATCTTTGGCCGATACTTTTACGATACCGTTGGCATCTATATCAAATGTCACCTCTATCTGAGGTATCCCCCGCGGCGCCGGCGGTATTCCAATAAGGTCAAAACGCCCGAGAGTCCGGTTATCCGCGGCCATTTCCCTGCCCCCTTGGAGAACATGAATGGAAACTGCCGTTTGATTATCCGCCGCCGTTGAAAAGATCTGGCTTTTTTTGGTGGGAATGGTCGTGTTCGCGTCAATGAGCTTTGTCATGACACTGCCCAGCGTTTCAATACCAAGAGTGAGCGGAGTAACATCAAGAAGAACCACGTCCGAGAGGTGTTCCTTGTCAACACCTTCGCTCATGATGCCGCCCTGTATCGCGGCGCCTATGGCCACCACTTCGTCCGGGTTTACACCCTTGTGCGGTTCTTTCCCGAATATCTTTTTTACCACTTCCTGAACTTTCGGCATACGCGTCTGTCCGCCAACAAGAATGATCTCGTTTATATCACCGGCGGAAAAACCCGCGTCCTTCAGCGCCTTGTAACACGGCTGTTTGGTTCTCTCCACAAGATTATCCACCAACTGTTCCAACTTGGCCCGCGTCAGTGTCATCGTCAGATGTTTGGGGCCGGAGGCGTCCGCCGTGACAAACGGAAGATTGATTTCCGTCTGCAAATTAGAAGATAACTCGCACTTGGCTTTCTCGGCCGCTTCCTTCAGCCTCTGAAGCGCCATTTTATCGTTGCGCAGGTCTATTCCGTTCTCTTTCTTGAACTCCTCGGCTATCCAGTTCATCACTTCCTGATCAAAATTATCCCCGCCAAGATGAGTATCGCCGTTCGTGGACTTTACCTCAAACACACCGTCCCCTATTTCAAGAATAGAGATATCAAACGTTCCTCCGCCGAGATCAAAGACCGCTATCTTCTCGTCCTTTTTCTTCCCGATACCGTATGCGAGACTCGCCGCCGTCGGTTCGTTAATGATTCTCTTGACTTCAAGGCCCGCGATCTCGCCCGCGTCTTTTGTGGCCTGTCTTTGGGAATCGTTAAAATAAGCGGGAACCGTTATAACAGCCTGGGTTACCTTTTCTCCCAGATAATCTTCAGCCGTCTGTTTCATCTTCTGCAGGATTATCGCGGATATCTCCGGAGGGGTATATTTCTTGCCCTGGGCCATCACAACGACATTACCTTTAGCGTCTTCATCTACTTTATACGGGACAAGTTTTTCTTCCTCTTTTACTTCGGAATGTTTTCTGCCCATGAAACGTTTGATGCTGAATATGGTGTTCTCTGAATTTGTAACTGCCTGACGTTTCGCCGGTTGTCCGACAAGTGTCTCTCCCCCCTTGGTGAAAGCCACCACGCTGGGCGTGGTCATCGCGCCTTCAGAATTCTGTATCACCTTAAACTCCTTACCTTCCATGACCGCAACACATGAATTGGTCGTTCCAAGATCGATCCCTATTACTTTACCCATGTCTTCCTCCTATTCGCCATTTTCATTATCATTCTCGTTCTTAACTACTTTAACCTGCGCCGGACGCAGAAGCCGGTCGTTCAACATATACCCTGTTCTCACTTCCTCAAGAACCGCCCCGTTCGGTTTATCCGTCGCGGGAACGGCAAGAACTGCCTCGTGAATGCTCGGATCAAACTGTTTACCTTCGGTTTCAATCCTCTTCACACCGTTATCCTCAAGTATCCGATGAAACTCCTTCTGCACCAGTTTGATACCGTCCATAACGGCTTCTTTATTTTTAGCGTTTACCATTGACGCGAGTGCCATGTCAAAGTTATCCACAATCGGGAACAACTGCGAGATGATATCTTCATTCGCGAATTTTCTATGCTCCCATTTTTCTTTTTCCAGACGTTTGCGCGTATTCTCGTATTCAGCGTGAGTACAAAGCCACTTGTTGTAAAACTCGTCGCGTTCCTCGGCCTTTTTTTTCAATTCTTCAAATTCGCCGGGCGAAAGGGTTACCGTAGAATGGCTTTTTTCGGTCTCTTTTTTTCGGGTCATATCATCCTCTTAAGTGTTGATTTCCTCAAGTTTTGAACTTATAAGACCGGACAAACAGCTCACCGTGCGCAGGGCGCGCACATAATCCATCCTCGTCGGTCCGATAACACCGATCCGGCCGGCTGTTTCCCCATGCATCGTATACCCGCAGGTTATAACGCTGCAATCACTCAACATTTCGCATCTGTTTTCACGGCCTATATATGTTTTTATACCTCTGTCGGGCAGTTCGTCCCGCATGAGACGAATCAGGTCTTCCCGCTCGGAGAACATTCGGAGAATTCCCCTTGTTCTGCCGACGTTCCCCGCCCATGAATCGTCCATGAAATATTCCAAACCCTCCAGGCTTATTTCGTTATACGCGTCTTCCGCAAGAATAGAATCCACCGCTGTGAGCGCCGTGGCGGCTATTGCGGCGAAATCATCATTACCGCCCTGACCATCGCGGATCACACGTCTGAGATCATCGGATATACGTGATAACGGCAAGTGTTCGTAATTTTTATTAATGTAATTCGCAACTCTTTCAAGTTCCGCGCCAGCCAGATCTCCGTCCAACCGGATTATGTAATCTTTCACGGCATTTGTCATTGTAACGAGAACCGCAAGAACGGTCTCCACTTTTACCTTGACCAATTCAATCCGTTTCAGGAAAAAATTCTCTGTGTTTGGCCACATGACTATACTCGCGTTCCGCAGCTCGCGGCTGATCAAAAACGAGGTTTTTTTGATAACCTCGTTAATTGTTCTTATCCGCGCGGTGTATTCGAAGGCAAGCCGTTCCGCTTCTTTTTTTTCAGAACGAATATCGTCCTTGATTCTGTCCACGTAACACCTGTACCCCGACTGCGTCGGAACTCGGCCCGACGAGGTGTGACGCTGGTCAATATATCCTTCTTCTTCCAACTCCGCCATGATATTCCGGACGGTAGCGCTGGAGATACATCCGTCCATTTCCAGGGCTACTGTCTTGGAACTCACCGGCACGGCCGTGGTAATATACGCATATACCACATGTCCCAAAACCAGAAGTTTTCTTTGCTGTTTTTTTGTGTCTTTTTCCATACTGCCCCACACCTGAATTTAGCACTCTATAAGGTAGAGTGCTAAATTATAACATTCTTTTTGTTTTTGTCAAGAGAGAGCACGAATAACCAATACCCAAGGTACAAGATACAAATAATGTCAAATGACAAAACTCAAAGCACAAAATAAGCACAAATACCAAAGCACAAAACAAGACCAAACAAGATCTAAAGTTTTGTTATTTGAATTTGAGATTTTGAATTTATTTTGGATTTTGTGCTTTGTCATTTGGATTTAGCGCCTGTCCTCTGTGTTAAAAGCTACCCTACTGCTCCCTCTTTTGCTCCACGTCAAAAACGGGGGCCATGTCTAGCTGGTTCGTTACCAGCAACTGGTCGTCAAAGGCATACACTATCTTTAGCTTCTTATGCCATTTTTTATCCATTTGTGAAAACTGTTTTTTCGGGATATAAAACAGCACCGGCGAAGCGGACACGGCCAGTTCCTCAAATTCCCCGAGCGACTGACAGATATCAAGGTCGTGATCCTCTCCAAAAAAGAATACAAACTCGTTTTCATCACGCTGCATGTAAGAAACGAAACGCATACCCTCCGGTGACTGAGCATACACGGCCTCAACCGCACGCCGGGCCGCCGGGAGATACGTGTTTCTCTGAAGAACTATGGGTATACTCTCGGGCTCCCAGTGCGGGAACAGAAACGGCGCGGCAATGTTTCCCGCGAAAAAAGCCGATATTAGATACACCGTGTACATACGGAAATTCCGCGGGATCACCGCTTCCAGACCTATCCCAAATAAAACAGCCATGGCAGGATACATCGGCAGAAGGTAAAACCCTCTTCTTTTACCGCTTATGAGAAACGCCGCAATAAATAGCGCCGCCCATATAAGAATTACGAGGAGGTCCTTCCTTTTTTCCCTAAAAAAACTGTCGCGGATAACAAAATACAGGCCAAGAACAACACCGGGCACTATGATAAAACAAAGTTCCAACAGTTTTGTGATAAGACGCATACGCGATCCATCACTTGCGCGATGTGACACGCTCACGACAAAACCGATATACTGCTGCAGGACCGTTATCGCGCCGGCAGAGGTCATCCCGCCTTTTACAAAAAGCCACGCGGCCGGACCGGCAATAGAAAAAAAGATGCCTCCGAGAAAAAACGGATTCCAGAGATCCCTAAATCTTTTCTCGGCGATTATCGCGAAAAAACAAATCCCAAGCGGGAAAAATCCAACAACGCCTTTAGACAGTATCGCAAAAGCAGTGCACACCCCAAAAGGCAGATAAAAAGCCCTGTGTTTTTTATGCGCCAATATGATAAAAAGAACGGCCAGTGACACGAATAGCATGAGCGGTATTTCTATAGTATTGTGCCTGGCTATGCGCGGAACATACCGCGTCAACAAAAGTCCCATCCCTCCTAAAAAACCGGCGATGTCGTTTTTAAGCAACACACCTATAAAAAACACGACTACGCACGCCGCGACGGCAGAGAAAAGACTGAAAGCAATTGCCCCAAATACGGTGTTCCCGAAAAGCTTAAGGCATAATGCCGTTGCCCAGAAAGTGAAGGGCGGATGATCCCCTTCAAAAGGCCTATCAATAGACGAAAACAGATTTACCCAATCTCCGGTAAGATTGATATTCTGCGCGATGGCGGTGTACATCGGCGAATCAAACCGGCAAAAATCATCATCTCTGAAGGCCTCCACTCCGAGAACACCGGCAGCGATTACGATTGTCAATGTTAGTAAAACCCACATTCT
>CAZGOZ010000034.1:6751-11755 GCA_964528025.1 uncultured Planctomycetia bacterium
CTCCGAGAACACCGGCAGCGATTACGATTGTCAATGTTAGTAAAACCCACATTCTTTTTATGTTTGTCGCTGCCACGGCTCTCCTTTCACTGCGCTTTGCAGGGCGGGTTTAGAACCCGCCCCTACTTGCGCCGTTTTATCCTCATTCTCAACTTTGGCACCGTTAATACGGCCTCAAGAACAATACTTCCGGACATCTTCGTTTTGCCGGCGCGTCTTTCGGAGAAAACGATCGGAAATTCCTTAATACGCGCCCCTTGCCTGTATGCCCGGAATGTGGTCTCTATCTGAAACGCGTAACCGCGTGTGAGAATCTTGTCCACATCCATTTTCTCAAGAACAGACTTCCTGAAACATTTAAACCCGCCGGTCAGGTCATTTACAGGAAGCCCCAAAATAACCTTGGCATAGAACGATCCGCATCTGCTCACGAGACGTCTGAGCACGCCCCAGTTCTCTATCTGTCCCCCATTCACGTATCTTGATCCTATTACCACATCATACTCTGCGGCAAGCTCAAACATGTGCGGGACATATTCCGGTTTATGTGAAAAATCCGCATCCATCTGCGCAATATACGCGTAATCCTCTTTGATAATCTCTTTAAACGCGGCGGCATACGCACGGCCTATTCCCTCTTTCTTCTGTCTATGCAAACATCTGATACGCTTATCCGCTTGCGCCGATTTTTCAACAATTTCGCCGGTTCCATCCGGTGAATTGTCATCCACAACCAGTATGTCCGTATCAGGACAAAAACGGAATATCTCCTTTATCAAATCCCGTATCGTGCCCGCTTCGTTATAAGTTGGTATGATTACGATTTTATTGGCATTCATATTTTGCTCATTACCCGAACCCGAATACTGTTCAGGAACAATATCCCGTTCTTTTTACCATAAAATCAACATTTTCGTTCATGTTACGGCTAATAATGGAAATCCCGGAGTGCCGCGATTTCCATACACGGAATATCTCATCCGCAAATCCCTGGCCTATAGTTCTTACTCCCTTAAAATCAAGTATAACCGTTTTAAATTCATCAAGTCCGTTTAAAACCCTTCTTGCCTGCGACCGTGAGATGCATTCCGATCCTGCGCCATAAAGTTTCACCGTCACTTTTGTCCCACTAAATTCAAACGAATCGTCCGTATATTGTTTAAAGACTGAACTAAGCCGTTTTTTTGAATTCACACTGACCAAAAAGGACACTTTCGTGCCAACGGAATATTTTACGTTCCTGATAAAAATATCCTGTAAAAAATTATCAAATATCAGTTTTTTATTAGCGCTTTGTATGATCAGTTTGCCCGCCGCTTTTGAAGTAAAAAAAATACCTTCTCCGCTATGGGCTTCCGGCATGGTTGACTGCTTACCTTTAAGAAGATCCTGAATGGCCTCCATTGTATTGTTCAAATTCTTTTTCTCCATGATATTCTTAAATATGCCGATCCCTTTATCAACAACATCAAACGAGATGTCGCCTCTTTCTTTTTGCATTGTTATTTTAATCGTTTCCGAGCAGGAATGCTCTATGGCGTTGTTGAGCATTTCAGAAAAGGCATAATTCAGAATATCCGAAACATTTTCAGAAATTCCGAAAAAAATACCCGTATTTTCTCTAATACCACTAAGCACTATGTCTTCTGAAAGATCCTTATTCCGCAACATGCGGGTCATGCTCTGTATGCCCTTTTTCGCAAGTTTCAGCGTCTTTGACGTCGCAAGAACATAACGCGATTTATTGGCTTTACCAAGAAGAACGATTTTTCCTTCGGCCCTCAACTCCTTAAAGAATCTGTCAACATAGGCACGTGAAAAACCGGTCTTTTTTATTACCTTGGACGCCGTTATTGCCCCTTTTTCGGCCTTCAACATAGCAAGTATCAAACCGCTTATATCCATAGAAAATCCTCTTTATGTCAGCATGAGTTTACAACTTTTGTGCTATCCTAAAAAAGCAAGTTGTAAACAAGTCATCAACCTTCACCTTCGCGTCTCTCGCCGGGGTCTCAACTACGGTCTTGTTTACAACTTTAGTATACATCAAATAAACAAAGTTGTCAACAAGCTGTCAACACACACCCGGGATGATCTTTTATTCTTCCCGTTTTCTCAGCTTCTTAAAAATCGCATATTTTACTTTACGGGGAACGCGCGCGCTTATGAATAGCCCTTGTGGTCCATACTCTTCGCGCCGGACAGTGCCGTTTTCGCGAATCATTCCCGCCAGGGCGTAATACTTATGAGGCAGAGTAAGCTCTATATCCTCCATATCCTTTTGTATGAATCGCATAATCCTGTCCTTAAGCTCGTCAATCCCCTCGCCGCTCAAAGCAGAAATTACTACAGGGTTATTGAAGGTCTTTCTAATCCGTTCCCTTTCCGGTTCCACCGGGACCTTATCCGACTTGTTCAAAACTAAAACCATCGGCTTATCCTGCACACCAAGTTCCTCAAGAACCTTCACGGCAGCAGCGCTTTTCTCTTCCATGCGCGGATCACTCATATCAATAACATGAAACAACACGTCCGCATTGACCACCTCCTCCAGTGTGGCCTTAAAACTCTCAATAAGGTGATGCGGTAATTCCCGCAAAAAACCCACCGTATCCGAAATAAGAACGATCTGATTATCAGCCAGTTCCACCTTTCTGACAACAGAGTCCAGTGTGCTGAACAGCTGATCTTTTACTTTCACGGAAGAGGCCGTAAGCGCGTTAAAAAGAGTGGACTTGCCCGAGTTTGTGTATCCTATAAGCGCAATCGTCATCATTGAAAATTTATCGCGCTGAGTCCGTCTGAGACCGCGACGGAGCGTTATGTCCTTCAGAGATTTTTTGAGCCGGGTAATCCGTTCACGCAAACGACGCCTGTCAACTTCAAGTTTCTGCTCACCCGGTCCGCGAGTTCCCACACCACCGCCCAGACGCGACAGAAAAACTCCCTGACCGGCCAGACGCGGAAGCAAATACACGAGCTGCGCCAGCTCAACCTGAACTTTACCTTCGTTAGACGTTGCCCTGCGGGCGAAAATATCAAGTATAAGCTGCGTGCGATCAATCGTTTTGACCTTGATCATCTCTTCAAGGTTCTTCTGCTGTGAAGGAGAAAGGTCATTGTTGAATATAACCACGTCCGCGTTCGTCTCATCGGCAAGAACGGCTATTTCTTCAACTTTGCCCTTGCCTATAAAAAATTTTGACGTCAGGATTTTTCTGCGGCAAGAGCAACCGGCGGCAACGCTCACACCGCACGCGCGGGTCAAGCCGCGAAGTTCTTCTTCCCTGTCTTCAAGATTCAGGGACTCTTCTTTTCCCGTTTCAACAACCGTGACCAGAACGGCCTTTTCCCGTTTCTCTTTGGTCTCTTTTAATTTTGATTCGGCCATGATTTTATCCCAATTCTTTAGCTATATCGCATACTATCTTTTCCTCGGAACCGGCCGCATCGATCCATATAACACGCTCATCCCGTCTCAGCCACGTCATCTGACGCTTGGCATACCGGCGCGTGTTTCTCTTGAGTTCCTCTTTCGCCGCGGCCTCATTTGTCTTGCCCTCCAAAAACGCGGATACCTCTTTTATCCCGAGCGCTTTTCCGGCGGTCATGCCGATTTTCTGTTTTAGCAGATGCTTAACTTCCTCAACAATCCCAGCTTTGAACATTTCTTCAACGGCGGCATTTATACGCGCATATAACATTTCTCTTGGAATCTTTAGAGCAAACATCCTGCAATCATATTTTCGGGATATGCCTTCCGATTCCGACTTTTTCTCCTGAATAGATCTGCCGGTCGTTTCATAAACCTCAAGCGCGCGTATTACGCGATAAAGATCATTTGGATGCAATTTTGCCGCGGAGGCGGGATCAACCTCCTTCAATCGCCGGTGAAGATGCTGTTTCCCCTCTTTTCTTGCGATTGCCTCAAGTTTATCCCGGAAAAGTTCGTCTCTGGGGGCGGCATCAAATATTCCATCAATAAGAGATTTCGCGTAAAGCCCGGTTCCGCCGGTTATAATAGGAGTTTTACCCCGCGACACCACCTCTTCAATAACCTTTTCGGCATCTTTCACATATTGCGCGGCATTATACTCTACGGAAGGAGAAACCGTCCCGAGGAGATGATGAGGAACTTCCGCAAGAAGATCCGCGCCGGGATGATGGCTAAGAATCTTCATGTCCTCATAAATTTGCATTGAATCGCAAGATATGACCTCGCCATCCAGTTTTTTCGCCAGACCCGCAGCCACGTCGCTTTTCCCGGACGAAGTCGGTCCGAGAATGAAAATAAGAGTAGAATTAGTCATGCGTTCATATTAGTTACTAACGGTTACTATTGACGAGTTAAAGAACAGTAGTTACTAACAGTTACTAATGGTTACGAAAAGAAACACTACTTTTTAAATCGAGTTTTCCACTTGCCCTGTTTTTTTAATCTATACAAAGAATCGATATATCTATCCATTTGGAATTTTGTTTTACGCAACAGATTTTTTAATTCACAGTAGTCTTTTTCCGTCATTAGACCGTCTTCTTTACAATCATCTATGTCTCCTTCTAACTCACTAAGAGACCCGCGGCTTATCTTTATTGAATGAGCGAACTCTCCAACCGTATCTTTTGCATATC
Source organism: uncultured Planctomycetia bacterium (assembly GCA_964528025.1). Taxonomy (GTDB): domain Bacteria; phylum Omnitrophota; class Gorgyraeia; order Tantalellales; family Tantalellaceae; genus CAZGOZ01. The sequence continues at coordinate 11,384 of CAZGOZ010000034.1, forward strand.
CTTCCCTAATATTCTGTTTTGCACTTCTTGCAGCATCTCTCATCTGGCTTATCAATCTAAAATATAACCTTGCAAATCTCTCAGTTAGTTTATTAATAAGTTTTCTAATCTCACAAATGTTTTTGTAAAACTGAAGCTTTTCATAAGCCTCTGGTCTATCTTTCCCGCTGTGCATACTTTAAAACCCTTCTCAATTCTGAAACCGATAGTAACCCTTTGTAACCGATAGTAACCGATAGTAACCCTTAGTAACCCTTAGTAACCCTTAGTAACCCTTAGTAACCGCTATGCCCCGGAGCGTGAACGTAGTAGCTCCCACGACACGCACGCGGACAAGTTGACCTATAAGTTTTTTACCGCCGGGAAAAACGC
>CAZGOZ010000034.1:11855-12988 GCA_964528025.1 uncultured Planctomycetia bacterium
ACGACACGCACGCGGACAAGTTGACCTATAAGTTTTTTACCGCCGGGAAAAACGCAGGATGTATTGCCTCGCGTTCTGCCTGTGAGATTCTTGTCCGACTTGCGGCTCAGACCTTCCACGAGAATCTCTTGTTCGGTTCCGATAAGGGCCTTGTTCTTCGCGTGGGATATTTCCTTCTGCGCGACCAGAAGCGCGTTATGCCTCTCTTTTTTCACTTCTTCCGGAACGTCATCCACAAGAGACGCCGACACTGCCGGCGGACGCGGAGAATATTTAAAAACAAACGCCGCGTTATATGCAATCTCTTCCACGGCCTTCTGCGTGGCCGCAAAATCCCTTTCTTTCTCCGACGGAAACCCCACGACCAGATCCGTAGTCACTCCTACCTCCGGAACCATTTCCCTCAGAAGCTCTATTTTCCGGAGGTAATCATCATACGTATACTTTCTGTTCATCAGATCAAGTATCCTATCCGAGGCCGACTGAAGGGGCAGATGCAGATGCTCACATACTTTATCAAGATCACGCATCGCCCTGAAAAGACCTTTTTCCGCGTCTTTAGCGTGGCTTGTCATGAACCGTATGCGTTCAATCCCCTTTATATCGTTAATTCCTTCAAGAAGCCCGGGAAAAGTTATCCTGTTCGTAAGGCCTTTTCCGTAAGAATTTACGTTCTGCCCGAGCAGGGTTATTTCTTTAACTCCCTTATCCGCAAGGTCTTTTATCTCATCTATTATGTCTTTTTTTGGACGCGAAATCTCCCGTCCACGGACATACGGCACGATGCAATACGAACAGTAATTATCACACCCGAACATGATATTGACCAATGCCGAAAACTTCCCGGCGCGGAACCGGTTCTTTATTTTCTTTTCGGGCCTTCGAACATTGCCGACAGCGAGCGCCTTTTCCGGCGACTTAATCTTCTTTATCAACTCCGGAAGATCATAAATATTATTCGGCCCCACAACGATATCCAGATAGGGATACTTTTTGAGAAGACGCTCCCCATGCCTCTCGGCCATGCACCCCACTATACCGAGCACAAGATCCGGGTTTTTACGTTTGCGCCCGGCAAACCGCCCCATCTCGCTGATAACCCTGTCTTCGGCATGCTGCCGCACGCTGCACGT
>CAZGOZ010000035.1:0-12068 GCA_964528025.1 uncultured Planctomycetia bacterium
GCAACTGACTCTTAATCAGTGGGTCCAAGGTTCGAGCCCTTGTGCGGGTACCAATCCTAACAAAAGGCAGGGCCTTTTGTTAGTAGGGGCAGGTTCCAAACCTGCCCGCATACGAGAGATACGGCAGGGCGGGTTTAGAACCCGCCCCTACCATCGTACGTTAAACGAGATAAGGCGGGTGTAGCTCAGTTGGTAGAGCATCACGTTGCCAACGTGATTGTCGTCGGTTCGAGTCCGATCACCCGCTCCATTTTTTTTGTGACCAGAGGATAAGTAAACCTACAACATTGACTGAGATCATGGGAGAGAGAGAAATATGAATATCGCGGACATGTTAAGTAAAGATGTAGTATCGGTGGATCTTAAATCCGGCAGCAAGAAAGAGATGCTTTCGGAATTGGTGGATTTATTGGTTACTTCCGGTAATATCAACAAACCGGATAAGAAAGAGGTCGTGAAAAAGCTGGAGGCCAGAGAAGCTCTCGGGTCCACGGGGATAGGTAAGGGCGTGGGAATACCGCATGCCAAGTGCCCCAAAGTGAAGAAGATGGTCGCTGCGTTAGGGATATCAAAAAACGGCGTTGATTTTAAATCCCTTGACGGCGAGCTTACGTACATATACTTTCTGCTTATAGCTCCCGGAGAAGTTCCGGGTCCCCATCTTAAAGCTCTGGCCAGGATATCCCGTCTCTTGGACGATAAGTTCGTAAGAGACAGGCTTCGCGCGGCGAAGAACCCCCAAAGTGTTCTGGGAATAATAAAAGAAGAAGAGAAGAAAAAACTTTGATAAAACATGCCGGGTGGATAAATCTGCCGAAGGTGTTGATGAGACATGAGTGTTAATAAAAGATTAAAATGGTTGTATCCGGGAATGCTCGTTAAACGGTGGATTTCTTTTGCCGTTTTCGGCATGCTCATGATCTCCATGGGTTTTGTTATCGTGATAGCGGAACGCAGCTCGGAAAATAAAGCCATTGCCGGGCTTATCATTATTCTGGGAGTGCTGTCTGTTATAATCGCTGTAAAGAGAATACTGAAGTCCTTCATGACGGCCTTGTCACCGGTTTCGGTGCAGGTTGATGATACCCTGGTGGATAAAATATATGAGCGGCGTATCCTGGAGAAAGGTCCGAAAATAGTCGTGGTAGGCGGTGGAACCGGTCTTTCCACGCTTTTGATGGGACTTAAACAGCGAACCAGCAATATTACCGCCATAGTGACGGTCGCCGACGACGGCGGATCTTCCGGACGACTGCGCGAAGAATTCGGGGTGCTGCCTCCCGGAGATATACGTAACTGTCTCGTGGCGCTTGCAGATTCGGAGCATCTTCTCGGCTCTCTTTTTCAGTTCCGTTTCACGGAAGGAAAAGGCCTTCACGGGCATAATTTCGGCAATCTTTTTATCACGGCGATGTCCCGCGTTACCGGCGATTTTGCCAGCGCTATCAGAGAATCAAGTAAGGTTTTAGCCATAAGCGGCAATGTGTTTCCGGCTACTCTTCAAAGAGTTAAACTGGTGGCGCGTCGCGACGACGGCAAAGAGACGGTAGGGGAGTGCCGGATAAGAGAGGAGAAGGGCAGCCCGATAGATCGTCTTCTTCTTCTTCCGGACGATTGCGAGGCGACTCACGAATCGGTGGAGGCCATCCGGCAGGCGGATGCGATCATTTTGGGCCCGGGATCGCTTTATACCAGTGTAATGCCGAACCTTCTGATAAGCGGCATTAAAAACGCGATAATTAAATCCAGGGCCGCAAAGATATATATCTGCAACATCATGACGGAAGCCGGAGAAACCGATGACTATTCGGTTTCGGACCACGTTAGGGCAATCGTGAAACATACCCGTCCGGGGATAGTGGACTATTGCATAGCGAACATGATGTGTGTCCCAAAACAGTTTCATGAAAAATACGGGCTTGAGAACAAATTTCCCGTAAAACTGGACGAAAAAGATGAAAACTGGTTTAAACAGGAAAAAATAGAACTGGTCAAAGCGCGAATAGCCAGCATAGAGGAATTTATCAGGCATGATTCTCTCAGTTTATGTGAGACGATCATAGATATATTGAGCGAAAAAAGAATACGGTAAGAACACAGGATGATTCCGGAAGGAAGTATGACAGCCAGAAAAGATATTATCGTAAAAAATAAAACCGGTTTGCATGCCAGACCTGCCGCTATTTTTGTCCAACTGGCGAATAAATTCGAAAGCGATATAACGATAATAAAAGGCAAGCAGGAGGTCAGCGGCAAATCCATAATGGGGATATTAATGCTCGCAGCCGAGAAAGGTTCTAAAATAACTATTTTAGCCGAGGGCAGCGATGCGGAAGAAGCCGTCAGGGAACTGTCGGCGATACTTCTGAGTGATATAGAAATGAACACTGGTTCCCCTAAAGACGGGAAGAAGGATTGATGGAAAAGAAACATTACGCGTCAAAAATGAAACAGGTCCAGCTCAAGGGGATTCCCGCCGCTCCGGGAATAGCGATAGGAAAAGCGCATGTTTTCGGAACGGAAGACATGCTGCCGCCAGAGCGCAGCATTTCCGAACGTGAGGTGTTTTCTGAAATAGAAAGATTCCAGGAAGCCCTGAACCGGACAAGAAAAGAGATCCTTGCGATAGAGAAGAAGATATCCCGCGAGATGGGAATGGAACACGGCAGAATATTCAGCGCGCATATTCTCGTGCTTGAGGACAGCATACTCGTCCAGGAGGTCATTACAACCCTCAAAAAGAAAAAGAAGAATATAGAGACCGTGTTCGCCGCGGTCTTAAATAGGTACATAAAGGCTCTTGCGGGCGCCAGAGACGAGTATCTGAGAGACAGGATAAGCGATATAACCGATGTCGGCAAAAGAATACTGCGGAATCTGGCGGGGAAAGAAGAAAAGAATCTTGGAGACCTTGACGAAGAATCTATCGTAATCGCGTATGACCTTTCGCCTTCTGATACGGCAATGATGCATAAGAGCCATGTTCTGGGCTTCGCCACGGATATAGGCGGCAGAACCTCCCATACGGCCATCATGGCGAAGTCGCTTGAGATACCCGCTGTGGTCGGGCTTGAATCCGTGACAAATATGGTCAATTCCGGTGATCAGCTGATTCTGGATGGGATTCACGGCGTAGTGGTTGTCAATCCCACCAAAAGAGTGTTAGAAAAATATCGGAAAGAAAAGAAAAGATATGAGCATCTGGAACATGAGCTCTTTGAACTGAAGGCGCTGCCGAGTAAAACACTGGACGGGAAAAAACTGGTATTGGCGGGAAATATTGAGCTGCCTGCAGATGTGGCCAGCGTTATCGCGCACGGCGCGGAAGGAATAGGTCTATACAGAACAGAATATTTCTACATGAATCGGAAAGATCTGCCGGATGAGGAAGAACAGTTTAATGCGTATAAATCGGTTGTGATGAGGATTAAACCCAATTATGTCGTAGTCCGGACACTTGATCTTGGTGGTGATAAATTTCTATCCCAGCTTGATGTGCCTAAAGAAATGAATCCGTTTATGGGATGGCGGGCTATCCGGTTTTGTCTTGCCAGCCCTGACATTTTCAAAACTCAGCTCAGGGCAATTCTGCGGGCTTCTGCTTACGGAAAACTCAAATTGATGTATCCGATGATATCGGGCATAGGTGAGTTCAGGCAGGCGAATGTAGTTTTGGAAGAGGTCAAACGGGAGCTTCGGAAGAAAAAAATCCCGTTTGATGAGAGCATTCCGGTTGGGGCCATGATAGAAGTGCCGTCGGCCGCGATTACCAGCGACATTCTGGCGCGGGAAGCCGATTTTTTCAGTATAGGGACTAATGATCTTATTCAGTATTCGTTGGCAGTGGACAGGGTAAATGAAAAAATAGCATATCTTTATGAGCCGGCGCATCCGGCCGTCTTAAACCTTGTAAAAATGGTTATAGACAACGGGCACAAAGAGAATATACCCGTGGCGCTCTGCGGAGAAATGGCGGGCGACGTGTCGTTGACAATAATTTTGATCGGGCTCGGGCTGGATGAGTTTAGCACCTCTCCAATCGCCGTGCCGGAGATAAAAAAGGTCGTGCGTTCCGTCAATTATGCGGATGCCAAAAAAATAGCGGAAAAGGCGTTGACCTTTGATACGGGCAAAGAGGTTCAGGAATACGCGAAAGCCCGTCTGAAAGAACTGGTTCCGGACATGGCCATTGAATTGTTTGAATGATAGATCCGTGTTCGAAAAAAAAGAAAGGGAAAAAATGAAAGGGCTTATACTGGCAGCGGGTTACGGCACACGACTGTATCCTCTGACGCTGGACCGCCCCAAACCGCTTGTAAAGGTCGGCGGCCGGGCGATTTTGGAAAGACTTCTCAAAAAACTTGAAAAGATTGAGGCTTGTGACGAGGTTTACATAGTGACGAATGATAAGTTTTACGGCATGATCGCAAAATGGGTCAGAGACCGTGATTTTTCCATCAAGTTGAGTGTTATCAATGACAAAACAACGTCCAACGAAGACCGGCTTGGCGCGATAGGCGATATTAATCTTGTTTTGGAAGAAAAAAACCCCAATGATGACATTCTGATAATAGCGGGTGATAACCTTTTTGAGTTTGATATTGCGGATTTTGTTTCTTTTGCCCGGGAAAAAGAGAAACTCAGTATCGCTTTGTTTGACGTCAAAGATTCTGAACTTGCGCGAAATTACGGTATCGTTTCGATAAACGGCGATCAGAAGATTAGGGATTTTCAGGAAAAACCCGCCAAACCCGAAAGCACTCTTGCTTCTACAGGGATCTACTATTTAGCCGAATCAAAACTGCCGATGCTTGCCTCTTACATGAAAACCGCTCTTGCGAAAGACGCGCCCGGCAATTTTGTTAAATGGGTTTCGGAAAAAGACGGGGCTTATGGATATGTTTTTACCGACGGATGGTACGATATCGGAGACAAGAAGTCTCTGGAAAAAGCCGACATAGAATACAGGGAGAAGGAACTATAAAAAAATGCAACACAGAGAACACTGAATAAGACAGAGAACACTGAGTTCTGAGTTCTTAGTGTTGCAAAAACCATAACATTGAAAACATTGAGTTCTGTGTTCTCAGGAATTTCAGTGTATTCAGTGTTTCAAGAAGGAGTCTGTAGATGAAACACCAACATCTTTTTACATCAGAAAGCGTGACTGAAGGGCATCCGGATAAGGTATGTGACCAGATATCCGATGCGATACTGGATGCGGTATATAAAGAAGATCCGTCAGGGAGAGTGGCCTGTGAGACCATGGTGACAACGGGCCTTGCCTTCGTGGCAGGCGAGATAACCACTTCTTGTTACGTGGATATCCCGAAAGTGGTGCGAAAGACGATCCGCGAAATCGGATATACCAGCGCTAATTACGGGTTTGATTATCTTACTTGCGGCGTTATCACGTCTATACAGGGACAGTCGCCTGACATTTCAATGGGTGTAGATACCGGCGGCGCCGGCGACCAGGGAATGATGTTCGGGTATGCCACCAGCGAGACCAAAGAGCTGATGCCGATGCCGATCACGCTGGCGCATGCTCTCACGAGACGTCTTGCGAAGGTCAGAAAAGAAAAACTTCTTGATTATCTCCGCCCGGACGGTAAAAGTCAGGTTACGGTGGAATATGATAATGGGAAACCGAAGAGAATAGACGCAGTCGTTATAAGCGCCCATCATGATCATAAGGCGAAGATGAGTGATATACATAAAGACATGAAGGCACTTGTGATAAAAGAGGTTATTCCGGCGCATTTAATGGACGCGGATACGAAAATATTTGTCAACCCCACGGGGAGATTTGAAGTGGGCGGCCCGCAGGGTGATACCGGCGTGACCGGCCGGAAAATAATAGTGGATACATACGGCGGTGTCGGGAGTCACGGCGGCGGCGCTTTCAGCGGAAAAGATCCTACAAAAGTGGACAGGTCCGCTTCTTACATGGCCCGCTACGTTGCAAAGAATATAGTAGCGGCCGGTCTTGCGGAAAGATGTGAGATTCAGTTCGCGTATGCCATAGGAGTTGCCGAGCCGGTCAGCGTAATGGTGAATACGTTTAATACCGGCAAGATCTCTGAAAAGATATTAATAAAGCTTGTAAGAGAGAACTTTGATCTTACTCCCGGGGGGATTATAGAGAAGCTGAAACTCAGGCGGCCGATATATAAAAGGACGGCGGCGTATGGGCATTTCGGCAGGAATGAAGAGGGATTTACCTGGGAAGAGATTGACATGGCGAACGTCTTGAAGGAAAAGGCGAAATAATTGCAACACTGAGAACACTGAAAAATACTGAGGGTACTGAATACTGCAAAGGAGAGTTTTGGTGGATGACTATAAGATAAAAGACATAACACTTGCCGATTTTGGGAGAAAAGAGATTGAAATCGCCGAGCATGAAATGCCGGGCCTTATGGCCTTAAGGGAGAAATACTCCGCTAAAAAACCCCTGAAGGGCGTACGGATAATGGGGTCGCTGCACATGACCATCCAGACCGCGGTGCTTATTGAGACGCTTATGGAGCTTGGCGCCGATGTGCGATGGGCGAGCTGTAATATCTTTTCCACTCAGGACCATGCCGCGGCCGTTATTGCCGAAGCCGGCGTGCCTGTATTTGCGTGGAAAGGCGAGACACTTGAGGAATTCTGGTGGTGCACTGAAAAGGCCCTCACTTTTCCCGGAGGAAAAGGGCCTCAGCTTATAGTGGATGACGGGGGAGATGCGACCCTGATGATGCAGCTTGGTGTTACTGCAGAGAAAAATTCTTCCGTGCTTGATAAAAAAGCCGACGGGGAGGATGAAGCCGAGCTAATCAAACTCCTGAAGCGAACCTTGAAAGAAACACCCGGCAAATGGAGTAAGATGGCCGAAGAATGGGTAGGTGTATCGGAAGAGACGACCACGGGTGTTCATCGCCTTTATCAGCTGATGCAGAAAGGCGAACTTCTTGTTCCCGCTATCAATGTGAACGATTCGGTTACGAAATCAAAATTTGATAACCTTTACGGATGCCGTGAATCGCTTATTGACGGTATCAAGCGGGCGACAGACGTCATGGTCGCCGGCAAAGTGGCCGTTGTGTGCGGGTATGGCGATGTGGGAAAAGGCTCCGCTCAGTCTTTCAGGGGGTTCGGCGCCCGTGTTATCGTGACGGAGATAGATCCTATCTGCGCGTTGCAGGCCGCAATGGAGGGATTTGAAGTGTCAACCGTAGAAGATACTCTCGGGGTCGGGGATATCTATGTGACGGCAACCGGAAACAGGGGCGTTATAAGGATAGAGCACATGGAAAAAATGAAAGATCAGGCCATAGTGTGCAATATCGGGCATTTTGATAACGAGATACAGGTTGCTTTGCTCGAGGAATATCCCGGCATCCGAAAGATTAATATCAAAGCGCAGGTAGATAAATTTATTTTTCCGGACAAGAAAGAGATATACCTTCTGGCGGAAGGCAGACTTGTCAATCTTGGTTGCGCGACCGGGCATCCTTCGTTTGTTATGTCCAATTCTTTTACAAATCAGGTCTTGGCCCAGCTGGATCTCTGGAAGAACAGGGGGAAATACGAGAATAAGGTGTATAGACTTCCCAAATATCTGGATGAAGAAGTGGCCAGATTGCATCTTGATAAGATCGGGGTAAAACTCACGAAACTGTCGTCGGAACAGGCGGAGTATCTCGGACTTCCCGTTAACGGACCGTTTAAACCGGAACATTACAGGTATTAAGACAACGGCCTGCGAGGTAAAGGAAGAAAAAATAATATGGAAAGTAAAATAAAAAAGATAGGCGTGATGACCTCCGGCGGAGATGCGCCCGGGATGAATGCGGCGACACGAAGCGTAGTGCGAAAAGCAGTATACGAGGGCATGCAGGTCGTGGGCATTCTCAAGGGGTTTGAAGGGCTGATTAACGGAGAGATTATAGAAATGAATTCCCGCAGCGTAAGCAATATCCTTTCACACGGCGGCACGATACTAAAAACCGCGAGGTCAAAAGAATTTATGACGGCCGAAGGTCAGGCAAAAGCCGTGAAAACCATAAAAAAACACAAAATAGACGCGCTTGTTATCAACGGTGGTAATGGCTCATTACAGGGCGGTCTTGCGCTTCACCGCGATTGGGGAATAAGAAACATAGGTATCCCCGGAACGATTGATAACGATTTGGGACATACGGATTTTACAATAGGAGCGCATACGGCCGTGGATACGGTTCTGGACGCTGTGGATAAGATTAGGGATACTGTTTCAAGCATGGAACGTATTTATGTAGTTGAGGTCATGGGACGCAAGGAACCATATCTCGCCGTGATGTCGGGTTTGGCTGCCGGGGCAGAAGAGGTGTTGTATCCGGGTAACGAATTAGATTTGGCGAGAATCATTTCTGAAATAAAAGAGGCCAAGGAAAAAGGAAAGAATAGTTGGATTATCATCGTGTCCGAAGGGGTAACAAACGCCTATTTTCTGGCAGAGAAAATAGAAGCGGCCACGGGATTTGAAGCCAGAGGAATAACTCTGGGGCATATCCAACGCGGAGGATCCCCCAGTGCTCCCGATCGGATACTAGCCTCAAGAATGGGTGCTCGCGCTGTGGAGGCTCTTATTGAAGGTCATTCCGGCAAGATGGTCGGCATATCGGGAGGGTCGCTTCATCTCGTTTCGTATGAAAAGGCCTGTTTTGACCGCGAGAAAGACAGACAACTGCATTCCGAGTTGTACGCGCTCACCAAGTTGCTCGCCACGTAGGTTTAGGATACATGAAGATCATCACCAGGTACATGCTTAAGGAGCTTGGGGGGCCGTTTTTGGCGGCGCTATCCATTTCTACGATCATTCTCGCCGCAGGCAATATCGTGCAGACGGTGGACATGGTTATGAACAAAGGGGTGGAGCCTTTTCAGGTGGTCAAAATATTTCTGTTATTCCTTCCGTATGTTCTTATTTTTACCATTCCTATTTCTGTTCTTTCAGCGGTGCTTCTGGGGTTCGGACGGCTTTCAGGCGATAATGAAGTTACCGCGTTAAGAACAAGCGGTGTGAGTTTGCAAGGAGTGATACTTCCCGTTTTAATCTGCGGTTTTATCATAAGTCTTATAAGCGTTCCGCTGAACGACAGAATACTTCCGCAATCCGAATTCATGGCCAGAAAACTGCTAAAAAGGATTGGGCTCAAACATCCCACCGCCATGGTGGAGCCGGGAGTGTTTATTAAAGGGTTTAAGGATTATATTATCTTTGTTCATAGCGTTAAGGGGGAAACACTTGAAGATGTGCGGATATATCAGCCCCAAGAAGGAAAACCCACCCGTACGATCGTGGCAAAAACAGGAAAAGTAATATCACTGCCGGATGAGAACAGCGTGAAATTATGGCTCAGTGACGGCACGGCTGATGAAGTGTCGGCAACGACCCCCGATGAATTTTACAAGCTTTCCTTCAAGGATTACTACATAACTCTTGATGTTGACGCTGCGTCTGATGCCGAAAATATTGAGAAAAAAGCCAGAGAGAAAAGCATCAAAGAACTCATTTATGACATTAAACATTATAAGGAAAAGCGCATTGATGTGGTTCCGCTGCGCATTGAATTCCATAAAAAACTCGCGCTCGCGTTCTCCAATTTTATTTTCGTGCTTGTCGGAATACCCCTGGCCATTACAACGCATCGCAGAGAAAAATTCATAGGGTTCGCGTTGGCGATGCTATTGTTTCTTGTATACTGGGGTATCATGCTCAGCGGGATAGCTTTTTCAGTGCGCGGGATAATTCCCACATGGATGGGGGTGTGGTCCGCCGATATTCTGTTGTTTATTCTGGGTGTGGTTATGTTTCGGCGTATAGCGAGGCTGTAATGAAGATAATCGAAAAATATGTATTCAAGAGTTTTATCGGGGCGTTTTTGTTCTGCATAGTTTTGCTCATGGTTCTCGGCGTTATAGGTGACATTCTGGGTTTTTTGGACGACATTTTCAAGAAGGGTATCCCTCTTTCCAGTATATTCTCTTTTTATCTCTACCTTGCGCCGTTCGCCTTTGTTAATATGATTCCTTTTGCGTCTCTTCTGGGGAGTGTTTACGTGTTTAATACCCTCAGCAAGAACCATGAGGTGACGGCCTTTATTACCAGTGGACTGAGCCTCTGGAAACTCATGCGTCCGGTTCTTATCACGACTTTTGTGCTATGTCTTATCACGTTCATCGTGAACGATAAATTTGTTCCCGGAACCATGGAAAAAGCCAATCGTATCAGGCAACAGGAGCTCGCGCAGAAAGGCGGAAAGAAAGGTCAGAAGATAAAAGACCTGGCTATATACGGCGAAGGCGGCCAGATAATATACGCAAAGTCTTTTGACGAGGGGGCCAAGACTCTCTATAATGTGATCATTCACAAGAAGGGAAGCTTGAACGCCATATCCGAAAAGGTAAGCGCGCGTGTAGTAACATGGCAGGAAAACAATACCTGGATGGGCGAAGATGTAATGATTTTCCGGGTTGATCCTGAAGGAAACTTCACGCAAGATCCACAAATATATAAGAAGAAAGAAGTTGATATCGGGGAGATACCCAAGAATTTTGTGGATAGTCAATGGAATCCTCAGCTCATGAGTTATGGGCAGCTTAAAAAATATCTGAAGATCTTCGGTGTCGGCGCCTCTTCCAGTGTGAGACGTCTTCTCGTGGACCTTAATTATAAACTGTCTTTTCCTTTCACGGCCCTCGTTACCGTAATGGTCGGTATTCCTTTAAGTATAGAAACCGGGCGCGCAAGCGCTCTTATCGGCATGGCCAGAGGAATTATGGTGGCCATGTTATATCTGCCGGTAATGGCCATCTGCCTGGCTCTCGGAAAAGGCGGTGTCCTGCCGCCGGTTCTCGCCGCATGGATGAGTAATATTATATTTGCCTGCGTCGGAGCGTATTACGTTCATCGGAAAAGCTAACCGTTTCGGGCGGGCACAAGGCCCGCCCCTACGAATTCTACTTTTATTTTCCCCCATGAGCCAACAGCCATGAGCTAATTCTGTACTACTCACTGTTCACTGTTCACAGATCACTATACTCTCCGCGGTGTTCTTGCCAAAGTAAACCCCTTCACCGACTTTGCGCCGGCGGAAAGAAGGGGGCGGGCGCAGGCCTCGAGAGTCGCGCCGGTCGTCATCACGTCATCCGCCAGTATTATTGATTTACCGGCTATTTGGGATCGGCCGGAAACCGAGAATGAATCTTTCAAATTGCATATTCTAGCTTTTCTGCTGAGCCCGGCCTGGGGCAGAGTGTTTTTGGTTTTGACAAGACCCCGGCGGTATACCGGCACAGAAATGACGCCGGATAGCATTTCCGCGACGAGTTCGGCCTGATTGAACCCGCGCCTGCGACGCTGTTTTCTGTGTATAGGAACGGGTATTATAAGATCGGCTGTAATTTCGGGAAGTCTATTTTTGATGAATAGATCTTTAATCAATGATTTGAAAACGTGTATCAAGTGAGGCCTTTGGCGATATTTCAGCTGTTTTATGCAGTTTTTTACGGCGCCGTGATATGCCCTCAACGAGAATATTTCGTGAAGATGCCCGGAAAACATGACGGGTAGGTCCGGCCCGGCGAAGATATCCTCACGGCACCCCCGGCACAGCGGAAGATATAGTCCGGAATCGCCGTCCTGCCGTACCGATACCCCGCCACAAACCGGGCAACAAATAGGCAGCATCAGGTCCACAAATGAATATAAAAGCGTCCGCAGCATTTCACCCCCTATATATATAGACAATTCTCAAGGACATTTACTTTCATTTATTTTGGGGACATGCCTTTTGGGGACACCCTTGAGCACGAAAATTACCCGTTTTTGGGGTTTTTGTGTGGTGGTGGGTGGAATGCGCTGGGAGCGCGTCACTAGGGCGAATGTTATTCGCCCGTACGTTTTTCCATCGGAAACGAAATTACAATAAAAGACGTAGGGGCAGGGTTTCCCTGCCCTGCGGACGAAGGGCGGGGAGACCCTGCCCCTACGTCTTCTATTTATGTTTTTACTTTCCAATGCCGGGACATTCTGATAA
>CAZGOZ010000036.1:0-11992 GCA_964528025.1 uncultured Planctomycetia bacterium
GCGTTGTTGGCCGCCCGGTATGAAAAATACAGGAAGATCGGGGTTTATGGGGAAGAATAATGTTCAAATAACCAATAACCAAGTTACAAGATACAAATAATATCCAAATTACAATAACCAAATAGTAATTTGGACTTATTAAGATTTGGTTTTTTAATGCTTTTCTTCTCGTTTGGTTATTTGAATTTGGTTATTGATTATTGTTTGGTTATTGTCTCTTGCATCTTGGTTATTATTTCACATTTCTTGGAGATTATGGTCAGTTTAGGGGGATGAATCTTGGAAGGACAGAAAAAGATGGCGAAGACCGCGATCGCAAATGAAAGCCACTTGTTGAAAGAAGCGAGCAGAGAGCTCAGGGGCGTCCTGAAAGAAAGGGGTATCGTAGAAGATATTATCTTTGACATTTATGTCGGATTTGAAGAAGCCCTTTGGAATGCGATGATACATGGCAACAGAGAGAACCCCTCCAAAAAAGTTACAGTCGAAACCGAAATAACCCGGAACACGGTCATGATATGCGTGGAGGATGAAGGGGAAGGGTTTGATCCGGAAATGCTTCCCGACCCCACGCTTGACGAAAACCTTCTCAAAGAAGGTGGCCGCGGGGTATATCTGATGAAGCACCTCATGGATGATGTGCGGTTTGAGAACGGAGGGAAAAGGGTTGTCATGATGAAATATCTAAAACAAACACTTAAAGACGGAGGACATGGTGCAAATTGATCTGGAGATAAAAAACGATGTGTTGATTTTTAGAATTTGCGGCGATATTGACATAAACACTTCGCCGGAAATAAAAAAATCCTTTGATAAAGTAATAAAGGAGAATAATAAGCGTATATTGGTGAATCTTGGAAAGGTGGATTATCTGGACAGTTCCGGGCTTGCCACTTTTGTTGAGATTCTGAAGCATCTCCGGACATGCGAAGGTCAGCTTAAATTGACGAATCTCTCTCGTAAGATCAAAGGTCTCTTTGAAATAACCAAGCTGGATAAACTGTTTGATATTTCGAACGAAGAAAGCACCGCATTAGAATCTTTCAATAAGTAGGGGCAGGTTCCAAACCTGCCCGTGAAGTAGGGGCGGGGTAACCCCGCCCTTAAAGCAGGAAGCGAAATGAAAAATCCGATAGCCGCGGCAGGCCAGATAGCAATAAACCTAAACAGGCATATAACAAGTGTATTAACTCTGTTGTATGATACCGTCTGGTGGATAACCTTCGGCACGATTAAAGGTAAAGTCGTCGATAATAAGAGTATTTTCCGGCAGATGGTATTCGCCGGAACGCAGTCTGTTGTTATAGTGGTTTTCGTCTCCCTTTTTATGGGAATAGTCATAGCGATGCAGAGCGCGTATCAGCTTCAAAATGTCGGAGCCGTGATATACGTGGCGCCAATGGTCAGCATAAGCATGGCGAGAGAGCTCGGCCCGGTTTTCACGGCGCTGATTGTTGCCGGAAGAGTCGGTTCGGCTATAACAGCGGAACTTGGGACCATGAAAGTTTCTGAACAGATCGAGGCCCTTGAGACCCTTGCGATTGATCCCGTGAGGTTTCTTGTTGTTCCGCGGTTTCTCGCGCTTCTCTTGATGCTTCCATGCCTGACCATTATAAGCGATCTCGTCGGGATGTGCGGCGGCCTTATCGTCGGTGTGTTCAATCTTGACCTGGACGCGCACAGGTATATAAGTTTTTCTTTTAATTTTTTGACATGGAAAGATGTATGGACCGGTATTGTAAAAAGCGCGGTATTCGGCATGATCATAGCAACAATTGCCTGTTATGTCGGTTTGGGAACGCGCGGCGGCGCTGAAGGGGTCGGAAAGGCCACTACGCAAAGCGTTGTCGTGAGTTTTATACTAATAATTCTTTTTGATTGTATATTGACAGGGCTGTTTTATTTCTCAAAAATGTAGACGACCCAAGAACCCATGAAAGAAACTGAAAAAAAAGAAATTGTAGTAGAGGTCCGTGATCTTGTAAAGATATTCGGAGAGAGAACCGTTCTTGACGGTGTTAACCTGAAAGTGTGTAGAGGGGAAACGTTCGTTATCATGGGCGGCTCGGGCAGCGGTAAAAGCACTCTGATTCGCCACATGATCGGCATCTTAAAACCCGAGTCCGGAAAAGTTTTTTTGTTGGGAAACGACATTACGGATCTTTACGGTTCTTCTCTGAATGAAATCCGCAAAAAAATAGGCATGTCGTTCCAATCCTCTGCGCTTTTTGATTCCATGACAGTTGCCGAGAACGTCAGTTTGGCTCTCCGGGAGCATACGGAACTTGAAAATGACGTTATAAATACCATAATAAAAATGAAACTGGAGCTTGTCGGGCTCCGCGGGTTTGAAGACCTTTTGCCCAGCGAACTTTCCGGCGGCATGCAAAAAAGGGTGGGGTTGGCCAGGGCGATAGCCATGGATCCGATAATCGTTTTCTATGACGAGCCGACTGCCGGCCTGGATCCTATCGTTGCGGCGGTAATAGGGAAGCTTATTATTGATCTTTCAAAGAAATTGTCAATTACCAGCGTCGTGGTTACACATGACATGAAGACCGCCATGGCGGTGGGTGACAGGATAGGCATGCTGTATGAAGGGAAGATTCTTGAAATAGGCACACCCGAGGAGATAAGAAATTCCGAGAACAAGGTTATAAAACAATTTATAAACGGGAGTTATGACGGGCCCATACGTTTTTTTCAGCAGAAAGATGATTATCTGGAACACTTGACCCGATAATGCAACACTGAGGACACTGAATAAGACTGAGGACACTGAGCTCTGTGTTCTCAGTAGTTTCAGTGCATTCAGTGTTGCAAGAGAAGGAGAAAAGACATGAGGGTTTCCAATGAGATAAAGGCGGGAGTGGTCGTTGTGGTGGCGATTGGTATCGGCATAATGTTTTTTGGGAAGACCGCTCTTTTTCGGGGAAAAACATATCAGTTGAAAACGTCGTTCAAGTATGTCGGCGGGCTTAAACCGGATGCCCGGGTCTTGCTTTCGGGCACGCAGGTCGGGCGAGTGGAAAAGATCAGATTTATCTATGATCCGGAAACCCGGGTGGAATGTATTCTGAAGATCAACGCGAGTGCCAGGGTGCGCGAAGATTCCGTGGCATATATTTCAACAGCCGGTTTTATCGGTGACGCGAGTGTGGGGATCACTCCCGGCGCTTCCGCTGTCTTTTTAAAACCCGAGAGCGTTATAAAAAGCGAGGAGCCTGTTCAGACGCGTCTTCTTATGAAAAAAGCTGATAGCATAGCGGATGATCTTGGCAGTATTCTCACCGAGGTCCGTTCTCTTGTTACTGATAACCGGCAGGGCCTGGATAATATAGTAGGAAATATTGAGATGATTACCGTGAATTTCAAGGAATTCAGCGAAGACATTAAAAAACATCCATGGAAACTCATGTTCAAGGGGGAATAAATAACAAGCAGGGCACCTTTAAAGGTGCCCTGCTTGTTGGCTCATGGCTGTTGGCTCATGGGGCAATGAGCCAACAGCTAACAGCAAAGAGCAAAATTGGGTTTTGGTTTATGGAATGGTGGAGCTGAGGGGGCTCGAACCCCTGACCTCATGCCTGCCAGGCACGCGCTCTTCCAGCTGAGCTACAGCCCCATGAAAAACCTATTGGTGTGATAATATAACATCGCGACAAAGCGATGTCAAGTGAGCATGGATAAAACTAAAGGGCCGGAGTGGTGAAACTGGCAGACGCGCTGGACTCAAAATCCAGTGGGGCACAACCCCGTGTGGGTTCGACTCCCACCTCCGGCACCAAGTACAAACCTGTCGTTTTTGTCTATTTTCCTCTTTTTTACACTTTGCTATTGACAAAACCTCTTTGTGAAAATATACTTGCTAAATAAATGAGCAGGCGTAGAGTTTTTTTGTGTCTGACTGCTCATCCTGCCTGTCTCGCATGCCCCGCCTGTCCCGAGGGAAGCCGAGGGAAGCGAAGTCGAGGGGAGTGAAGGCGCGAGGAGGCGAGAGGAGGTAAGAAATAACGAAAGAGCTCAAGATGGATTGAGCATGAGTCTTTCAATAAGATGGTAGTGGGGCGGGGATTTTTTACTCTGTTTTTTCGGAATCTCCCGCACGAAACAAAAGGAAAAAAATGGAGGCGGAAATGAAAAACGTCAAAAAAGAACGGTTCGGCCCGCACTTGATGCTGGACATGCGGCAATGCAACGGAAAAAAACTCAAGGATTATGCTCTGGTATTTAATGTTCTGAGAGACCTTCCCGGAAAAATAGGAATGACGCGAATCACACAGCCGTACGTATTTCCATATGCGGGGCTTATTCCGGAAGACAAGGGTATAACGGGAACCGTAATTATAGCTGAAAGCCATATCTCAATACATACTTTTCAAGAAAAAGACTATTGTTTTGTTGATGTTTTTTCCTGTAAGAGTTTCAACGTGGAACTTGCAGCAAAATACCTGATTGATGCTTTTGAGTCAAAGGACTACGACAAATATGTCGTTAACAGAGGCAGGGATTTTGCGAGATATAGACAGCCTAAAAAAGTTCTAGTTGCTGCTTGAGGCGGGGTTTGAATCACAATGGGACAATACAGCTGTTTTGCGGGTTTGGAGAAAGCATACACAGAGCTGTGCAAATCAAAAATAGCTATCCTACCTGTTCCTTATGACAAGACAAGCACGTGGATAAAGGGCGCGGATAAAGGCCCTGTCGCTATTATTTCTTCATCACCCGCTCTTGAATTCTACGATATAGAAACCGATTTTGAGGTTTATAAAGAGGGAATTCATACGTGTCTGCCGATTAAGACAGGCTCTCCTCCGGAAAAGATGATCCGTCAGGTTGAATTAAAAGTTCTTGAACTGTTGAAGGCGGATAAGTTTGTGGTTACCCTCGGCGGAGAACATTCCGTGAGTGTCGGCCCGATAACGGCCTGCAACACGCGGTTTAAAAATCTTAGTGTGCTGCAGCTCGATGCGCATGCGGATCTCAGGAATGAATATGAGGGCAGTCGTTATAATCATGCCTGTGTAATGGCGCGCGTGAAAGAAATGTGTCCCATTGTTCAGGTAGGCATAAGAAGCATGTGTGTTGAGGAAAAAACGATTCTTGATAAAAGAAATGTTTTTTTTGCAAAAG
The DNA here is from genome assembly GCA_964528025.1 of uncultured Planctomycetia bacterium. GTDB lineage: Bacteria > Omnitrophota > Gorgyraeia > Tantalellales > Tantalellaceae > CAZGOZ01. The sequence continues at coordinate 5,134 of CAZGOZ010000036.1, forward strand.
ATATCACGTCAAACAACGAGTGGATAGCGAGAGCCACGGAATGCCTTTCGGATAATGTATATGTGACGATAGATCTGGATGTTTTTGACCCCTCCGTCATGCCGTCAACCGGAACTCCGCAACCGGGAGGTCTCACCTGGTACAGAGTCATGCGCTTTTTGAAAGCCGTCTCCGCCCAAAAAAATATAGTGGGGTTTGATGTGGTTGAGCTTTGTCCCAACCCGAACAACAGGGCGCCGGATTTCATGGCGGCAAAACTTGTATACAAATTTTTAAGCTACATATATAGTAAGAGGGTCAAAGGTAAATTTTTACACCTTTGACCTTTCAACTTTCATCTTCTAATGTAATGACAGCTCAGAAAAAGGAAACTGCGATGAAACAGTATGATTTTGGCAGGATTGAAAAAAAATGGCAGAAAACATGGAAAGATGAAGGTCTCTTCCGAGTCGATATAAAGGATACTTCCGCTAAATTTTATTGCCTCATGATGTTTCCGTACCCCTCGGCTGCGCTTCATGTCGGACACGGACGTAATTATATTCTCGGCGATGTCGTGGCCAGATATAAAATGATGAAAGGGTTCAATGTTCTGACGCCCATGGGGTGGGACGCGTTCGGTCTGCCGGCTGAAAATGCCGCCATCGCGGGAGGTATTTCTCCCAAAAAATCCGTATCCGCCAACATAGCGAAGATGAAGCAACAGATGGATTCCTGGGGGGTGGGATATGATTGGGATCGCGAGGTCACGTCGTGTTTGCCGGATTATTACAGATGGACACAGTGGATATTTCTCAAGCTTTTTGAAAAAGGCCTTGCGGTCAAAAAAAAGGCGTTTGTCAACTGGTGCCCCTCTTGCAATACTGTTCTTGCCAATGAACAAGTGATTGACGGGTGCTGCGAGAGGTGTTCGTCCGGCGTGGAACAGAAAAAACTCGAACAATGGTTTTTTAAGATCACCGATTACGCCGACAGGCTTTTAGAAGATCTTAATAAGCTGGACGCGTGGCCTGAAAAAGTGAAGGTGATGCAGCGTAACTGGATCGGGCGTTCTTACGGCGTGAATATTGACTTTCCGGTGGCAGACTCCGATAAAAAACTCACCTGTTATACAACACGGGTTGATACTATTTATGGCTGCACGTACATGGTTCTGGCCGCGGAGCATCCGATGATTGAGGAACTCATATCCGGAGTTGACGGCGAAAATAAGATACGGGATATTGTCCGTGCAATCCGTAATGAGCCGCGAATAGAACGCGTGCGGGCTCAGGGAGAGAAAAAAGGTGTTTTCACGGGGCGATATGTGATAAACCGGATGAATGGAAAAAAGATTCCTCTTTGGATAGCCGATTATGTTCTCACCGAATACGGCACCGGAGCTGTCATGGCGGTTCCCGCGCATGATCAGAGAGATTTTGAATTCGCGAAAAAGTATGAACTGCCGATAGAAATAGTTATAAAAGACCCCTCCGGGTCCCAAGAAACGAATAAACTGACGGAAGCATACGAGGGTGAGGGTATTCTTGCCGCTTCCGGCAAATTCAACGGCATGAAAAACACGGAGGCCATGGAGGCAATAGCCGACTGCATGGAAAAAGAAGGGATAGGAGCGAGGGCTGTTCATTATAGACTGCGTGACTGGCTGATTTCGCGGCAAAGATACTGGGGTGCCCCCATACCGATCGTCTATTGTCCAAAGTGCGGCATGGTTCCCGTTCCGGAGAACGACCTGCCGGTTCTGTTGCCGGAAAACGTTGAGTTCCGGCCGACGGGAGAATCCCCGCTGAAGTTCGCGCCGTCTTTCGTGAAAACAAATTGTCCGGCGTGTAGGAAAGAAGCGCGACGGGAAATTGATACGATGGATACCTTTGTTGATTCCAGCTGGTATTTCATGCGTTTCATATCCCCCCGTTCTGACAAGGAGCCGTTCATCACGCAGGATGTCAATAATTGGCTGCCTGTAGATCAGTATGTCGGCGGGGTGGAACATGCCATACTGCATCTTTTATATTCACGGTTTATCACGAAAGTTCTGGCCGATGCGGGATGCGTAAATTTTGACGAGCCTTTTAAACGGCTTTTCACGCAGGGGATGATCGTTAAGGACGGGGCCAAGATGTCAAAATCAAAGGGGAATGTTGTCAGTCCTGACGAGCTTATCAGAAAATACGGCGCCGATACGGTGCGGCTATATACACTATTCATCGGCCCGCCTGAGAAGGATGCCGAATGGTCGGATAAGGGGGTTGATGGAGCACACAGATTTCTGAAGAGGGTATGGAAGCTTCTGGATGTGGCGGATACAGCGCCCCCAAAGGGAAATAATGACAGAGAGAACGATCTCTTGCGAAAAATGCATCTGACTATAAAAAAAGTCACGGATGACATTGACGGCGAATTTCATTTTAACACGGCGATTAGCGCGGTAATGGAACTTGTGAATCATATATATGCGGGACTTGATAAAAAAGGCTCGGCCTGTTATAGTGAAAAATGTCTCAGGAAAGTTCTCGGAAATATAGTTTTACTTATCGCTCCTTTTGTTCCGCATATAGCGGAGGAAATACACCGGATAACGGGCGGAGAAGGAAGTGTTTTTAAACGCCCGTGGCCGGGTTTCAGCGAGAATATGCTGAAGACGGATAGAGTTACTATTCCCGTTCAAATCAACGGCCGTCTCCGGGGAACGGTGCAAATGACGTGCGGTCTGGGCGAAGATGAAATCAAAAAAATCGTTTCGGAAGATGCAAAAATAAAAGAGCACCTGGCCGGAAGCAAGATCCGCAAGTGGGTTATCCTGCGGGACAAGTTGGTAAATATAGTTGTTTGAGACCGTTAAAAAAGTGTATAAACTCATGCTAAATGAATATAATGTCATTCTGACCCGGAGCGAAGCGAAGGGGAAGAATCTGATTCGTCAGATCCTTCGGCTTCGCCTCCCCTCGACCTTGCTCCCTTCGGCTTTGCTCAGGGCAGGCGGGGCAGGCAGGATGACGATCTTTCTTCTATTAGGCATGGCTGCTTTTCTTTTTTGGCCGCAGAGCCGTGTTTTTTCCGAAGAGCAGGTTCCTTTTAAGAAATCCGACGATTACGATAATAATATATCCGTTCGTGTAATGAAGAAAATATCGTTGCCGGGAGGATATCATGAGGGGCTTCTCTTTGACGGTGAAAATATCTGGGTGAATAACGGTAAAGGCGGAAAGACATGGATTGTTGATCTCGCTACGGAAACCGTTTCAGCGGAGATAAAACCGATAGCGACTTTTACCGAAGGCATAACGTCCGTTGGCGACGGTACTTTTTGGGTAACCGACTGGGAAGCACAGAAACTTTATCTCGCGAAGAGAAAAGAAAGCGAAATGATCGCCACACATGAAATGTCTTTAAAACCGGAATATCCGGCCGGCGTGATCTGGACAGGGAAAAAGCTTTATGTTATAACCTGGAAGAGGGGACCTACGGGGACGCGGTATTTTCTTGTACGGTTAAACAATGAAGGGCGTGAAATTTCCAGAACGCGCATGAAAGGAATACATGAGCCGGCGCATCTGGCATGGGACGGTAAGAATCTTTGGATAACAAGCTGGTTCAGCCAGCGGGTTTACAGGATTGACGAGGAAACATTGGATATTACGGGGTCTTTCAAATCACCTGCGGATAAAACAACGGGTATCGCCTGTGATGGAAAGTATTTTTGGATCACGGGGAGCTACGATGATTTGTATCAGATTGAAATTGAATAAAACGGGTGGTTTTTTTATGCGGTATCTTTTGATTAACAATAAAAAAATATTTGATGAAAACACTAAATAGGAGGGATGTTCGCCGGATGAAGTTGAATAAATCGGAAAAGATTATTTTTGTTGCGTTGACCGCTTTGCTTTTTCTCGGTGCGGCAACATTGCACGTTAAGCACCTGCGTTCTCGTTATGATGTTGCGATTATTGTCGACGGCGCCGGACATGCGCTTACTCTGGAAGAGGCGTTTGAGGCCCATGAAGAGGCCCGGAAAGTTGATATCAATAACGCGGCAACGGAAGAACTTATTTCCGTTCCCGGTATCGGAGAGGTTTTTGCGTCCCGGATAATCGACGGCAGAAAGGCGCAGGGGCGTTTTTATCGTGTGGACGATCTGTTGAGGATAAAAGGTATCGGCGAGAAAAAACTGGCAAAGATCAGGAAGTATCTGAAGACGGAGAAATGAAATGATAAAACGGCCTCTTCTCCTGCCGGTGATCTTTTTTCTCACCGGTATTTTCGCGACGGATCTCGGCAGGGACCGGCTGATGTCGATCCATGTTTCTCTTGTCATCGGCCTGCTTTTTTTGATGTTCTTTTTGCTGCTACTGTTATTTGAAAAACCAAAACTCTTTTACATTATTCTTTGCCTGTTTTTTTTATTTCTTGGCATTTTCAGATGCGCCTCTTTGACGGTTTGCGGGAAAGGTACCATTGGCGCGTTTGCCGGCAGTATGCCGAAAGAGACCGTTCTGTATGGGCTTGTTTCCGGTGAGCCGGAACGGCGCGCGGGATTGTATTCACCATATTTTATTTTTCCGTTAAAGGCGGAACGTATTCTCTCGGAGAAAGAAGAGCATTCTGTTGCGGGAACGGTCTTGGTGAGCCTTTTTAACCCGGAGTGGACACCGCGGATAGGAGACAGGCTTGTTATGTCCGGCAGGCTGTCACTTCCGAGATCCAGAAAAAATCCTGCCGGGTTTAATCGTGAGGCACAGTTAAAACGTTCCGGGATAGGAGCGGTAATGTCTTCGGCGGGAAATGATTGCCATGTTACGGCACGCGCCGAAAAAGGGCCATTGGTTCGGATAAAACGGGGGCTGTCAACGGGGCGGGCCGCCGCGGGCGGCGTTATAAGAAAATATCTTTCGCAAGACACCGAGGCAATCGTCGGGTCAGCCGTGCTGGGATTGAGAAGCGGTGTAAAAAAACAGCTGAACGATATCTTCGCCAGAACCGGAACCGCCCATGTTCTGGCGGTTAGCGGCCTGCATGTCGGCATCGTGGCCGTGGTGTTCATGGGGCTGTTGCGAGGCATTAAATGCCCCCGTCGGCCGGCATGTTTTTTAACGATTCTTGTTATCTGTGTTTTCGGAGTGTTTGCCGGCGGCAGACCGTCTTCAATTCGCGCCGCCATCATGGGATCGTTTATTCTTTTCGGCATGGCGTTTGAAAGAAAAACAGATGTCATGAACGCTCTTCTCTTGTCGGCGCTGGCAGTGACGTTTTTTCGGCCGGATCATCTTTTTAGGGCGGGTTTTATTCTTTCTTATGCGGCGGTTCTTTCCATTGTCTGGCTGATGCCTCTTGCAGACGCATTTTTGGGGATAAGTCAGGTAAAAAGAAGCGGTCAACCCGCGATCATTCGTGGATACTTTTTGAAGTTGATGTCAGTATCTATTGCCGCGTGGATCGGGACAATGCCGGTGGTTGTTTCCTATTTTCGCATGGTAACACCGGCCGCGGTTTTGGCTAATCTGGCGGCGGTTCCGGCGCTCTTTCTTGTGGTGACATTTGGATTTGGGCTGATTATTGCCGTTATTACAGGGGTTCCGTTACTGTTCGTGGTTTTTATAGCCGGGATTCTGGACATTATTGTTTCGCTTCTCGTGATATTTTTGCGAGCCATTTCCGAGGTCCCATTTTCATTTGTTAAAACAGCAGCGCCGTCTGTGACGGTGATAGTCGTGTTTTACGCAGGTTTAGCGGTCATGGTCATGTTCTTCAGGCGCTTTCCGAAGCGCGGAAGAGCGCTCATGATCATGATTTTACTGTTTGCGGCTAATATCTTTTTATGGAATGAACTCGCGCCTGCGGTGCCGGACGCGTTTCGCGTCACGTTTTTTGATGTGGGGAAAGCGGATGCCGCGTTGCTGGAGTTTAAAGGCGGCGGAGTCATGCTCATAGACGGCGGCCGGCCGGGGAATGAAACGGGCGGCGCCGGCCGGTTTATTATCGGGCCGTATCTCAGACAAAGGGGGATACGGAGGATAGACTGCGTGCTTCTCACGCATGCGCATGAGGATCATTTTGGGGGATTGATATATGTCATGGAAAATTTTGACATCGGGACAGTTATTGAAGGAGATTGCCCCGCGCGAGACGCGAAAAAAAGCGCGCTTTATGGGAGATTTCGGGAGATAATAGAAAAGAAGAATATGCGCTATTTTACGGTAAAGCGCGGGGATGTCATAAAAGGATTTCCCGGCGCGCGTTTTGTGGTTTTAAATCCGCCGAAGCGGCTTTATGGAAACGAGAATGATGACTCGGTTGTTATAAAAGCGGTTACCGAAGAAAACAACAGCATTCTGTTCTGCGCGGATATAAGCGAGAACGTGATAAAGGACTTATTGTCGTATTTCGGGGCGCGGATCAGGTCGGATATCATAAAGATCCCTCATCATGGCAGCCAAACGGCGGCGATATCAGGCATGGTGCGGGCCCTGGGTAAACCGGATTGCGCTATTATTATTACGAACGATGATACACAGCAGTTAAATGAATATTTCCCGGCGGGATTTGCGAAAACAAGAAATACCTATATAACCGGCAGGAAAGGCGCCGTTAGAGCAGAAGAAAAAAACGGCAAAATAATGGTAAATATGGCTAAATGTTAACCTATAAAATAGGTGGTTTATTTTTGCTTGAATGCTTTCGCTTTGGTGTTAAAATGATAATAGTAATAGAGCGAGTGTCTTCGTTATAAGGCAAAGCATTTTTGCCTTTTGTTAAAAGGAATAAAATGAAGAAAACGAAACTGAAAACAAAAACTATAAGACTGATACCGGTCGGAATAATTATTACTTCCGTGATAGCGCTTCTCTTCGTCTGCGGC
>CAZGOZ010000037.1:0-2206 GCA_964528025.1 uncultured Planctomycetia bacterium
GGGAAGGGATCAAAGAACTTGAATATGAAAGTGCCCAATTATCTTGACACTACTAGTCAGGCAAAATACTTGAAGTTGAGAAACTCTAATGATATGATAAAAAATAAGTTAAGCTGAAGGAGGGTTAAAAATGGCTAATAAAAAATCTAATGTAGACATTTGGATTAAGCAGGAAACTGAACATAAACAGAACGCGCTTGAAAATGCCTCAAAACACTTTGACAATAAAGATGCTCTTTCAGTAAACACTTTAGAAGCAGTTTATGGGCAAGAAAGCAGTTTTGGCGCAAAAAAGCAATTAGGCCGGCGCAATTCCGATGGACCAGCAGGTCATTTCCAATTTACAAAAACAACAGCAAAAAGAATGGGTTTAAAAGTAACTAAAAATAATGATGAAAGATTCGACATGGATAAGTCCTCTTACCATGCTGCCAAATATTTAAAAACTCTAGATAATTTTTTTAGGAAAGATACGAAGCTTACCACTTCAATAAAAACAACTAAAATAATAAAGAGTAAAAAACCAAATAAACAAAAAAAACAGAATACAGACTGTCACTGGGTTACAATAGACGATCATCCGGTCTGCATAGAAAATTAAGGGTTCACAGACATGAAACAAAAAATAAATATATTTTTCGCTTTATTGATTATGTTGTTTTCATATTGTTCATGTTGTTACTGCGAGAGCCCAACCATAAATTATACCCCTTATTCCACATCATTATTGCGGTCAGAAATTAAAAGGAATCTGAAAGAGTTTAAAGAATATCGTCATTTTAAGAATACTCCTGACGGAAGCGATTGTGCAGAACCATTTCTAAATGCAGACAGATATTCTTCCTACTATTCAGATAACTTTACAATGCATAAAGTGCGCTATAACGACTTTGGAGGAGTCGCTATTACTATCACTTTCGAAAGCTCACAACAGCTATTTTGGTTATGGTTATATGATATAAACAAAGATACCTGGGATCTTCGCTGTATAGATAAATATAAAGAAGATACCTCATAAAAAGACGGGCGATGAAATTCATGCCATTTAAACCTAATTATACGATAACAGATAAAATTCTCGATAATCTTACGACCATTGTATCTGCACGAGAGATCATAGAACAGGCTCATCTGGTTCCTAAATGGGAAGCGACGTTAAGACGCCAAGCATTATTACATAACACTCATTCCTCAACTGCTATAGAAGGCAATAAATTGACCCTTGAACAAGTAGAAGATTTAGCTAAAGGCAAAAACGTTATCGCCATAAATAAAGATAAACAAGAAGTTTTAAACTATATTGAAGCATTAGAAAAAATACCTATCATATCTAAAAAAGGCGCTATTAGAAAACAAGATCTACTTAAGATGCATAAATTAATCACAAAAAATACATTAAGTAATGCTTCTGATTGCGGTGTATTTAGAAACAGACAAGTTTATGTAGGCAAAAGAATTTTTGATGGTACAGGATTCAAAGAAATAGTTGAATATATGCCCCCCGAAACAAAAGAAGTTCCTAAGCTAGTAGATGAATTTCTTAATTGGTTAAATGCTGAAAAAACATGGGAAACAAACTCGGTTTTATTGGCCGGTATTGTTCATTATGAAATTGCCAGAATCCATCCTTTTATTGATGGAAATGGAAGAACTGCTCGATTATTTGCTACGTTAATTATTTATCTAAGTGGTTTTGATCACAGAAGATTATTTGCTTTAGACGATTACTATGATAGTGATAGAAACGCTTATTATGCAGCATTAAAAACAGTAGATAAGAATACTAGAGACTTAACACAATGGCTTGAGTATTTTACCAGTGGTGTTGCTTTTTCCGTAAATGAAGTAAAAGAAGCCGTTTTAAAAGTAGGCAGCAAAGCAAAAGGAACAAAAACGCAGATTTCTCTTACCGAAAAACAAATGAAAATTGTTGAACATATCAATATCCATGGTAAGGTCACTAACAGAGATTTACAATCCTTATTTAAAATTTCAGCTCAAGCAGTTCATAAAGAATTGACCAAATTAGTAGAACTTAAGATAATCAAACCGCAAGGTAACGGCAGATCACTACACTATGTTTTAGAAGGTTGATGATTAGGTTGATGATTAGGTTGATGATTAAAAATGAGTCTAAGTGTGGTGGAGGATGTGGTGAAAGGGGTATTTTAAGCACGAATGCAGTAGTGTCCCTGCCTCTCCGCCA
>CAZGOZ010000037.1:2306-11707 GCA_964528025.1 uncultured Planctomycetia bacterium
GATATTTCTTCGGCAGGCGGAGTAAAAACTTTGTTTTTCCTCTGCCTTTCTCAGAAATATCTGCGGAGAGTCCGGGGCCCCTTCTGTGCTCGCCTCGTGGGAGCGCACGGTGTCCCTGCCTCTCCGCCATTAAAAATCCCTCTTACGAGGAAAATAGCGGCGGATTTTTAATGGCTATGCAATTGCGCTTTGCGCAATTGCATGGATATTTCTTCGTCGGGCTGCCCGGAAAAGCTATTGCTTTTCCGGCATCACTCCTCAGAAATATCCTTGGAGAGCTCGGGGAACCTTCCTGGGCTCGCCTCGTAAGGGTGCGCGGTTTCCCTGCCTCTCCGCCATGATTTGCAGGGCACCCACAAGGGGTGCCCCTACGATTTTTATTCACCGCGTTTTTGAAAACGAGTATGTAGGGGCGGGCCTTGTGCCCGCCCGAAAAACCGCAGAAAACCGCGGAAAATCGCGTCAAGCAAAAAAAACCGGCTTTTTTACTACTAACTAGATATTGTGTCCGACTTGACAAGAAGAACAACATATGGTATTTTTTGACTTGTCCCTCGAAAATATCCCCAAAGCAACCTAAGGAGAAAAGTGTATTCCACAGAACTTAAATACGTCAGAAAAAGAGACGGGCGTCTTGAAGCGTTTGATGCCCAAAAGGTAGAGACCGCGGTTTTTTCAGCGGCGAAAGCCGTTGGCGGCGAGAACATTGAAAAGGCGCGGGAGATAACAAGGCGCGCTGTTTCATTTCTTGAAGTGCTGTATAAAGACGGCCGTGTTCCCACGGTTGAGAATGTTCAGGATCTTGTTGAAAAAATACTCATAGAAAACGGCAACGCCAAAACGGCCAAGGCGTATATTCTCTACAGAGACCAGCGCTCGAAACTGCGCCGGACAAAAGCTCTTCTCTCGGATGCCGTCAACATGGTTGACGATTATATCCAGCAGAAGGACTGGCGCGTGAAAGAAAACGCGAACATGGGATATTCTCTCCAGGGTCTGAACAATTTTATATCCACTGCTGTTTCTAACAAATACTGGCTTGATCGCATCTATCCCAAAGAAGTGGCCGAACGTCACACAGAAGGCGACATACACATTCATGACTTGGGATCTATAAGCGCATACTGCTGCGGATGGGATTTAAAAGATCTTCTCACACGCGGGTTCGGCGGGGCTTACGGGAAAATAGAATCAAATCCTCCGAGACATTTTCGCGTGGCGCTCGGGCAGATAGTGAATTTTTTCTATACGCTTCAGGGCGAATCCGCCGGCGCTCAGGCATTTTCCAATTTTGATACGCTGCTCGCGCCGTTCGTTTATTACGATAAGCTCACGTATCCCCAGATAAAACAGTATATGCAGGAGTTTATTTTTAATATTAACGTGCCGACACGCGTGGGGTTTCAGACGCCATTCACCAACATCACGATGGATGTCAAGATCCCAAAAACTTTCAGAGACGAACCGGTTATTGTCGGCGGAGAGATTAAAGATAAAAAATACGGTGATTTCCAGAAAGAAGCATGTCTTATTAACAAGGCCTTTTGCGACGTCATGATCGCGGGCGACGCCAAGGGGCGCATATTTTCGTTCCCGATACCTACGTATAACATAACCAAAGATTTTGAGTGGGATGACCCCGACTTGGACGGGCTTTGGCAGATGACGGCGAAATACGGCATTCCGTATTTTTCAAATTTCATCAACAGTGACATGAGTCCCGACGATGCGCGGAGCATGTGCTGCCGCCTGCGGCTTGATAACAGAGAACTTCGCAAGAGAGGCGGCGGGCTTTTTGGATCTAATCCGCTTACAGGGTCCATAGGCGTGGTCACGCTTAATATTCCGCGTTTGGCATATTTGTCAGGCGGGCGTGAAGATTTCTTTAAGGGGCTGGATGACCTTCTCCGGGCGGCCAGGGAGGTGCTGGAGACAAAAAGAAGGATACTGGAACAGCTCACTGAACAGGGGCTGTATCCTTATTCAAGTTATTATCTGGCGGATATTCAGAAGAGACAGGGCACGTGCTGGTCGAATCATTTTTCCACGATTGGGCTGATAGGAGTAAACGAAGCGTGTCTCAATCTGCTGAAAGAGGATATTTCAACGGAAAAAGGCAAAGCGTTCGCGCTGGATATTTTGAACTATATAAGAGAGAGGCTGGTGGAATTTCAGGAAGAGACGGGGCACTTGTATAATCTTGAAGCGACTCCTGCTGAAGGCACATCGTATCGCCTCGCGAGTATTGATAAAGAAAAATATCCCGGCATCGTAACTCAGGGAACAGACGAGCCGTATTACACCAATTCGTCGCATTTGCCGGTAAATTACACGGAAGATCTTTTCGGAGCCATGAATCATCAAGACGAAATACAATCGCTGTACACGGGCGGAACGGTATTCCATATATTTCTCGGTGAACGCATGGAAGATGTCGAGGCCTGCAAGAAACTTGTCCGAGGTATAGCCGAGACGCATAAAATGCCGTATTTCACGATATCGCCGACGTTTACTATATGTTCAAAACATGGATATATCCCCGGAGAACATTTCACGTGTCCGCATGAGGTCGTTGAAACCGGTGAAGAGAAAGCCGATAAGGAGGAAGTTCTGACATGAAAGAGTCAAAGTGTAAAGTTGAAGTATTCGCGAGAGTAACCGGGTTTTTCAGGCCGGTGCAGTCCTGGAACAAAGGGAAAACCGAAGAGTTCAAGGACAGAAAAAAATATAACCTTGCCGAGGCAAAAAGCGTGGTTGAAAATGGTAATAGCAGGGTTGCAGAGTCTCTCGCTGGTTGATTTCCCGGGTCATCTGGCGTCCGCAGTTTTCACGCAAGGGTGTAATTTCAAGTGCCCATACTGTCATAATCCCGACCTGATTGGGATTGGCGGTAAAACGGGTCTTTCCGAAAAAAATATCTTAGAACAAATCAAGAGCCGCGGAAAAATGATAGAAGGCGTCGTGATTACCGGCGGCGAGCCGACTATTCATGATGGCCTTCTGAATTTTGCGCGGCGCGTGAAACAAGAAGACCTTAAGGTAAAACTTGACACTAACGGAACGCGTCCCGACCGGCTCAAGGAGCTTCTGGACTCCGGCGCGATTGACTGCGTAGCGCTGGATATCAAGACGGTGTTTTCCCGATACGCTCTCGTGACCGACGATGCAGAGCATGCCGGCGCCGTGCTTGAAAGCGCGAGGATCCTCATGTCGGCGCGCGTGCCGTACGAATTCCGCACGACGTGTGTGCCGGGGATAGTCGGCGAGGAAGATTTCCGCGCGATAGGCGCTGCTTTGCAGGGCGCCGAAAAGTATTGTCTTCAGCAATTCCGCGCCGCAGGCGTGAAGAACGAGAAGTTCCGCAACACGAGCCCATACACCAAAGACGATATCCTGTCATTTCAGCGTATCCTGGAAGAACACGTAAAGAAGGTAGAAACGCGCGGAGTGTGATGGGTCGCAAAAAATGGCGTCCCCGGACAGACTCGAACTGTCGCAACCGGCTTCGGAGGCCGGGACTCTATCCAACTGAGCTACGGGGACGAGCGCTCATTATACTTCGTAAACGCGATATTTTCAAGTAGGGGCGAATAACATTCGCCCTTTCGTCTTTCCGCTTTCTGCTCCTCGCAAACCATTGCTTTATATGATTTATATTGACAACGTTGCGAAAGTTTAGTATATTTTTCAGCAGAAAAGTTCTGTAACAGGCAACGACAAAGGAGGTGCTTGGTGAATAAGGCGCAATTTATTGAATCGGTGTGCAAGACAGGCAAGTATTGTTCAAAGGCCGAAGCAGCGAGAGCGTATTCCGCCGTGTTGACGGCGTTCACGGGTCGCATGAGCAAGGGTAATGCGAAAGACAGAGTTGTTCGTCTTCCTGAACTGGGAACGTTTCAGATGAAACTGAGAAAAGCCAGAAAAGGCAGAAATCCTCAGACAGGCAAAACGATAAACATTCCGGCCAGGAAAGTTGTGACTTTCAAAGGCGGCAAGAGTTTGAAGAAAAGCCTCTAAAATCCTTTCAATAAGGATATTAGAACCATTTGGGGTCAGGGCCATCCGAACACGGCGTGTAAAGGTGGATTCTGACCCCAAATTGCGTTATACTAAGACTCTCGGAGAGACCATATGATTACAGTTGATGGAGCGGCAAAACTTATAGGCGGCACGGTTATCGGCGACGGGAACGTCCGGGTCAGGGGACTGTCATCCCCGGAATATGCCGGAGACGGCGACGTGACGTTCGCGTTTGATGAGGGAGGCCTTAAAAAGGCCGGTGAAAGCGGCGCGTCCTGTGTTATCTCCATGTGCGGCGCGGAAAATTATCCGAAAACCATTCTTCAGGTCGGCGACATGAAACTGGCGGTGACGTTGCTTTATAACCTTATGGTTGAGGCCGAAGCGCCGAAAACCGGTTTGATTCATCCCACTGCCGTTATTGAACCCACGGCTGAAATTGGCGAAAACGTGGCGATAGGACCTAACGTGGTAATTGGCAAGAGAACACGGATTGGAGATAATACCATTATCGGCGCGAACTGTGTGATTTGCGATGACGTCACTATCGGAGAAAAAACGCGGCTATACCCGAGTGTTACGATACGGGAACATACCAAAATAGGACGGAAAGGCATTATTCATCCCGGGGCGGTTATCGGCGCCGATGGGTTCGGGTTTGTTCGTAAAGACGGTACGACATATAAAGTCCCGCAGATGGGGAATGTCGTAATAGAAGATGATGTAGAGATAGGCGCGAACACGTGCGTGGACAGAGGCGCGTTTGGTTCTACGGTAATAGCGAAAGGCACCAAGATAGATAATCTCGTTCAGATCGGACACAACGTAAAAATCGGCAGAAACGTTCTTATCGCCGGACAAGTCGGTATTTCCGGAAGCGTTACCGTGGGTGAGGATACGATGATGGGCGGACAGGCCGGCATTGTTGACCATGTTAGCATCGGAGCGAATGTGAAAATAGGCGCCAAGACGGGTGTTATCGGTAACGTGAAAGACGGCGAAACCGTTTTCGGATATCCTTACCGTAACGCCGCCGAGTTCAAAAAAATACATGCCCTGCAGTCATTTCTTCTCAAGCACTCAAAAAAGTTCAGAGAGCTTCTCAGAAACGATAAAACATGATCATCCTTACCGGCGGCGCTGGGTTCATCGGCAGCTGTTTTCTCAAGAAACTCAATGACGAAGGCATAAACGAGATAATCGTTGTAGATCATCTTGACAGCTCCGAAAAATGGCGCAACCTTCTCGGAAAACGGTTTCTTGATTATATCCAGAAAGATGATTTTTTATCTCTGGCAGAAGCGCATAAAATTCCCAAACCAACGCATGTAGTTCACATGGGCGCGTGCAGTTCTACAATACTTTCCGATGCCGGCTATTATATAAAAAACAATTACGAGTATTCCAAACGTCTCGCGGAATGGACGCTCACGCACGACGTGCCTTTTTTATATGCGTCTTCCGCGGCGACATACGGCGACGGCGCTCTCGGATACTCAGACAGCGACGAAAACACACGCCGCCTGCGGCCCCTTAACATGTATGGTTATTCCAAACAGCTTTTTGATTTGTGGGTGCTGGACAACAAAATCACAAACAGCGTCACGGGTCTAAAGTTTTTCAACGTTTTCGGCCCCAACGAATACCACAAGGATGAAATGAAAAGCGTTATATGCAAGGCCTTTCCGAGGGTTCGCGATGAAGGGAAAATACGTCTTTTTAAATCATGCCGCAAAGATTACGCCGATGGTGAACAAAAAAGGGATTTTATATATATCAAAGACGCGGTAGACGCGATGTATTATTTTTTTAAGAATCCCTCCAAGACCGGCATTTTTAATTTGGGCACTTCACGCGCCGAGAGCTGGAACGCGCTGGCGCATGCCATGTTTGAGGCCGTCGGGCAAAAAGGTGTTATTGAATATGTAGAGATGCCTGTTGAGTTAAGAAAAAACTACCAGTATTTCACGCAAGCTGACATGACCAAGGCAAGAGACGCCGGATGCGATGTCAAGTTCCGCCCCCTGCAAGCCGCCGTAAAAGATTACGCCGCGTATCTCGCCGATTCGTCATACTTATAAGCGCGAGGGACAGAAGGGCGAATGATTATTCGCCCCTACGTCTTTTACTTTTAATTTCGCCCCGCGAGAAGAGGGCAATAGAATCCGTAGGGGCGAATAACATTCGCCCTTACGACGCTTCCTTAAATTCCTTAGTTTCGGGGTCAAATAGGGTTGTGCGGTTTCGGCCGGCGTGCTTGGATTCGTATAGCGCGTGGTCCGCTTCGCTTATGAGGTATTCCGGCTTGTAGTCCTTTTCGCCGTTGTAAGACGCCACTCCCATGCTTATCGTGAGTTTTACATCTTTAGCGTCTATTTGGAATTGTGTTTTTTCTACTTTTTGTTTGATTCTGTTCGCGATTTCTATCGCCTGCTCCGTCAGGTGACGCAGGCGATTTACCACGTTCTTGGCATCTTCAAGGCCGGTTTCAATAAGAAGTATCGCGAATTCCTCGCCGCCGTATCGGGTGACCACGTCAGAGGTTCTCACGTTTTCTCCGATTATCCGCGCCACGGTCCTGAGCGCTTTATCACCGGCAAGGTGCCCGTAGGTGTCGTTAAACTGTTTAAAATAATCAACGTCGCACATGATTAACGAAAGCGGCCGTTGATATCTTTGCGAACGGCTGATCTCATTTTTAAGGTATCCCTTAAAATATTTCTGCGTGTAAAGCCCCGTTAAACCGTCGTGCACCGCCTGATATTCGGCGATGCGTTTTTGCCGTTCTATCACGGCGTTGTATTCCCTGAAAAGAAGTATAGAAAGAAGCAGGAATAAAAGCAGCCCGAAAAAACTACGCGTGATGTTCAGCATGTTGTTATATTCTTTCAGTCCCTTTTTATATTCCTTGTTGATGTCGTAGACCATCAGCGTGCCAATCTCCCGGCCCTCATATTTTATGGGGTAAACGTATTCGGCGCTGAGAATGTCTATGTCCCCGACCTCGTTCAAAACGCTTCTCATCAGCCCTTCATTGTCGCGGTAGATAAAATTCACGCTGAGAAAAGGAATATCATTGTACTTATTTATAAAAGTTCGGATATTATCCAGGGCCGGCGACGGAACCTCTTTTTTAAAACTATTATATATTGACCCCGACAGCCGTTCGGCGCGTTCCAGATTATAACTGGACGGTTTTTCTATAAAATACTGATACATGATAGAGCTCTGCCGATTCAGCAGAAAATTAAAAAGAAACCAGCTGCAGACAGCAAGAAGCAAAACGTACCCAATAAAACGAGTCTTAAGTATAGAGATTTTCATAGCATACCAATTATATACGCGCCAGAATCAAAAAGCAAAAATCCCGCGTTAAATAGGGACGTCACCTATTTAGATAACTATTTAATTCCTAATAAATAGGTGACGTCCCTATTTATTATACGAAACACTCACAACGCGTCTTTCGCGGTAGAGAGTAGTGTGTTTGTGGGTGTTGGTATTTCGGGGGGGGGCGAAGAGAACGGGGGACATGCCTTTTGGGGACACCCCTGAGCACGGGAATTTGGGTTTTTTGGGGGTTTTGTGCGTTGGGCGTGGCGCCAGGGCGAATGTTATTCGCCCGTACGAATTTTGTTTTCATTTTCCCACCGGGAAACGAAATTACAAATAAAAGACGTAGGGGCAGGGTTTCCCTGCCCTGACGAACGAAGGGCGGGGTGACCCCGCCCCTACGAATTTTACTTCCATCCCGGGGGACATGCCCCCCTCGAGCAGGTAGGTCACCCTTAAGGGTGACCTACTCTGTGGATAACTCACAAAGCATCCTATTTGAAAACACCGTCAGTATATGTTATATTCTTGCTGGGGGACAGCAGGTCACTTTTAAAGGTGACCCGCCAACGGAACGAAATATCTTCGCAACACGAAAGGAGCGAACGCTCATGGAAAACGAATATACGGCCAAAGATGTTGTTCAGATGGCGGTGCAGGCCAAGACACGGGGTGTGGAACTTTATCTTGCTCTGGCGCGGAACAGCGAAAACTATCATGTAGGCAAGCTTTTCATGGAGCTGGCCAAGGACGAGGAACACCACAAACTTGAATTGCGAAAATGGCTTGAGAAGCTTAATGCGGGCAAGCGAGAAGAAGC
Organism: uncultured Planctomycetia bacterium; assembly: GCA_964528025.1. Taxonomy (GTDB): domain Bacteria; phylum Omnitrophota; class Gorgyraeia; order Tantalellales; family Tantalellaceae; genus CAZGOZ01. The sequence goes on from CAZGOZ010000037.1 coordinate 10,480, forward strand.
GTATCCCGGAGAACGGGCGCTGTATCTCAAGGCGCTTGTTGACGACGGAACTTTCAGCTGCGATGCCGCGCGAAAAAAAGCGCTCGCAAAAACTATCAGCGAAGAAGAGGCCCTGCAGGCCGGTATCACGTTTGAGAAAGATTTCATGCTTTTTCTGCACGACCTCAAACATCATGCCGTTCCCGGCGGCGAGGAGACAATAGACACCCTGATCAATGACGAGATCCGCCACTTGAGCGAAATATTCCGATTGAAAGATGAGCTCGGGGCGTAAGGGCGAATGTTATTCGCCCCTACGTCTTTTATTTTGCTCCGCTCGGGAAGATGAAAATAGAATTCGTAGGGGCGAATAACATTCGCCCTTATGTGCGCTTTGCAAAAAATGGGGACATCTCCCTTTCGGGTGACGTCCCCTTTTTTTGCTGGCGTGCCAGGCAGGATTTGAACCTGCGACCAACGGCTTCGTAGGCCGCTACTCTATCCGCTGAGCTACTGGCACGCGATAAATTATGAGAAATTTGCGTTTTTATTGTAGCACATCTATAATATTAGTCAACGAAGCCGCATTTAACCGGGGAGAGGTATACATTCATGGATCTGATAGAAACCATTCTGTGGGAAAAAGGACGATTTTTCCTGCTAAAGTTGCATATAGAGCGACTGGCGCGAAGCGCTTGTCATTTTTCCTTTCCGTGTGATGCGGACGCTGTCGTAAAATCCTTGGAAAAAGCGGCAATGCCGTTGGATAAACACAAAAAATACCGAGTGAGGGTTCTGCTTGAAAAATCAGGAAAATCCGGGATTACTGTAAACCCGCTGGATACATTCGGAACGCCGCCATTGAAGACAGCCATCTCAGAAAAGAAAACAGATACACATAACGATTTTCTTTATCATAAAACGACGGAGCGCCGCCTTTATGACGACGCGTTGAAAAAATGCCGAGCAGCCGGTCTTTTTGACGTCATTTTCACGAATCAGAACAACGAAATAACCGAAGGCGCTGTAACCAACGTCATGATACGCAAGAACGGCGCTTATTGGACACCACCCATATGCTGCGGGCTGCTTGCCGGAGTATACCGGCAATACCTTCTCGCTTCCGTTCCCGGAACGGAAGGAACGCCCCTTAAAGAAAAAATCCTCTACCCGTCAGATCTTCACACCGCAGACGCAATATTCATGATCAATTCCGTAAGAAAGATCGTGCCGGTCCGACTCGTTTCCT
>CAZGOZ010000038.1:0-11453 GCA_964528025.1 uncultured Planctomycetia bacterium
TATACCATACGTAATTGAAGTCAATACGTTTTTTAGCCGAAAGATACACAGGGCTTGACATGTCGGCTGAGTGCGGTATATAATATTTTCTGCTGCACACACACTCGTGAAATTCTAACCTCCGAAAGGGGTCCATGTTCGGTTTTCTGGAAAAAAGAAGAGCAAAATTATTTGGGGATATTGCCATACAAAAAGGTCTGGCCACCCTGAAAGATGTTGAAGATGCCCTTCGTGTCCAGAAAGAGGACGGCATAAAGAATAAAGAACATAAAGAGATAGGCACCATATTAATTGAACAAGGTGTCCTTACTCCCAATGACGTGAGCTCCATCTTGGAAGACCAAAAAAATCAGATGAATCCTGGGGCTTGGTTTGCCGCATTGTTCGGACTGAGCCGATAGACAAAAAGTTATCGTGTTATCATGAAGAAAATACTGCCTTTTGTACTCCTGTTATGTGTCGTTTTTCCGCAATTTGTATTCGCGGGCGCGTGGACTCTTCCCAAGAACAATCTCTGGATGGAACTTTATACAAAGTTCAATACGTCAAAATATGAATACGGCACCGATCGCTCGTTAAACAGAAAAAGCGGTTCTCAAAACGCCTGGAGTTGGGGTTATACCGTAATCCCGAAGGCAGAATACGGTGTAACCGACTGGCTTACCGCACTCGGCGGGTTTGAGTTCAAAAACCAGAACTACAAGGAATACGGCAGGCCTGATGACTGGGGGCCCTATTCCGTTCGGTACGCCGCGCTTACCAACGTGCATTTCGGCGCAAGGGTGCGGATTCTGAAAGACCCGCTGGTAATGAGTGGACAGATAAAAGCGCAGATCTATAGCGGCGACGGTAAACAGGCGCAGCCTGAATTGTCCGACGGTGACGACATGATCGAACTGCGCGCTCTTTTCGGAAAAACATTTGATACAGAGATACCTTTCTATCTGGCGGGGGAAGTCGGATACGGCCTCAGGAACCGCGCCGCGTGCAACAGCATCCCTCTCTTCGTAGAGGGAGGTTTCTGGCCTACAGAATGGCTTCTTCTCAAGACCGAGCTTGACGTTTCCTGGGCAGCTGAAGGAACCGGCAATATTGAAAAGGACTGGGCCATCTGGCGCATAGGCCCCGTTATTCAGTTTTATGACTTATATGAACTTTTCAGGCAGGAAGATGCGGCTGTTGAACAAGATTTTATGACGTCCGTTACCCGCCAGAATCGTGCAATCAACTTAGAATTTCAATACGGTAATATTTTTTGGGGGAAAAATACTTCAGCAGACCATGAATTCGTTATAAAAGCGTCCGCGCAGTTCTGACAAACCGGTTTTTTCTTACCTTCGTTTATTATCCAGTTCTTTCTGCATCGCAAGAGTCGCCTTCTTTAATTCCACGGCGGCATCCGCATTTTTAAGAACAACCATCTGAACGGCTTGATTCACAAACCGCGTGCTTGAATCCCATGCCAAAACCGGCGGGGGCCCTTTAGCGTCAGTCGCCTGACGCTGAAGCACGTCTTTGAACTTCTTATCCATCGGCAGGTCTTTCCATGTATCCATATTCGGCGGAAGATATGAGTCTTCCGTCTCCAGCGAGTCATTATAGATTTTTATCTGGTTTTCGGGACGAAATAGAAATTTAATAAATTCCCAGGCCTCTTTTTTCATGCCCGAAGAAGAAAATATACCCAGTATTCTCCCGCCTATGAATGCGGTATTCTTGCCCGACGGACCCTTGGGAAGCAAAGCTATTGACCATTTATCCTTTATTTCCGGCGCTCCCAGCATCAAACTGATTATTTTCCAGTTACCGGATATCGCCAGCGGATAGTCGCCGGTTCTCATTCCCTGTTCTAACGGAACGTTGGTCTTAGGCATGCCTTCTTTGTAAAGCTGCGCAAAAAAATCAAGACCGAGCCGGGCTTCGGGCGTATCAAGTGTGACTTTAGTATAGTCATCGTTGTAATAATCGCCGCCGGCCTGCCATAAAAAAGGAGAATATCCGATCCATTCAAGCGAGCCCCAGTCAAGGACCATGCCCTTATTATCCTTCTTAAGTTCCCGCAGCGTGGTTATGAGCTCGTCCCATGTCTTTGGCGGCGAGGAAATAATATCGGTTCTGTAGAACATGATGTGTTCCGACAGGTCAAACGGAATCCCGTATACCTTATCTCCCAGTCGTGTTGATTCCAGAATACTGGGAAATGTCTTTTTTTCAAGTTCGGCCACATCTGCCGGGAACGCTTTATTAAGATCTACCATGGCGCCAAGTTCGCCGAACTCCATTCCCCACGTAAGCCCCATTGTCCCTATATCCGGGCTTACCTCACCGGCTATGGACGTTAAATACTTGCTATGGGCGTCACCCCATGAAATAGCCTGACATAGCACCTTGACGCCGGTTTCTTCCGTAAACTCCTCGCCCAGTTTTCTTATGGTTCTTGCCTGTCCCTCGGAACCGACAAGCCACATCACGATTTCATTTTTCTTTGCTGTGCCGGTTCCGCATCCCGCTCCGGAAAATGCCAGACAAGCCGCCAATACCGTTGTAAATATTCCCCGAATCGTCCTCATCACATTCCTCCTGTTTTAAAAATCGTGATTATGCCTTATCCGCGGCTTTCTCAAATTGTTTTCTCACGGCCGGTTTGTGATACCATTTCTTCAGAACTTCTTCTGCCGGTTTATTCTGGGGAGTAAACCCGCGATTGTGCTTACCGCCCATTCTCACATTTGTTCCCCAGTACCACCAGTAAAGACCGTAAAACCATTCTTTTTCCCAGAACGTCTTCAGGACGGATTCATAATAGTCCTTCTGCAGTTCAAGGTTTAGTTTCTCCTTGGGCATATGTTCCCAGGGACACATGCTCGAACCGTCCGTAGGCCTGCACCCGATTTCCGGAAAAATAATGGGCTTATCCACTCTCTTCTGAAACTCTTCTATCTCAGGCAACCACTTGGACCATCCGGAGTCCAGTTCTTCCGGTATAGGAGTCATCTTTTGTGACAACGGGAAATAGGCATTGATGCCGACGTAGTCAACAGCGTCCCAGAACCGTATATCCATGTATCTGTCCCAGTGCGCCGCATACGTCAATAGACCCGAATAATTATCTCTGGTCTTTTTTATGAGTTCTCTCCAGAGAAGTTCTTTTACTGTCGCAGTGGTGGAGAGTTCCGTGCCTACACAGACCATTTCCACTTTTTCTTTCTCCGCCATAGAAACATAATGCATTATGTAACGGTTATACCCGCGGAACCATTCTGCCCACGCGTCTTCTTTTCTGAAACCTATTTCACCTCTCCAGCTGCCGTCCGATTTGTCAATAATATCAAGATGCATCTTCAGCATGACTTTCATGCCCAGCTCATGCGCTTTGCGTATGACATGTATAAGAGATTCATCGGAAGGAGTGTTCTCGGATCTATGTATATCCGTGCTCCAGGCGTCAGCCTGATACCACGTCACGACCACGCTTACCCAGTTAACACCGATTTTTCGCAGCGCCGCAAGAGATTTATCGGAATAATCGGTGAGGTATCCGTCTTTTGACCACGTAACGTAGCCCATGCCTTTCTGAAACTTCGTGGTCTCCTGTTGATATCTTAGAAAAATTGTTGCGCCCAGAAATAATATTATCGCCACGGTAATCGCGATCAACCCGAATATCAGACCTCTCCGACCGTTGCTACCTACCCTCTTTCCGGCATCTGATTTTTCCTTTTTGATATGAAGCTCCTTTTTATTTTCTGTTATTTTCCGCCGCGAACATTATCAATATAAATGGGGCCCTCATATATGGGCTTCTGGTTGCTTTCTATCCTTACCGCTATCTTCCTGACGTCCCGCGCGAACTCTTCATCCGGAACAACTCTTTTCCAGTCGTGACTACCGGGTTCAATATTCGCGACCACCGTAACCCATTCTCCCGGTATAAGCGGCACGCTGCGACTCATTTCCACGAATTTCCAGTTACTTCCCACGGTTAAAATCAATTTCGCTTTGAGCCCCGTCGGGGCTTCTTTCGGCACATAAAGATCCACGAGTATAACGCGATACGCCCCCAAATTCAGATACTGTTGGATTTCAACCAGCGCCGCGGACCACTTGCCTCCGGGAAAATCTGCAGAGATCTTCATGCTTTTTTTTCCACGGCTGGCGAATTCTTCGGAAAGACCGATCTCCTTTGCCGCATAGTCGCTCTTGCCCTGCGCCCACACGGGGATCTCCCATCCGGAAAAGCCGGCTTCAAAATCGTAATATATTCTTTCTTCGGTTATGGGTCTCGTGGATATTGCCGGCGGGGTTTCCTTTTTTGCGGGTTCTTTGACACTACTCTTCGCCGGGGAAACCGATGTTAACGTTCCCCCGTTATTCTTGCCTTCTTTACCACAACCGGCAAGCGCAATGATAAGAAAACCGCATATCACTGCACTTGCCGGAACTCTTGCGCGAAAATACTCCATGTATCCCTTGCTGTTACTACTTTATTACTCTAATATTATCGATATAAATCGGACCTGTATACGCAGGCTTGTTGTTTGAATGCACTCTTATATCAATCTTTCTGACATCCTGACGAAACGCGTCATCAACCTGAATACGTCTCCAGTCAATACTTCCCGGAGTCAGATCGGCCGTGAGCGTTGTCCATTCACCGGGCACCAGATCATAAGATCTGCTCATCTCCACCCATTTCCAGGCGTCACCGACCGTCAGTATAATAACAGACTTCAGGCCTCTTGGGGCGTCTTCAGGGATATAGATATCGCACGCTATTTTGCTGTAATCGCTCCAGTCAAAAAACTGCATTATTTCAACAATAGCGCCTGTCCACCTTCCACCCGGAAAATCGACATCCATTTCCAGACTGAAGTTACCGCTGCTGGAATACATGTCAGAAGGCGCAATGGCTTTCTGCACATGATCCGGTTTTTCGTATGCCCAGTCGGGAACTTCCCAACCTTCAAGCCCGTTCTCGTAATCAAAAAGAACGGTTTCTTCGGCATACACGGCCGCCGCCGTAAGTAACAATCCGGCAACCATGAGTACGGTTATAATTTTCCTCATCTCAGGACCTCCTTTTTGTTGTCATCCTGTTTTTTTAACCACTCCGTAATTATCTTCTCGGATTCTTTGCCCTTTATGGTAAACCCCAGGGGGCTCCACCTCTCCTGCGGAAAATACTGCCATATATAATAACCCTTGAACCAGGCGCGCTTTGTCATGACCTGGAACATGGCGCTGAAACAATCGGCCTGAGCTTTTTGATCTTCTATATCAGAAATAGCAACCCACGGCTGGCGCGAAGCGCCGCGCGCGGAAGGATAACCCACCTCGGTAAAAAGCACCCCTTTTTCGGTCAAGTTCTTTTCTTTAAGCCACGTCTCTATTTCATCCGCTTTCTCTTCCCAGGCTTTTATCAGTTCATCAAGCGAAGGTTCATCGCTGTCCGTCAGGGGAAAATACGCATCAATACCCACAAAATCCATCTTGTCCCAGAAGGGCACTTCCTTATATTCCGTCCAATTGGCGGAATAAGTCAAAAGTCCTTTATATTCTTCGCGGACCTTTTCTATGATCTGGTTCCACCTGCCATTCCATGTTTCAAAAGTCGTCGCTTCAAGTTCTGTGCCCACGGAAAAAAGTTCCGCTTTAGTGTCCTGCGCAAAACGAGCATACGTTACAATAAATTTCTCATAACTGTCAAACCATTTTGTAGAAGGTATTATATTTATTCTGGCTTCACTCGTTCTCGGATCAACATGGGGTTTAACCTGCACCCGCAGGCCGAGCCGGTGACAGGTTCTGGCGGCTTGCGTAAGCGCTTCAATGGTGGGTGTGTCTCCGTCCGGCGAGTCATTGACAAAAATCTCCTCAGAATCTATTTCTTCCTGATATGCGGGAATCATTATGGCTACAGAGTCAAACCCTGATTCTTTTATGTGCGCAAGTGAAATATCCGATGCCGGAAGAGCTAATTCAGCTGACATCCACGAAGTATAGATTGCGCCTTTCTGGAATGTTTTTTCTTTTATCGGTATAATCGGAGCAGCCAGAGCGGTCACGATTTTTTCAGCATCTTCTTTATCCGTTGTGTCATTTCCCTTTTTCAGGTATGCCTCCATGGAAATAGACGCGTGCGGATTGCTTTTGGCCGGTCCGTACATCTCCACCTCCCATATAGAAATACCCCAATCAACATTAACTCTTTCTAACCCCAGGATTTTTACGTAACGGCACTCAACCGGGGTAAATTTCGCTTCTGTTGCGCCTCCGCGGGCGGCGGCATCATGATAAACCTCTTGCCAGGCGGTGTCGTCAGATGAGACCAGAATCTTATAATCCGTAGCATGGGCCCTTTCCCATCTTACGATCACCTCGCTTACGATACTGCTTTTGCCAAGATCAAACGATATCCACTGATCTCCCTCTATATAATCGCTGGACCAGCGCGTGAGCATGTCACTGTCAACGGGCGCCATCGGGTTCGGTTCCGGAGCCCAATCCGGGGTTTTGTCAAAACTGGACGCCTTGGCATCCACAACAGTGAGATATACCAGAGAATCTTTCTCCTGCGCGAAAGAAACGCCTGAGGCAAAACATAACACTGTCATTGCCAAAACTATCAGAACAGCCGCTTTTCTCATTTTACCTGCTTTGTTTTAACACCGTTAACTGAGTGTTCTACGCCACTAATAGTATTATTATAACACAAATTTTTCAATTTGTGTTCATGCCGCCGGACGAATTCTCGCCTATCCCTTCAGCCCTGTCATCGCTATACCTTTGATAATGTATTTCTGGAACATTAAATACACAATAAGCATCGGTATCGTCGCCACGACCGCTCCGGCCATGACCATGGCGAAATTCGCTCCGAACTGCCCTGTTAGTACGGCAAGCGCCAGCGGAACGGTTCGCATATTACTCGTATGGGTGATTACCAACGGCCAGACAAAATTGTTCCATTGCTGCAAAAAAGTGAATATCGCCAAAGTCGCGACAACGGGTTTTATCAGCGGAAATATTACTTTGCGGTATATCATAAACTCGCCGCAACCGTCTATTCTGGCGGCGTCAATAAGGTCGTCCGGAATACTGTATATGAACTGGCGATTGAGGAATATGCCGAATGCGCACCATGCCATTGACGGAATAATTAGCCCCCTGTATGTGTTCAGCCATCCAAGTTTTTTGACGATGACAAAACCCGGGATAATATTAACCTGCCACGGTATCATGAGCGATCCGAGAAATATAAAGAAGAGTTTGTCTCTGCCCCAGAACTTATGTTTGGCAAACGCGTATCCGGCAAGAGAGGTCGCGAATACATTGAATAAGGTGATAGACCCGGCCACGAAAAGACTGTTAAAAAGATATCTTCCCATGGGCACCATGCTGAAAAGGTCCGTATAAGGCTCTATCGTGGGATTTTTGACGATAAAAGTCGGTGGATACGACTGTATTTCTTCAAGCGGTTTAATGGAAGTGACCAGCATCCACACGTAAGGCAACGCCATGGTAACGGCGCCCGCGATAAGAAATGCATATATGCATGTCTTGACCACAGCCGAATCTTTTCTGATCCCTATACCGGGACTGTCTGCTTTTTTAGTATTCCACATTGGATTTCATGAGACGCTTGTTTATCATTGTAAGCACGAATATCAACATAAAAATAATATACGCGAGCGCTGAGGCGTAACCCATCTGAAATTTTTGAAACCCTTTATCATAAAGGTACGCGACAATAGTAAGGCCGCTGTTCAAAACTCCGCCTATTCCCCCCATTCCGCCCGTCATGATATATACCTGTTCAAATACCTGAAAACTGAAAATAAAACTCATCATTGTCACGAATACGATAGTGGGTCTTAAAAGCGGCAGCGTTACATGAAAAAACTTTTTCCAGAAACCCGCTCCGTCTATTTCGGCCGCTTCATACATGACCTGCGGAATGGTCTGAAGACCCGCCAGAAAAAGAATCATGTTATACCCCACACCGGCCCAGATAGACATTATCATTATTGACGGAAGCGTCCAGGTAGGGCTTGCCAGCCAGTCAATCGGCTGAAACCCCATTTTCAGAATCAGATAATTAAACAATCCATATTTCTCGCCCGCATATAGCCATTTCCATATAACGGATACAGCGACTATAGCGGTTACTGTCGGAAGAAAAAATATTGATTTGAAAAAATTCTTGAATTTTATTTTCTGATCAATGGCAACAGCAAGAATAAGTGAAAGACAAATGCCTATAGGCACTACTCCAACAACATAAACAGTTGTATTCCATATCGCCGTCCAGAAAAGGGGATCCCCAAAAAGTATTTCCTTGTAATTCGCCAGGCCCACAAAGCGGGGCGCATGAACTACATCATAACGGGTAAAGGACCACACAAAAGAGATAAAAACCGGGGCAAGCTGGAAAACGAAGAATAACGCGGCCGGCAAGGCTATAAAAAGGTATGATACCTTCTGTTTATTAAGCTTTCGTAAAAATGACTCCTGTTCCATCAACACCTTTCGTTTGCCTGTTCTACTGGAAAACAGGTTCGGATATTCTACATAAAATCACGTCTGGTGTCAACTTTTCTCTCTTGTTATCGCTCTTAACGGGCAGCGGTATACCGCAAACACTTATGACATAAGTGGTTACGTCTTAACGTTAATCTGACGGTATAAATGTGTCAATAATCTGTGCGGCGCCGCAAGCGGTTATTTTAAGCCCCACCGAAGCGGCGGGAATAACGAGCATCTCTCCGCCGGGACGGGCTTCCGGAATGCTGAATTTTTCTCCGTTCACCTCTGCCGTAACCTTTCCGCGAAGCGCAACTATACAATGCAAAACACCGGGATGCGGAATATACTCGGCTCTTTCGGCATTCATTGTTATTCGGTAAACCGCAAGTCCTTTTTCTTCAAAATTACCGGGCAAGCGTTCTACAACTACTCCGTTTTTATCCTCTATCATCTCCGAAATGTCACCCGGAGCGGCATCGGGCGTCAATTCGCCCGTTCTGTCAAGATCAAGTTTTTTCATCGCGCCGCGCCTCTTATGTCCGGGAAAATAATACCTGACCGGATACGTGGCTCCATCTTCAAGCGATTGTGTCGGTCCTGGAATCTGCGGTTCCAGAACCATGATGCCCGGGCCGAGAGCATGCAGCGTACCGGCCCGTATCGGAATAACCTCGCCGATCTCAACCGCGCGGTAGTTATAGAAAACCTCAAGATCATCACGAAGAGTTTTTAACTGTTTAACTGCATTTGATATGCTGCTATTTTTTCCTGCTTTCTCTGCCGCTTTGATCACATTTTTTTCTTTATCCATTAATGATGCATGGCCCTGTTCTTCAAGAAGCTTAATAAGCGCATTAAGCGCGTCACCGTATTTGACGAGGATTGTTCCATATTGCTTTATTGTATCCGCCCCGTAGCGCTCAATGGCTTTTGAACTGAATCCAACTATGATTGACGGGGTTTTTCCGGCGGCAGATTTATTTATTCCCATGACAATCCAGAGTTCGTTTTTTGCGTCATGAAACTGAACGGATAACCTGTCCTTCGGCGACAATATCTTAACAAGCGGGAACATGCGCCCGAATCTCTCAATGGACTTTTCTCCCAGAACGTCGTTAGGGGCGTCGGCCACAATATCGCACATGGGAGCGGTGTCTTCTCCGACCCTGGCTATTGAGCTCTTTTCGCCGGATTCAGCGCCGTACCAGTATTCGCCCGTTCCGTTCACGCCCCATACCTTGGACTCTTCATGCGGGATGAGATATAACGGATCGCCGGCGCCTGCGGCGGCAATGATTCGGCCCGCCGGCGTATCATCGAACGCTTCACGCCGCGCGGCCTTCGCGCCTACCGAACCGGGTTGCGGGTTTTTTGAGAGATCTCTGACCATACCGGACACGATCCTTTCTCTTTTTTCAATTATCTCTTCGGCTCTTTCCGGCGTATCGGCCGTGACGTATATCCTGAATTCCGGAGCGTTGCCAGAAGGCCTCAGGTGAACGACATCTCCGCCAACAAAAGTTATCTTTATCCCATCAATAAAATTTACCGAAAAAACCGAACGAAAGCTCTCTTTATCGGTAAAATACCGGGCTATACTCGTCTTTATGCCTGTTAGATCACAAATTTGCTTCGGGTCTTCTATTTTCCTTGTTTGTCCGTTTCTATAATGCGCGCGAATGTCACCGGTGTTTTCATAATCTACCTGCGCTATATCTTTATCGCGCGGCAAGAATACACCTACAATGTCTTGACCCTTTTCCGTTGTATAATTTTCACACCCCGATGTTTTATTGTCAACAACGTCCGCGCGTGTATATCTGGCGGGGAGTTTTGCGTTTATAAGTTCCGAAACCGTTTTTTTTTCGCGTACGGCAAGCGCTAAAACCGAAATAAGCGGTAAGACGGCGTCTCTGGTCGGAAGCGCTTTTAAAATCCGTCCGTTTATTGTCCAGTCGCTTCCGGTAAGAAACCCGCCGTTTGATTCCCAGCTTACGACTTTTGAGGAAGGATTCTCGCGGAGTTTATCCTTCATGGCAGCGATAACATACGGCGAACCAATCTTTGTCTGCGTGATTTCCACGCCGTTTTTTTTCATGACGCTCACAACAGCGTCGTTCGCACTGACGGGAAGTGCGGCAAAATCCGGCCTCAGATATAACGCAACCAATGCCCCGAGTTTATCACCGGGAAGAAATCTGCCGTTCTCATCGGCAAGAAGCGGCCTGTCGGAATCACCGTCCGTTGATATCACGGCAAACGGTTTGTGCTCGGCGGCGGCTTTTTGCAAAAATGTTCTGGTTTCATCGGAGATCTTTTCGGTATCAACGGGTATAAATTTATCACTCCGCCCTACTGAAACGACCTCCGCCCCCAGGCCCTTAAACACCATTCGCACGATATCCCGGCCCACGGCGGAATGCTCATAAAGCGCTATCTTCTTTCCTTTAAACAAGTTGCGAGGGAACACTTCTAGATAACGATCTATATATCCCTTTGCCGCTTTTTTCGCGTATTTCGCTGCCGGCAGTGCGCGGGTCTTTTTGAACATGCCGTTTTCGTTAAACAACGTTTCTTCCTCGGAAAGAACATGTTCTGAGTCTCTTACCAGCGTCACGTTTTTCAATATATCCGTTTCGTCAGTTTTCAAAACCTCGCCGGAGGTCTTGGTAAACTTTATACCATTACGGTCTTCAGGAATATGACTGCCGGTTACCATGATGCTCGGGATACCTTTTTCTATGGCAAAATACGCAAGAACAGGTGTCGGAACAGCGCCGCAAAAATCTACCGTGTATCCTTTGTCTTCCACCGCCCGAAGAACGGCCATCATAATTCTCGGAGTGCTGGAACGAAGATCTCCGCCAAGAGCCACTGATTGCCCCTTTTTTATCTCCCCTCTTTCCTCCAGAAAAGCAATAAACCCC
>CAZGOZ010000039.1:0-6426 GCA_964528025.1 uncultured Planctomycetia bacterium
ATGACGAGTCTCGTGATATTGTTGAGAATCCTGTTATCCGCGTTATTCGGGGGACTCATCGGCATAGAAAGAGAGATTCATGGATGTGCCGCCGGTTTGAGAACTCATATACTGGTGTGCATAGGTTCAACGCTTTTTATGATGACATCTATCACTGTCGCGATGAAATATAGTCACCTTGGAGAAGTGGATCCCTCGCGTATTGCCGCCGGTGTAGTTACCGGGATAGGCTTTCTCGGGGCAGGAGCCATAATTAGATATGGCGCTTCGATCCGCGGACTGACCACCGCAGCGAGCATATGGGCCGTTGCCGCGGTAGGGTTGGCCGTTGGCTGTGGCATGTACGAGGCGGCAGGTATTACCACAGGTGTAGCTCTTCTTATTCTGATTCTTTCACGTTTGGAAGATCTATTGGAAATGAAGCGCCCCGGAAAGAAACTGGAGGTCTTTCAGCGCGTGGAGGGCGAAACCTGTAAAGCGGAGATAAAGAGCTTGATAGAGGAATATGGTGGCAGGGTAAGACAGATCACTATAGAGGACGGAACGGGCGGACGGAAAAAGATAATACTTGATATAAAGTTGTCCCGCCTTTATTATAAGGATATTATCGCGAAAATATCCGCTATGCCGGGAGTGGAAAACGTGGAAATGCAATAACTAAAGAAAGAAACAAGGTACAAGATACAATGACCAAACAATAACCAATGACCAAATTCAAATAACCAAACAACAAGTTTGAATGGTCTATAGTTTGGTTATTGGGATTTGAATATTATTTGTATCTTGGTTATTGGTTATTGCACAAAGGAGGCAACGATGAGAAAAAGAAAATTTGAAGAGGCGCCGCAGACAGAGGACAAAATATTGGACGTGAATGCCAGCATGCAGGGGACGCTTCGTTTTGATGATCCGGTAAATCTCAGGATTAACGGAAAATTTGAAGGAGCACTGGACACGAAAGGCAGGCTGATGATAGGGCATGGGGCTGAGATAAAGGCCAACATAACCGGTGAAAGTATCTCCGTGGCAGGCCGGGTCAAAGGCAATATAAAAGCCGTGAAAGAACTGATTCTGGAAGAGAATGCCCGTCTTGAGGGAGATATTGAAACACCGAGACTATCGGTCGCCGATGGCGCCGTCTTGAACGGCCGCTTGAAAATGGTGCAGGAGAAACCGTTCGACAGTACCGCCACTTCCGCACATGCATATATGTCAGTTGACCAGCTGGCTAAATATCTGGAAGTTGACAAGAATAAGATAAAGGAATGGGCGAATAATGACATGCTTCCCGCGACAAGAGAAAGTGGCGAATGGGTTTTTGAAAGATCTGAAGTGGACCAGTGGATAGCGGAAGGTAAAGTAAAGGCCTGATATGTTCCAAAAATTGATGACCCTGAACGAATTGTCGGAATATCTGGGGGTTAGCGAAGAACTGTTACTTACCCTTGTTGAGGAAAAAGTGATTCCCGCGTATCGGATAGGAGGGGAATTTCTTCGTTTTCAGAAAGAACAGATAGCCGCAATACGCGCGGAGATAGATTTCCGCATAAACAAATCGGGCGAACAAAACATCGGAGGAATCAGAAAAGAAATCAGGAAAAAGCTTGAGGCATTGAGCAAAGATAGAACGGAAGATACAGTCCATGACAGGGTCACTGATTTCTTCTATTTTAACGACTTCTATATTGTCTCAGGAATTTTGGTTCTTCTTCTCGTTCTTGTGATATTCAGCGGGTAAGTGTTTAGGGGTAGAACCCATATGCGAAATATAGTTATGTGTCTTACCTCTCATGTCTCGCGAGGCAATTTCGCTTGACTTCTGCCCGCAGGACATTATAATTCTTATTATAACCGTGAACATATTGCCATCCTTTTTGGTTAGTTAGATTTCCGACCTTTTTTTAATTTCATCGACATGGATAAGGGGAATCAGAATATTTATCTGATAGACGGGCACGCGCTTTTATATAAAGCGTTCTACGCAATACGTGAATTAAACACGTCCGAAGGTGTACCCACTAACGCTATTTATGGATTTGTTAACATGCTCCGTCGGATTATACGGAATCATCATCCTGAGAGGATGATTATGATTTTTGATATGAAAGGGCCGACGGTAAGACATGAGCAGTATAAGGACTACAAAATCAATCGTAAGCCGATGCCGGAAGATCTTATCGGCCAGATTCCCGGGATCAAGGAGATTGTAACCGCGCACAGGATACCGATATGTCAGATGCAAGGGTATGAGGCCGATGATATAATCGCTACTCTGACCGAGAAAGCGAAGAAAAAAGGCTTCAACGTAAGGATCGTTACCGGAGATAAGGACGCGCTGCAGCTTGTGGATGATAAAGTCACGGTGTTAAGTCCGCAGACAGCTGAAGACAAGATATACGGCATCGGAGACGTAAAAGAGCGCTATGGAGTCAATCCAGAAAACATGACAAATTTAATGGCGCTTACGGGTGACGCCAGCGACAATATTCCCGGTGTTAAAGGAATAGGTCCGGTTACCGCCGCCAAGCTCATAAACCGATACGGCAGTCTCGCCGGGGTATATAAGAATATTGATGAAATTTCTCCGGCAGGCACACGACAGCGGCTTGTTGAAGGAAGGGAGATGGCTGAGATCAGCCTTGAACTCGTGCAGCTAAAAAAAGACGTTCCCGTGGATATAGATTTTGATAAAACCCGGGTAAGCGAACCCGACCGCGAATATCTGGCGGAACTTTTCAGAAAGTTTGAATTCGAAAAAATGCTGAGGGAGATGCTTCCCGAAAAAAAAGCCGGCGGATCGTATGTGGTAGAAAACGATGCGAAGTCCATCAAGAAAATGATGAAGGAAATAACGCAAGAAAAACTAGTGTCACTCCGCGTGGAGGAGTCCTCCGGCGGTGAAAAATCCTTCGGTATCGCTTTTTCCTGGAAAGATGGGCAAGGGGTATTCCTGCGTGCCCGAGGCGAAAAACCGGATTCCCGGGAGATGACGGACTTTATTAAAACCGTTCTTGAAGATGAGTCAATCACAAAGATAGGTCATGATCTGAAAAGAGATAAGATTGCTTTGCGCGCGCATGGTATTGAAATAAAAGGGGACGCATTTGACGTGATGATAGCGGATTATCTTAGCGATCCCGGACGTACGAAGCATGATCTCTCCGGCATGGCGATGCGACGTCTGGAATGCAATCTTTCAGACCATCAAGCCGGGAACGGACGAAGCAAAAAAAAACCGGAAGTTGTTAAGGCATCGCCGGAAGTATGTTCATGTGAAAAGTCAGATATTATTTTGCGTCTTTATCGGCTATTGGAACCGCTTCTTCGCGAAAAGCATCTCACAGAGCTTTTTAAGAAAGTGGAAATGCCGCTTGTGGATATTCTGGCAGGCATGGAAACCGAAGGGGTAAAGGTAGATGTCGCGTATTTGAAAAAACGTTCTGCCGCGATGGGAGACCGGATCACGGACCTGACCGGCAGAATACACCATCTTGCCGGGGAGGAATTTAATATAAACTCTCCGAAACAGGTACAATGCATACTGTATGAAAAGCTCGGTCTGCCGATCGTGAAAAAGACGAAGACAGGGCCCTCTACGGATGAGTCGGTTCTTCGGAAACTGACAGCATTTCATGAGCTTCCCGGGCTTTTGCTGGAATATCGCAAGATGAGTAAACTTAAAAGCGGCTATTATGATTCGATTCTGGAACTCGCGGACAAAAAAGACAATAAACTGCACACCAGTTTTAATCAGACGGTGACGGCTACGGGAAGATTGTCGTCAAGCGAGCCCAATTTGCAGAACATTCCAATAAAAACCCCACTTGGCAGAGAGATTAGGAAAGCTTTTATTGCCGGCGAAAAAGGAAGATGCCTTTTGTCCTCTGATTATTCTCAGGTGGAGCTTCGGATACTGGCTCATTTATCGGACGATGCGGCATTGATAAATTCGTTCAAGAAAGGCGAAGATATTCACCGGGCCACGGCGGCGCTTATTTTTGATTGTGATGCGGAAACAGTAACGGACGAGATGCGTTCAGCGGCCAAAACGATTAATTTCGGCATAATTTACGGTATGAGCCCGTTCGGGTTGTCAGAAAATATGGGAATAGGCATGGAGGAAGCACAAGGTTTTATTAAGTCTTATTTTAAACGGTACAGCGGCGTAGCGGCATATATAGGCCGAATGATTAATGATGCGAGGGAGAAGGGATTCGTGACCACGATTCTTAATAGGCGGCGTTATATTCCGGGGATAAACAGCAGAAACGAGCACGAAAGAAATTTTGCCGAAAGAGTGGCAATTAATACTCCTATTCAGGGGGCAGCTGCAGATCTTATAAAACTTGCGATGATTGAGTGTGACAGGGCACTCCGTAATACCGGGACCAGGATGATTATGCAGGTGCATGATGAACTGATTTTTGATATACCCCAGGAAAAGGTAAAAGACGTGGCGCGCGAAGTGAAAAAACATATGGAAAATGTTATCAGACTTAAGGTACCCCTCAAGGTGGACGTTGAATCGGGAGAGAACTGGTTGAATATGAGCGCTTTGACGATTTAAAGAGGCCAAAGGTGTAAACGATGGGCAAACGTATCATAATAGGCGTAACAGGCGGGCTCGCGGCGGGCAAAACAACAGTGGTAGATATGTTCGTCGCAAGAGGAGCGCGAAAGATAGACGCTGACGAAATTGCGCATGATCTTTTAGAGAAGGACGGCGAAATAAACCGAAAAGTAAGGGATTTTTTTGGCGGTGAGATTCTCACGGAAGGAAAAATAGACCGCAGAAAACTGGCCGAAAAGGTTTTTTTTGATCGGGAAAAATTGGATATGCTCTGCCGGGTGTTACACCCCACGATTATAAAACGCATAAAAGAGCGCGCCGCGATGGCAGCGGAGACAGTTGTTGTAATTGACGCTCCGCTTTTGATTGAGGCCGGGCTGCAGAATTATGTGGATATCGTGATAGTAGTTGCGGCAGAGCGCCAACGACGGATAGAAAGAGCAATATGCCGGGGGATTTCGAAGGAGGAAGCAGGCAGAATTATAGACAATCAGATGCCGTTTTCCGAAAAAAAGAAATTCGCTGATTATATCATAAATGGCGACAAAGATCTGAACAGTACAAAAAAAGGAGTAAGAGAAATATGGGAAAAGATTCGGGAAAAGAACTAGACATAGTGCAGCTGAAGAACATGAAAATATCGGAGTTGACGGAACTCTCGAAAACGCTGAAGATCAACGGGATCAGCGGAATAAAGAAACACGACCTCATTTTTAAGATCTTGCAGGCCAAGATCGAAAAAGACGGTCTGGCATACGGAGAAGGCGTTCTTGAGGTGCTGGAAGACGGGTTCGGGTTTCTCCGGAGCCCTGATTATAACTATCTTCCGTGTCCGGATGATATATACGTTTCTCCCTCACAAATCCGTAGGTTCAATTTAAAAACGGGAGATACGGTAAGCGGTCAGATCAGGCCTCCGAAAGAGGGGGAAAGATATTTTGCCCTGTTGAAGGTGGAGGCGGTCAATTACGAGAACCCGGAGGTGGCAAAAAATAAGATACTTTTCGAGAATCTCACTCCGCTTTATCCCAATGAGAGATTTGTTCTGGAGACAACTCAGAAGGAGATCTCAATGCGGATAATGGATTTGCTCACTCCGGTCGGAAAGGGGCAGAGAGGGTTGATAGTAGCACCTCCATACAGCGGTAAAACGGTTTTTCTCCAGAAATTTGCAAACAGTATCACTCATAATTATCCGGAAGTCAAGTTGCTGATACTGCTTATAGACGAAAGACCGGAAGAGGTTACCGATATGAAGCGTTCGGTAAATGCGGAGGTTATCGCGTCAACATTTGACGAACAGTCGCAGCGTCATACTCAGGTGGCTGAAATGGTCCTAAAAAAAGCAAAACGGCTTGTGGAACATAAATATGATGTTGTTATTCTTTTGGATTCTATAACCCGGTTGGCCCGGGCATATAATACGGTCGTACCTCATTCCGGGAAGATTCTTTCAGGTGGTGTGGACGCGAATGCACTTCACCGGCCCAAGCGATTTTTTGGGTCCGCTCGGAATGTGGAAGAAGGAGGAAGCCTTACGATTATAGCTACGGCGCTTGTTGATACGGGCAGCCGCATGGATGAGGTGATCTTCGAAGAGTTCAAGGGCACCGGCAACATGGAAATACAGTTAGACAGGAACCTTTTTCAGCGCAGAATCTTTCCCGCGATTGATATAAAACGTTCCAATACCAGAAAAGAAGAACTTCTGGTGGAAGACGATGAATTGAAAAAGGTGTGGTTGATGCGCAAGGCGCTCAGCGATCTGGATTCCATGGAAGCGATGCAGTTGCTTATCGATCGATTGAATAAATCCAAAACAAATAAGGAATTTCTTCAGAATATGGGCAAGGCGT
>CAZGOZ010000039.1:6526-8071 GCA_964528025.1 uncultured Planctomycetia bacterium
AGTAGAATAGTGCTTTATGTCGCCGGAGAGTGCCGAAGAACGACGGCACGAATAAACCCGAGCGAAAAACACATAAGTCGTCTAATTACGGATAGATAGGCAAAAATGCAACACAGAGGACACTGAAGAGAACAGAAGGCACTGAATTCAGTGTTCTCTGAAAATTCAGTGTTCTCAGTGCCGCAAGAGGAGGAGTAGTGAAAAAAGGGATACATCCGAAGTATAAAGAGTGCACCATGGTCTGCGCATGCGGAAATACGGTTCATACGCGTTCCACGAAGGAAGGCATACACGTTGAGATATGTTCCAAGTGCCACCCGTTTTATACCGGTAAGCAGAAGCTGGTTGATTCCGAGGGGAGAGTGGAGCGTTTCAAAAAACGTTATGCGTCAAAAAAGAAGAAAAACAAGGATTAACACGGAATACAGTGGGTCAAAGATAAAAGGTCAAATGGCAGAGAAGACTATCTGTGTGAATCTGTGTTGCAGAGTGGATAAGGCAGATGTTTGAACAACTTGACAAAAAAAAGACCGAGTACGAGAGACTTGAAAAAGAGCTTTCCTCTCCGGAATGTCTTTCAGATCGCAAGCGGTATCAGGAAACGGCAAAAAAATATGCGGCATTGAAAGGGATAGCCTCGGCATACGACAAATATCTTGCATTAAAAAAGGAAAAGGAATCTCTGGAAAAGCTGATAGAGGATGAGGGGGGCCGGAGCGAGTACGCGGTGCTGGCACGGAAAGAGCTGGGTGATATCAGCGAAGCAATGGATTCAAAGAGAAAAGAACTGGAACAGATCCTTCTTTCGGATGATGACGGAGAAGGGGCGCGCAATATTATAATGGAGATCCGGGCCGGGACCGGAGGTGTCGAGGCGGGTTTGTTCGCGGCCGATCTTTTTAAAATGTATACCAGATACGCGGATGATATAGGGTGGAAAGTATCGCTTATAAGCAGGAGTGATTCTGAGCGAGGCGGGATAAAAGAAGTTATATTTTCCGTAGAGGGCGATAATGTTTTTAAACGCCTCAAATTTGAAATGGGCACTCACCGGGTGCAGCGTGTCCCTGAAACGGAAACAAGCGGGAGAATACATACTTCCGCGGCCACCGTCGCCGTTTTGCCTGAAGCGGAGAACGTGGAAATTGAGATACGGACACAAGACTTAAAGATAGATTCCTACCGGGCAAGTGGTGCAGGAGGACAACATGTGAACGTGACGGATTCCGCCATTCGCATAACGCATCTGCCGACCGGTGTTGTCGTAAGTTGTCAGGATGAGAGAAGCCAGCACAAGAACAAGGCAAAGGCCATGCGTGTGCTGAAAGCGCGGATTCTTGCAGCGAAAAAGGAGGCCCATCGTAAAGATGAGTCCCAGCTGCGGAAAGAGCAGATCGGCTCAGGCGACCGTTCCGAAAAAATAAGGACCTATAATTTCCCGGAAAATCGTCTCACCGATCACAGAATAAACCTGACGGTGCATAATCTGGCTAAGATTCTGGAAGGCTCGTTGGATGGTGTGCTGACAGCCCTTGCGGAAGAAGA
>CAZGOZ010000039.1:8171-11344 GCA_964528025.1 uncultured Planctomycetia bacterium
AGCGTAGAGACAATTCCGGTGCAGTATCGCGAGGGACGGGCTTCGTTTATGGGAATGTCGGTCAAGGTCGATTCCCGGGTATTGATACCGCGTCCTGAAACGGAACTTCTGGTTACTGTGGCTGCCCGGCTATTGAGTGAAAAAAAATGGTCGAAGCCGTTCGTGCTTGATGTCGGCACCGGCAGTGGCATTATTCCTCTCGGTTTGATGCAATTGATTGATGATTGCCGGATAATAGGAACGGATAAATCTACCGAAGCCTTGACTCTGGCGCGTGAAAATATCATGCACTTTGACAGGGAAGACAGAGTCGCGTTGTTCGCATCAGACATGTTCAGTGGATTTAATCGGACTTATGAGGGCGCTTTTAACTGTGTTGTTTCCAACCCGCCGTATGTGTCGGAGAAGGATTATGGGCAGCTTGATGCCTGGGTAAAAACGGAGCCCCGCCAGGCTTTGTATGCCGGCGCCGAAGGCATGGATTATTTGAACATCATAGCGCGTGAGAGCGGCAGATTTATTACCACCGGAGGGTTTGTTGCGGTTGAGGTTGGTTACGACCAGGCCGAAAAGGTAAAAAAAGCTTTTCACGAACGCGGTTTTAAGGATATTGCAGGTTTCAGGGATTTTAATGGATATGAACGCGTTATTGTAGGGTGGAAACGTGGATAAAATCATCATTGAGGGTAGAAGAAGGTTATCGGGGCGGGTCAAGATAAGCGGAGCGAAGAACGCTTGCCTGCCGATTCTTGCCGCAAGCCTTTTAACCGAGGAAGAGTGTTTGATCAAGAATGTCCCGGATCTTCGGGACGTTTCTACGATGATGGAAATTCTTTCTTCCTTAGGCCGTAGCGCGGTTCGGGAAGAAAACGCGATCAGAATCTCGCGCGGAGATGTAAAAAAAACTACGGCGACATATGAACTTGTAAGTACGATGCGCGCGTCGGTGGCCGTTCTGGGGCCGCTAGTTGCGAGATACGGGGAAGCAAAAGTTTCTTTCCCCGGAGGATGCATAATCGGTCCGCGGCCGATAGATCTTCATCTTAAGGGATTGCGGGCTCTCGGCGCGGATGTTCGTATCAGAGAGGGCTATATATTAGCCTCTGCCGACAAGCTGAAAGGTACACGAATATATCTTGGAGGCCATTTTGGTTCCAGCGTGCTGGCCACGGCTAATACGCTCATGGCAGCTGTGATGGCCCAAGGCGTGACGATAATAGAAGACGCTGCCTGTGAACCGGAGATTGCGGATCTGGCCGGCTTTCTTCTGGCTATGGGCGCGGATATTGAGGGAGCGGGAACGCACACGTTAAAAATACGCGGAGTTTGTGCTTTACACGGCACGGAATATTCCGTTATATCGGATAGAATTGAGGCGGGAACATATATGATTGCCGCCGTTCTGACGGGGGGGCACCTGTTTCTTGAGAATGCCAGAATGGAACATAATCTGGCGCTTGTTGATAAATTGCGAACGAGCGGTGGTACGATCACCGAACGCCCCGGCGGTGTAGATGCAAGCCGTACGGAATCGAAAATACACTCTATGGATATAGCGACACTAACGTATCCTGGGTTTCCGACTGATTTGCAGGCTCAGATGATGAGTCTTGCCGCTGTGAGTGAAGGAATCAGCGTGATTACCGAAAAGATATACCCGGAGAGGTTTATACATATAAGCGAACTCAACAGGATGGGGGCGGATATTATACTTGAAGGCCCCACATCAATAATCAAGGGTGTTAAAAGTCTAAGTGGAGCTCCCGTGATGGCGTCGGACCTGAGGGCATCCGCCGCTCTGGTTCTTGCGGGGCTTGT
Organism: uncultured Planctomycetia bacterium; assembly: GCA_964528025.1. Taxonomy (GTDB): domain Bacteria; phylum Omnitrophota; class Gorgyraeia; order Tantalellales; family Tantalellaceae; genus CAZGOZ01. The sequence goes on from CAZGOZ010000039.1 coordinate 9,990, forward strand.
CGCGGAAGGATCTACGGAAATATCACGGGTGTATCATCTGGATCGTGGATATGAACATATTGAAAACAAACTTTCGGCGGTGGGTGCGAAAATTCGGAGAGTGAAAGACGAAAGTGTCGGAACGGAGATAGATTCTTCGGGTTCGCCAGAGAGAATAACCAAGATACTGGGAAGGAAATAACCAATAACCAAGTTACAAGATACAAATAATACCCAAATTACAATAACCAAAGAGGAAATTATTCAGAATTATTAATAATTGATTTTTTAACACCTCTCTCTTGTTTGGTTATTCGAATTTGGTCATTGAGTATTGTTTGGTTATTGTAACTTGTATCTTGGTTATTTGAATATTATCTTGTAACTTGGTTATTGGTTATTTAGATGTTGCAACACAAAGGAGCAAAAAAATGGCAGTTGTTTTGAGAATGAAGATGTTCGGCACGAAAAAAAAGCCGTTTTACCGTATTGTCGCGATGACGAAATCAGAGAAACGCGACGGAAAAGCCCTCGAGGAACTTGGGTATTATGATCCCAAAAAGGGAAAAAACCAAGTTGCATTGGATCGGGAGCGCGTTGAATATTGGCTAAAGAACGGCGCCATACCGTCCGAAACGGTGAAAAGCATACTTAAACGCCTTGAAGGGTAATTTAAAGAAAAGTTCCCGGTTAAGAGGGCTGATAATATGCAAATAGATATATTGACGCTTTTTCCCGGTATGTTTGCCGGCGTGTTTGACGAGTCAATGGTCAGGATTGCAAAAGAGAACGGTCTTGCGGATATCCGTATTCAGGATATAAGAAAATGGACAAGTGACCGTCACCGGACAGCTGACGATAAGCCTTATGGCGGAGGTCCGGGCATGGTCATGAAAGTCGAACCGGTGGATAAAGCTCTTACGGAGATTAAAAAGGGGAGAACGGGAAAAACGGAGCCAACGGTGATATTGCTTACTCCTCAGGGAGCGCAGTTTGATCAGAGAACGGCAAAGAAACTTTCTTTGCTTAAGCATGTGATTCTCATCTGCGGCCATTATGAGGGTTTTGACGAGAGGATACGGCGTCTGGTGGACATGGAGATATCGATAGGCGACTATATCCTTACGTGCGGGGAAGTTCCGGCTATGGTGTTATGCGATGCGATGATAAGGCTTATTCCCGGTGTTCTGGGTGCCGAAGAATGTCTTGTGAACGAGTCGTTTGAAAACGGCCTGCTGGAATACCCCCAGTATACGAGGCCGGCGGTGTATAAAGACAGGAGTGTTCCGGAAGTGCTTTTGTGCGGCGACCCGAAAAAGATCGGGGCGTGGCGCATGAAAGAGGCGGAGGCCAGAACGAAAGACCGACGGCCGGAT
>CAZGOZ010000040.1:0-11337 GCA_964528025.1 uncultured Planctomycetia bacterium
ACAAAATTCAAAGCACAAATAAAGGGTTTGTTATTTGGATTTGAGATTTTGGATTTATTTTGGATTTTGTGCTTTGTCATTTGAATTTAACATCTGTCCTCTGTATTGCGTGCCATGTATTTACGTCAAATTCTCTATTTTGGCCATGAGGATATGATGGTCACGCAACGAAATTAAGAGGCGCGCTTCCGCGCGCGTGTAGTTCGTGTTGGCATCTATAACGTCCCATTGGCTTGCTTCGTTTCTTTCATACAGAACCCATATCAGATTCATCGCGTCTCTGGCGGTGTTCACGAGACCTTTCTGCGCGCGGATATCTTCGCGTGTTTCAGCGAGATTATCAACGGCAGCTTTGAGTTCCAGTACAACGCGTTCTTCAACGGATGCTTCCGTTGTGATTGTTTTCGCGTGTTCATATTTTTCCTGAGCCACGAGAGAAGCGGTCTTAAACCCGTCAAAAATGGGCACATTGATAAGAAGCAAGAGAGACCAGTCGTAGTAATAACGTGACATTAAATTGAAGTCATCAGAACTCTTATAAAAGGCGCTTTTAATAGAGAACGCCGGCGCATATTTTGACGCGGCGGCCTTGACGGTCTCTTTTTGCGTTTTCTGGCGAAATCGCGCGGTTTTCAGGTCATGATTATTATTCCGCGCCATCTCAAGCGTTAAGTTCAGCGGATAATCGCGCGCGAATTGCGCGTCACTGACAAGAAGAGTCCCAGCGATCTCTATGCGCGGAACAGCTTCCATCATGAGCAGTTCTTTCAGTTTTGCGGCCAGTTGGATCTCTTCTTTTTTTAGGGCCATGATATCGGATTCCAGACCCTGCACCTCAACTTTTGACCTGAGGAGTTCGTATTTCCGCACTTCGCCGACCATTTTTTTCTTGGCGATTTTTGTAGTGTATGTCTCCATTCTGTTTTTGGCGTCGGTTTTGATATTCAGAAGGCTCTGCGCGAGAAGCAGATCATAAAATGCCGTCTTGAGTTCATACACAAGTTTTTTTTTGGCGGCAAGATAGGCCTCTCGAGACCGGTGAAGGTTCATCCTTGCGCTGTTATACGTGTAGTAGTCTTCCCCACCCTTGAAAATGTCCTTTTCAATACGAACTGCCCCGATGCTTTCCGCGTATAGAAAATCATCGCTCGCTATTCTTCGGATGCCGGGAGAACTGGTTCGGATAAATTGATATGTTAAGAATACCTTAGGCAGAAAAGCGGCGAATTTTTCCATGAGATACCGCTCGCTTTTCTTGACGTCTTCGGCTGCCCGGACAACGTCGGGGTTGACTTCAAGACCTTTTTCTATGCAACCGGAGATATTCAGGAGTTGCGCTCCCGTTTCCGTCAAAACGGCGGGCACTTCCGGAGTCGCCGTGCGCGCCGTGAAAAACAGCGCGGCAGTTAACACGATAATTATGGCTTTTACTTTCATGGCATCAGTATTTCGGCATACTTTTTTTGATACTGTCCGGGAAATAACCTTTCTGCATGTAATCCGAACGAAAAAATTCCAGAATATATGCTACAGCGCGCGCGGTGCGAAGAAACAGGCCGTAAATAAAAAACAAGGGCGCATACATGAGAAAAACAACGTCTCGCCGCGGCCTTTCCGACAGAAGAATAACGAAAACAAATTGCCCAAAATCCATTATAGCATAAAACAGATACGTTGCTATCAGAATAAAAAGGAGAAGTTCAGGGGAAATAATCGCCACGATAAGTATGTATACCGGATACGCCAAAAGAAGAAAAAGATTAAAAATAAGGTCTTGAATGCCGGCAAAAAAATCCCCTGCCCTGAATGTGTGAAAGTCAAACAGATTCCGATGTTTGCGCAGGTTAATCTTGATGTAACATCTGTCCCATCGCACGCGCTGCTTGAACAAGACCCACCATGAGGAAGGCACGGTGGTCATGCCTACCGCCCGTGGAGCAAAGGCAATCTTGAATCCCATTTTTCTTACCTTCATGGTTATGTCAAGGTCTTCGCCATATTCGGGATCCGTTCCCTTGACGTCCATCAAGGCCTCTTTTCTGAAACAGCTGAATGCTCCGGATGCTATCTGAAGAGTATCACTGGCGGCCATCCATCTTCGCCCCATGCTTATGGTAACTCCATATTCCGCCGCCTGCAGGCGCGTGACAAGGGATTCCCTGTCGTTCAGAACCTTGAGGTTACCGCTCACGGCGCCGATTTTGGCGTCTCTGAACGGTTTGACGACTTCACGTATCGTATTTCTATCAACAAACATGTCACCGTCAAAATGGATGATGATGTTGCCCTTCGCCATCTGAAGGCCATAGTTCAGGGATGACGGCTTCCCTCCCCAGCTCTCTTTACGGAGATACTGGATGACTCCGCGCGCAGCGTAGGCCCGGCAGATGCCGGTCGTTACAGGGTCCGGAGAGCAGTCATCCACGACGATCAGCTCGTAATCGGGATAATCACTCTCTAACAGGGAATCAATCGTGCGCCGGAGATTTTCTCCTTCGTTATAAACGGGTATTATCGCGCTGACCTTCGGTGTGTACGGGACGAGTTCGTTTTTCGCGGGGGGAGATTCAAAAAGACTTGTGATAAAAACTACCGTGTTCGTAATGTAATACCGTGTCGTGTCAAACAGAAGCGCCGGAGCGAAAAGAAGGAATACACTTCCGGATGAGCGCATCCGGATATTATCAATAGAAAATTGGATATAGTCAGTAAACCAGAGAAAAATATCGCCAATCATCGGGTAGATATCCTGCATTTCACGGACATTCCGATTTTTAAAATATCCTGCGGTATGTGTTTATCCAGAAACGAGATCCTGGCGCGGAACACGGACGTAGGGCGATAAAAACTTCTTGCGAACATTTTGGGCAGAGTTTCTATCTCTGCGGAGATAAAATCAATCTTCCCCCTGAATTTTTTCCGCGCGGCAGGAATTGAAACCACCGCCTGATTTCCTATCTGTAGGTGATTTATAAGTTTTTCCGGTATGAAAGCCTCAATCCAGTATTGCCCTACCGGTAAAACGCCATAGATTGCATCGCCCTCTTTAACGGTGTCTCCCACTTTTTTTAGCTTGTCAACGATTAGCATTTCTCTGTGCGCCTTAATTTTTATGATGCCGTTTGACGCAATTTCTTGCGGTGTCGCTGTCGCCGGTCGGATCGTTGCCAGAGTGCTTTCAGTCGAGACCCGGTCACCTTTTTCGGCATAAAGTTCAAGTATTTCTCCGTCCACGCTGCTTTTGACATCTATGAGAGAAAGTTTCTCAAGGCCGAGTTCCAGCTGTCCCATGACGATGCCGTGACAGCGAACAACGCCAAAATTTGCCGTTTTCCAGATAATCAACGGCGCTAAAAGCACAATGACGAAAATCAACACTTTTACCATTTTGGGAATAGGATTTGCCGACTGGGTTTGCCTTTCAGCCTGCGTTTTGTTCGGAATAAAAGATTCTATTTTTCGAATTCTCACTTAAGCACCTTCACTTCCCTGAGCCTTTACCAAAAGTTCAAGAAGACCGTCTTTTGTTTCGGAGTCCTCCGGATAGGAAACTACCGTTGTATTAATATCCAGTGCTTCTTCTTTCATGGCTTTTATCTTTTCTTGGACCAGATTTGCCATTTTTTCCGCGCCCTTTTTTTCAGTTTCCGGCAGAAGCACGATGAACGCGTTTTTATCGTAGCGCGCAGGGGTATTTACCGCCCACAGTTCAGTTTTTAGTATTGACGCGATGTCTGATAATATGCGGCTACCCTTTGCGGAACCGCGAGTTCCGATTAGCTTATCAAAATTGCGGATATCCACGAGGACAAGAGAGAAAGGCCTCTTAAATTTTTCGGCGCGTGTCATTTCGTCATCAAGACATTTTCTAAAGTAGCGCAGATTATAAAGATCAACCTCTTCATCTATCAGCACCTGTTCCAGGTTTAATTCAGTGAAACGCCCGTTTTTCGCTATTTCTTTCCCTCTTTCCGTGAGAACATAAGTGAAGATGACCTGCCATAGACCATCATTGCCTTCAAAAAATTTTTTGCAGTTTCTACATTGACAGTAAACTTCGGGATCCGTAAATTTTTCGCCGGTCTCGTTGCAAATATAACTCTGTCCGGGTTTATCGTAATCAATGCCAATCTGCCGGGCTTCCTCATTACATTTAGGGCAGACATAACGAAGTCCCTGTTTAAATTCATCCTCCGTCCCGACATAACCGCACCTGAAATGATGTATCATCTCAACGATTGATATGTCGGCGCTATGGTTTGAAGGACAGGTTTCACGAACGTTGATATCGTGATGACGGCAGTAAGGACAAATCATGATCTTGTCAAAAAATCTCTGTTCCAGACATCCTTTTTCGGCCAGGAAAGTCAGGTGCCCGAGTTCCGAGCCGTCATGCGTTTCAAAAAAAACGGCCGCATACGGGTATGCGTAACCGTTCAGACTTGCCATGTTATATTCCGGGATAAGTTCACTGACCTTGTCTTTGATCATGGCGCGGAGAAAGTTAATCCTTTGCTGATCCGTCTCATTCAGAACGGCTTTCGGAGGTTGTTTTTTTGAACGGCGCAGAACCGCCTCTATTCTTGCCACGAGCTCATCGGCATCATAGGGCTTTGTAATGTAGTCATCTATCCCCATTTGCAGAGCCTTTACCTTGTCCGCGGTAGAAGTTTTGGCCGTAAGCATTATGATTGGGATAAGAGAAGCATCCGGGTTTTTATGCAGATGTTCTGCAACCTCGTATCCGTCCATTCCCGGCATCATGATATCAAGGACAATAAGGTCAGGCAGGGTCTTCTTGACGTATTCAAGGGCAATCGGCCCGTTCCCGGCCGATGCAGCGTCATAACCGGCCTTATTTAAACGGGCGCAGACCATTTTTACTACATCAATTTCATCATCAACAACAAGAATTTTATTTTTCGGCATTTTTTCACCTTTGTCTCTATGCAAGGGTATCCGCAAACCGTGAAAATGTCAAACCTTACACCCCTGTTAGATCCTCTCCAGTTCTTTCGGGTTTTTTAAATAATGATCCATGAGTTTTTTTAATATTTCGTTTACCCCGATCTGCGGCACGCAGCCGGCAATTTTTTTCAATTTTGTCAGGTCGGGAACACGTTTTTTTATATCCTGAAAATGCGGACCGTAGTATTTATAATAGGGCTCAAAAACGATCTTTGAGGAGCTTGCCGTAAGGATCTTAATCTTCATCGCAAGTTCGCGTATGGATATTTGTTCGGTATGTCCCAGATTTAGGATCTCGCCGTTGGCCTTTTTCAAGGATGCCAGTTTCAGGAGAATGTGTATTGCATCATCAATATAGGTAAAACAACGAACCTGACTGCCGTCGCCGTATACATGCATCGGCGCATTTGCCAATGCGGCCTTAAAAAACCGCGGGACAACCATTCCATAATGACCTACCTGTCCGGGACCAACGATGTTGAAAAGCCGAAGGATCACAACTTGGAGCCCCCTCTCGCGATGATATGCCATGGCAAGAAACTCGTCCAGCAGTTTTGAACACGCGTAACTCCACCTGTTTATGTCAGGCGGACCGAGAGTGATATCCGAGTTTTCCTTAAAAGGAAAGACGGTCGTCTTGCCATATACCTCTGAAGTGGATGTCAGGAGAACGCCTATTTTTTTAGTGGAAGCATATTTCAGGATTAGTTCGGTGCCGAAGGTATCGCAAATGATAGTATCAAGGGGGTGTTTTACCACCCTTTTTACGCCGACGGTAGCAGCGAGATGGTAGATAAAGTCGCATTTTTCGATTGTTTTGCTGAGAAGCGCTTCGTCAGTAATAGACCCCGTGACCAGATGCAGCCGTTGATGATCTTTGATGTCGCGGATATTTTCCACATATCCGGTTGAGAGGTCGTCCAGAATATAAACGGTTTGCCCTTTCTTTATGAGTGCTCTTGCGAGATGTGAACCGATAAAACCGGCTCCGCCTGTTATCAAAACGGTTTTTGACATTTTATCCTCTCGTCAATCTTTGATACGCTTACGAATAACATCCAGAATATCCTGCGATTCATATGGCTTAGCTACAAAATATTTACCGCCCTTGAACCGTCCCGTTTTTTCCTCCTCATCTTTCGTGACGAGGCAGGTCAGGAACACCACGGGGATGTCGGCGGTATCGGGATCCTTTTTTAAGATATCCGCCGCTTCTCCTCCGTCCATTCCCGGCATTACTATATCAAGAATTATAAGGTCCGGGCGTTCCTTTTTCGCTACGGTCACCGCTTCCCGGCCGCTCTGCGCCTTGATAACGTTATATCCCGATCCGCTCAATCGCGCTCCCAGAGTTTCCAGCACATCCTTGTCATCATCCACGATCAGTATTTTTTTATTCATGTTGTACCTCGTTTGTTATTTTTGGGATTCTCATCAATTATTTTCTTTATCGTGTTTCTTAGACGAACGCTGTTATGATGGATCAAATTATTTTTATGTCCGACATTCGCGATGATAATCTTGGCGCCGGTCAGTTTTTTTAAAAGAGAGATCTTGCCGGCTTTGACCTGGAACTGCTTTTTCCGGGAATATCGGGTTTTGGCTGCAGATGCCGGCAGCGTGTCGGACACGATCACGTAGTCAAGACAATCGCGTCCGAGATATTTAACTATTTCTCTGAGATGATCGGCTGCCGTATACCCGGGTGTCTCCCCGGGTTTGGTCATGAGATTGCAAATATAGATCTTTTTTGCGGTGGTTTTAAGAATTGCTTCCCGAATGTCTTTTATCAGAAGATTCGTTATCACGCTGGTAAAGAGGTCTCCGGGACCAATCGTAATAAACTCGGAGTTCAAAATTGAGGCATATGCGCGGGCATCGCACCGTAGTGGCGGGTTGTGCCATATTTTTTTCACCCGCAGGTTGACATTGCGCCCTTTTCCGAGATCTATATTACTTTCCCCATTAACAATCGAGCCGTCTTCAAACATGGCGTGTAGCGTTGTTTGGGTGTCGGCCACCGGAAAAACAATACCACGGATGCGTAAAATATCACTTAGTCCGCGAATGGCCTTCGGCATGGATCCGCAGATTTCGGATAAAACCGTTAAGAACAGGTTTCCGAAACTATGTCCGCGGAGAGTGCCGCCTTTCTTGAAACGGTACTGAATCACGCGATTCATCAGCTCGGGCGCGCTGGAAAGGGCCACGAGACTGCGTCGGATATCACCGGGAGGAAGAATGCCGAATGATGATTTAAGCCGACCCGAAGATCCGCCGTCGTCGGCGGTAGACACGATTGAAATCGGCAGAACACCCGCAAGGGTTTTAATCCCCATCAACAGATTGAAAAGTCCCGTGCCGCCGCCTATGCAGGAGACACGCGTTTTTTCTTCTGCGCAGGCAGAAAAACGGAGCTCAAATTCGTGTATGCTGAAAGGTTTGACCATATAATCCGCTGCGCCAAAATCCTTTGCTTCCTTCATGCGTGAAATATTTTTGCTGGATGACACGCATATGTATTTTTTTTTGTAAGAATGCAGAGTTTTAAGTGTCTTTTTTCGGATAATGCCGCTTGAGCATACAGAATCGTCAAAAATAACGATGCCCGTATTTCGCGCCTGTATTTTTCGGGTTATTTCAGGATACGCATTCGCCGTGTCGTATTTAAATTTCAAATTCGAGAGAACGGGCTGTATCTTGTCGGTAAACTCTGCTGCGCCGATGAGCAGGACCGTTTTGGTTTTGAGTTTTGTCGGTTTTTTCATTTGGTAAACTTTTTTACTTTTTCAAGAAGTACTTTCGGGTCGAACGGTTTCACCAGATAATCGTCCGCCCCGAATTGTTTTGCCTTATCGGCAACCGTTGCCGCGTTTGAAGCGGTCAGGAATATGATTGGTATATTTTTAAACTCATCGTTTGATTTTAGCTGTTTGCAGACGTCAAAGCCGCTCATGATCGGCATGCGAATATCCAACAGAATAAGATCCGGTCTTTCTTCTTTTACGCAGACCAGCGCGCTTCCGCCGTCCGCCGCCGTCACGGTCTGATATCCCGCGGCTTTTAAACGGAATACCACGATTTTAAGGATATCCTCTTCGTCATCAACTACCAGTATTTTTGGTGCTTTTTTTTCTGTTGCCATATCGCGAATCACCTCCGCCGTTCTTTTATGGGCAACGTGAAATGAAATGAGGTGCCCTTTCCCTGCTCGGATTCAGCCCAAATTCTGCCCTTATGCCCGGCGATAATCTCCTTGGCTATCGCGAGCCCCAGCCCCGTGCCTCCCGTTTTCCGGTCTTTGAGGCTTTCCAACTGCTCAAACTTGTAAAACAACCGCGGCAGATCATCTTTTTTTACGCCACAGCCCGTGTCAATCACGGAAACCCTGATGCTGTTACCCTCTCTCTTTGACGAGATCGTAATTGTCCCCTTTTCCGTGAATTTAACGGCATTACTAAGGAGATTCGTGAGAACTTGTATGATAAGGTCTTTATCAAACTGTATTTCCGGCAAATTTTTATCTAAAAGCGGTTGGATGGACAGACCTTTCGTCTCGGCCAGGGGGATTATTTGCTCCCGGGCTGCCAGAATGATTTCGTTCATGTCGTTTTGACACAAGTCAAACATCATCTGTCCGTCGTCCAATTTCTGAAAATCCAGGACGTTATTAATAATGCGGGCAAGTCTGTCTACGTTCCGTTTCGCGATACCGAGAAAATTCTTCTGTTCATCGGAGATTTCCCCCGTCGTGCCGTCCAGAACCAGAGCAACGCCCTCCTTGATTGCGGTAAGAGGCGTTCGGAGCTCGTGAGATACTCGGGCGGTAAAATCCGCTTTTATTTGCAATGCAGTTTTTAATTTTTTTTCCACCTCGGTTCGGTGCTCTATTTCGTGATTAAGCCGGGTTACGGATATCATGGTTGTCTTCAGATTTGCGGCCATTTTGTCAAAGGCTCTTGATAACTGTCCAATTTCGTCTCGCCGGTTGGTTCCGACCTTATGGTTCAGGTTTCCCTTGCCAATGAGCTCAGCCCCTTCATACAGTTCATGAAGAGGGGCGGTTATGCGCTTTGATATTATGATACCAGTCAGCCATGCCACGGCCGGGACACTGAAAAGGACGATAAGAATTACAAGTTGTATTCTCCGCAAAGGCGCCATGGCCTCACGTTCGTCTATTTCCGCCCTGAGTTCCCAGCCCGTATGTTGTATGGAACTACGTACGCCCAGTACTCTTACTCCCCGGTAGTCGGGATAGGTGGCAGGAACGGAATGCCGAACACCCCGCGTGCCTTTTTCCAGGGAAGTGTCTTTAATAAGGTTACGATTGACTTTTTGCTTGAGAAAAACATCTTTCTTGAAACGGGAAGGGGTAATCATGTAGCCCTCTTTGTTAACAAGGTAGATCTCTCCCGTTTTGCCGAGGCCCGTCCGGTTTTCTATGACAGTATTCATTTCATCCATTGTCGCTTTTATAACGATAGCCCCGAGAAATTTTTTTGTATCTTCGTCAAGAACCGGTACGGTGAACGCGAAAGCGGTCCTCTTGTCGTCCGGAGAGAAATAAATATCGCTGAAATAGGAGCCCTTTTTCCCTTCCATGAAATTCTTGCTGTTACTTCTGTTCTTCCCCACGATTGAGGGTTCGCTTGAAGCGACTATGGTGCCTTTGGAGTCCAGGACGGATATTTCTTTGCCATATTTCGCGATATCAACCGTGCTATCCAGTCTTTTTGTGGCTTTTCCAAAAATGGCCGTATAATTCGTGCTTTTTTTGTCCACGGTAAGCACATCTTCTATTGTAACGCTCTTTGAAAGCTGCAAGGCGGCGTTTTCATAGCCGTTTAATATGGAATCCACATGGTAGGACCTTGAGACGGCCGACGTGACCAGATGATTAAATATGGCCCCTGTTAACGCGTTCTTGGCTATGACATAAAAAATTGATACGGAAACACACGTAAGAATAAGCGCTGTTATCAGGAAAGAAACACTAATTTTTGTGGAGATTTTCATATATAAGTAATAGTATACTTAACGCCGCGTTCAAATGCCAAGATAAAGGGTGTTTTTTACTTCTTGTTTTCTTCCTGCCATCCGACGACTTTTTTGAAGTGGGAATAGATATCTACGGGAGCTTGTCCGTTGTGTCCACGATAAGCGTTTTTCGGTTTTCGGCAAGAGGCGCGCATCGGGTGAAATGCCATTCCACTCGTCCGGTCCGCCATTCTCCGCTCGCGTTCTTACCTATCTCCGTTTTTAATACGATGCCGTAGAGATATTTTTGTATGTTGCGGCCGAAACAGAAATCCCCCAGAGAATACGCCAAGAGCCGGTTCATGCCGCCTGTTTTTTCCGTTGTCACAGGTTGAGGCGTGTGTGGATGATGTCCTGCGACAAGATCAAACTTCGTTAGTAACTTTTTTGAAAGAGAGATCGTTTCCCTCCGCGGGTAAAGCTCAAGTTCATAACCGAAATGCGGATAAAGAATATTGAAAGCGCCGGGACGAATATGCCGTGAAACATCTTTAAGGAAAGACACATAGGGACACGCTAGGTTTGACCACATCGTGCCGGTAACGACTCGCAGATCATTACTGATATCCAAAAAGGGCTGTTCTCTCTCCCCGAAAACACGGAATCCCCGTAATCTCAATATTTCAAGAGACCTGAAGAACGGCTCTTCTCCAAAATCGCAGGCATGATTGTTTGCGACGGAAAAACATGTCCTCTCCGGAGGAAAGAATCCGGCAAAGGCATCTAATACCTGCTCGGTATGCCGCTGTGCCAGGCCGAGATGCCGAAGTCCCGAACGTATTTCCGTGATCGTGCCCTCAAAATTACCGATGAGATAATCACTGTCAGAAATAAAATCCCTGAGCGCATCGCTGATAATGAGCTTACGACCGTGCATGGACAGTATGTCTCCGATAAAGGTCAGCCGATACCGGGAGGTAACTCCCTCGTTCAGCACGCAAGAGTTCGCGATATATCCGGTTTTGCCGGGATTCTTCTTCCCGGTTCCCAAAACATTTCGCACCAGCCATCCAATCGTTTCACGAACCCCATAAGGTGTATATACCATACCCCCAATTATAACGATGTATCCCCCCTTTACAACCTCCCCTCCCAAATCCGTCGGGAACATCCCTTCCCCGTCACCCGCACACATAAAAACAAAATTCGTAGGGGCGGGCCTTGTGCCCGCCCTTCGCCCCGCACGACCCGAAACCCCCCGTGCCTTGAACGGCACGAGAATTGCCTGAGGGCCTTGCTCGCGAGGATGGCCATAGAGAACCGCTCGAAATTTCTTTGCAATGTATTTGTATAGGACACGTTGTGAGTGTTTCTACCGGAATGAGATTC
>CAZGOZ010000041.1:0-3960 GCA_964528025.1 uncultured Planctomycetia bacterium
GGAAGAGCCCGCATTCCCGGTACGATTCATCCCTTGCCACGTACGGCGAAGGCGATACATTTGATCGTTCCCTGGCGAAAGGATTTATTGACCTCTGGGCATTGCCGTATAGGCGAACGTAGATAGGAAAGGTTAAAGAAACAAGATACAAGAAACAATAACCAAACAATGACCAATGACCAAATTCGAATAATCAAACAATCCAGAAAAAATCTGCTGTTTGGTTATTGTGATTTGAATATTGTTTGTATCTTGCATCTTGGTTATTGCGCCATTAGGAGGAACGAATATGACTAAGTTATGGGGCGGAAGGTTCTCTGCGCAAAAAATGAGTCCTCATGTAATGAAATTCACGTCCAGTCTTGATGTTGACAAGATTCTTGCATCTTACGACTGCCTGAGCAGTAAGGTTTACGCGGAGATGTTAGCCCGGGGCGGGTTTATCACGGACGCGGAAAAAAAGGATCTCATAGACGCGCTTGATGAATTTTCTTCAAGGATGGAGCAGGGTATGCTGTCTCTGGAAGGGCATGAAGATATCCATTCGGCTGTCCAGGACTATGTGGAGAAAAAAGCTCCAGGGGCCGCGAAAAAGATGCATACGGGCCGGTCACGTAATGAGCAAGTAGTCAATGACGTCCGTCTTTATGTGAAGGACAATGTTGAACGCGTGAAAGGACTTGTTCTTGCTTTTCAGGGGGAACTGACGGACCTTGCGGAGAGGGCGATAGACGTCGTTATCCCCGGGTACACGCACCTTAACCGCGCGCAGCCCGTTCTTTTTTCCCACCTCGTGATGGCGTATGTGGAAATGCTCGGGCGCGATTATGCGAGGCTTGAGGATGCCAGGAATCGTTCGGACATTTCCGTGATGGGATCCGGGGCGATTGCCGGTTCTGCGCTGGAAATTGACCGCGAGTTTATTTCTAAAAAACTCGGGTTCAGGGAAATCTCCGCAAACAGTATTGATGCCGTGAGTGACAGGGATTTTATTGTTGAAACAGTTTCGGCGCTTTGTTTGATTGCCGTTCATTTGTCCAGGATTTGCGAAGACCTGATACTTTACAGTATTCCGGAGTTTGGTTTTCTGGAGATAGGGGAGGAATATTGCACAGGCAGTTCCCTGATGCCTCAAAAGAAGAATCCGGATGTCTTTGAGTTGGTGCGCGGCAAGTCCGCGTATCTGATAGGCGCGCTCAACACGTTATTTGTCCTTTTAAAGGGACTGCCGCATTCCTATAACAGGGATTTGCAGGAAGATAAAAAACCTCTGTTTGAGTCGATAAATATAATTTCATCAGGGCTTGCGATTATGGCGGAAGCGGTTAGAACCGTTCGGCCTAAGAAGAAAGAGGCGGCGAAGGCGCTTGAAAATGAGTTTATTTACGCTACGGATATCGCGGAATATCTGGTCCGGAAAGGCGTGGCGTTCAAGGATGCTCATGAGACCGTCGGCGCCATGGTGAAGCATTGCGTGGAAAAGGACATGAATTTTTCTGATTTCTCCATATCGGAGCTGAAAGAGTTTTCAGAGAAGATTGGAGAGGATATTTTCACGCTGTTAAATCCGGACTCCTCCGTTCGGAACAAAAAGACAATCGGCGGAACCAATCCGGAGTTTGTAAAAAAAGAAATCGCCAAGTGGAAGCGACAATTGAGGATTGATTAATGCAACACAGAGAACACTGAAAAGATGGAGGGCACTGAATTCAGAGTTCTCAGAGTTTCAGTGTTCTCAGAAGATTCAGTGTTTTCAGTGTTGCAGGGGGAGAAAAGATGCGCGGGTTTGATTATAAAGATGGGGTTCTTCACTGTGAAGGGGTTTCACTGGCTGATATTGCGGCAGGGCATCCCACGCCGTTTTACTTATACGATCACGAAACATTTATAAGTCGTTTTCACGGATTGCAGGAGGCCTTCAAGGAGATATCGCCCCTAATCTGTTTTTCCGTCAAGGCCAACTCAAATCTTAATGTTTTGAGGGCTCTCGTGAAAGAGGGAGCAGGTCTGGATATTGTTTCCGGCGGAGAATTATACAGGGCGCTTAAAGCGGGCTGTCCGCCCGAAAAGATAGTTTATGCGGGAGTCGGCAAAACCGAGCAAGAGATAGGGGACGCCCTCCGGAAGAATATATTGTTTTTCAATGTTGAATCTATTCCGGAACTGATCATGATAAATTCCGTGGCCGGGCGTCTGCGAAAAAAGGCCAGGGTTGCTATACGTCTTAACCCCGACGTAAAACCGGACACGCACGACTATATAACTACGGGTTCGGCTGAGAACAAGTTTGGAGTGGATTTTAACACGGCAGAAGGTATTTTTGATAATGCGAATAAATATCCTAACGTTGACCTGGAAGGGGTGCATGTCCATATAGGGTCGCAAATAACGGAAACAGCACCTTTTCGGGACGCAGTGAAAAAGGTTCTTGATTTCGTGGATGAAAGCGGGATAAAGATTAACTGGCTGAATCTCGGCGGCGGTGTAGGTATTACATACAACAAAGAGAAGGCCCTTACTCCCGCTGAATTTGCCGCCGCGGTCATTCCGCTCGTAAAAAACCGCTCTTCCCGGATTATTCTTGAGCCGGGCCGATTTATTGCCGCATCCGCCGGCGTGCTGGTCTGCAAGGTGCTGTATATTAAGAAGGGCGCAACGGGAAAAAGATTCGCGATAGTGGATGCCGCCATGAACGATCTTATACGGCCGAGCCTATATGAGGCATATCACGAGGTTCGTCCAGTGATTTCCCGGACAGCCGACCTTCACAAATATGACGTGGTCGGACCCGTGTGCGAAAGTGGGGATTATCTGGCGCTTGACAGGGAATTTCCGGAGCTTATTCCCGGAGAATATCTTTCGATAATGGATGCAGGTGCTTATGGGTTTACAATGACGTCAAATTATAATTCAAGACCCCGACCGGCCGAACTGATAGTTATAGGCGACAGAGTCAGGATAATACGCGCCGCGGAAACGCGATCTGATCTTGTCCGCGGTGAAAAAATACTTAAGGAACTTTTATGACGGACAGATACGGTATTTGTTTCACGAAAACTGTTGCCAGCGGCAATGATTTTGTGATCGTTGACAACAGGAACGGGGAATTGGACGCCCGGGATTTTGATTATGCTGAGATGGCCAGAAACCTGTGCCGCAGAAAGTTTTCCGTCGGGGCTGACGGTTTGCTGGTTCTCGAGGCTTCGGACAAAGCGGTTTTTCGGATGCGCGTGATAAACCCCGATGGTTCGGAAGTGGGCATGTGCGGCAACGGCGCCAGATGCAGCGCTTTTTATGTGTCGAAATGCGGGGAAGAAAAAGATTTTACGATTGAAACGGCTTCGGGTATAGTGGGCGCGCGTGTTGATGCCGGTAGCGTGAAAATAAAGATGAACGATCCCCGGGACATACGGCTCGGGATCAACCTTGGTCTGGGCCCGAACGTGACCGTGGTGCACCATATCAATACTGGAGTGCCGCATGTCGTCCATCTTGTTGATAATCTGGAGGCGTATAACGTGAAAGAAACGGGACGCGATATTCGCGAACACGCGCAGTTCGCTCCGGACGGAACCAACGCTGATTTTGTGGGATGTATTAGCGGAGATAACGCCAGTATAAGGACTTATGAACGAGGGGTAGAAGATGAAACGCTTGCGTGTGGGACCGGTGTCGTGGCATCCGCTGTTATTTTAGGGCTTTTGGAACGGGTGAGCTCTCCGGTAAAAATCAGAACGCGAAGCGGCGAGGTTTTAACGGTTTATTATAAGATCTCAGGCGAAAAGATAAGCGATGTTTACCTTGAAGGCGGCGCGAGTATTGTCTATGACGGAAAAATGTAACACTGAAACACTGAATTGGGACAGAGAGAACACTGAATCGGGACAGAGAGGACACTGAAGTGTGACAGAGAGAACACTGAATCGGGACAGAGAGGACACTGAAGTGTGACAGAGAGAA
>CAZGOZ010000041.1:4060-10709 GCA_964528025.1 uncultured Planctomycetia bacterium
GACAGAGAGAACACTGAATCGGGACAGAGAGGACACTGAAGTGTGACAGAGAGAACACTGAATGAGGAAAGTTATCCTCTGAGTGGGTTAACTGAGAAAATCATAGGATGCGCAATAAGAGTTCATAAAACACTAGGCCCGGGTTTTGTGGAAAAAATTTATCAAGGAGCACTTGAGAAAGAGTTCACAAAATATAAATTACAATTCGCCAGAGAGAAGAAAATCAATGTTAGGTACGATAACGAAATTATAGGATACCAAGTAATAGATTTCGTCGTTGAAAATAAGGTAGTCGTGGAATTGAAAGCAGTAAGTGAGTTAGGAAGTATTCATGCTGGACAGCTTGTATCGTATCTAAAAGCGACAAATATAGAGATAGGATTGGTTCTGAATTTCGCAAAGGGCAAACTAAATATTAAGCGTGTAAAACTATAACACCAAAAGCATCGAATTCAGTGTTCTCAGAAAATTCAGTGTTCTCAGTGTTGCAGGGGGGAGAAAACATGATGGAGTTTAAAGGATCATATGTCGCGCTGATAACGCCTTTTAAGAATGGTGATGTTGATGAGAAGGCATTTCGCGAGCTTGTGGAGTTTCATGTAAGCAAGGGGACGGATGGACTTGTTCCTTGCGGTTGCACCGGTGAAGCCGCGACTCTGGCGATGCCGGAACAGAAACGTCTCATGGAAATTACGGTAGAGGCGGCGGCCGGCCGTGTTCCGGTAGTTGCCGGCACGGGATCTAACAGCACGGTGGAAACAGTGGAACTTACCGCGCATGCTAAAAAGGTCGGGTGTGACGGAGCGCTGATTATAACGCCGTATTACAACAAACCGACTCCGGAGGGACAATACAGGCATTATAAGGAAGTTGCCGCAAAAGTGGATATTCCTATAATGCTGTATAATGTTCCATCGCGCACGGGAATCTCTCTTTTGCCTTCTACGGTAGCGCGACTCTCAAAGATTGACAATATTGTCGCCATAAAGGAAGCTGCCGGAAGCACGCAGCAGGTAACGGAGATACTGGAGCTTTGTGATATAACCGTCATGAGCGGAGATGATTCAATGACACTGCCTTTCATGGCTCTCGGTGCCAGTGGAGTAGTGAGCGTTGCGGGAAACATCGTACCGTACGAAGTGCATGAACTTGTCCGGACGTATCTGGCCGGGGAGATGTCACGAAGCCGTGAAATTCATTTCAAAATGGCGGATCTGTTCCGCATAATATTTATAGAAACGAATCCCATTCCCGTCAAGACGGCGCTTGCCATGATGGGAATGTGCGCGGAAGAGTGGCGTTCCCCGCTCTGCGAGATGGAAAAAGAGAACAAAGCGAAGTTGAAGGAAGTGCTCCGGAAATACGCATTGGTGTAACGGGAGGAATATACATGTTGAGGATTGGGATAAGCGGTGCGTGCGGAAGAATGGGCAAACGGATTGTTGAAGTGGCGTCCGGAAGAAAAGATGTCAAGGTGACTGCGGCCCTGGAAGAAGAAGGGACAGGAGAGGTCGGAAAAGATATAGGCCTCATCGCGGGAGCCAGGCAGCTTGGGGTAAAGGTCACATCGGATTTAAAAAAAACCTTTGCTGATATAGATTGTCTTATTGAATTTACTTTACCCGGACCGACCCTGGAACACGTTGATGCCTGTGCGGAAAGCGGGATGCCGATAGTGATAGGGACCACCGGTTTTGGAAAAGATGGAATAGAGCGCATAAGAAAAGCGGCCACAAAGATACCCGTTGTGTTTTCTCCGAACATGGCAGTAGGGGTGAATGTGCTTTTTAGGATAGTTCAGGAAGCGGCGCGTATTCTGGGGCATGATTTCAGCGTCAAGATTGACGAAACGCATCACGTTCACAAGAAAGATTCTCCGTCGGGAACCGCAAAAATGATTGCCGAGGTAATCTCCGACGCTACCGGAGGAGATGCTCCGATAGAGGCCTTTAGAAAAGGGGAAGTCGTGGGCGATCACGGCATTATTTTTGATGGGGAGTACGAAAGACTTGAGATCCGGCATGCCGCGAAATCACGTGATGTTTTCGCCGCCGGAGCGGTTAAAGCGGCTATTTTTCTCAAAGGAAAGAAGCCCGGGCTGTATAGCATGGCGGATGTGTTGGGGATCACGTAGGGGCGAATAATTATTCGCCCGTACGAATTTTATTTAACGAGGAGAACAATGACAATAGATTATGCTGACAGATTGAAAAAATTACCGCCGTATCTTTTTGAAGAGATAGACAAGGCGAAACAGAAAGCCGTGGACGAAGGCCGCCCGGTCATAGATCTGGGAGTCGGGGATCCGGATCGGCCGACGCCGGATTTTATAATAAAGAAGCTTCATGAAGCAAGTCTTGATCCGTCTACACATAAATATGCTTTTAACAGGGGGCTTCCGGCCCTGCGCCAGGAGATGGCGCGTTGGTATAAGAGACGTTTCGGCGTGGAGCTGGACGCGGAAACGGAAATTCTGCCGCTTCTCGGGTCCAAGGAAGGGATCAGTCATTTTCCGCTGGCGTTTATTAACCCCGGTGATGAGCTGCTTGTTCCGGAGCCGGGATATCCGCCTTACAATTCCGGGGCGATATTCGCGGGGGCAAAAGTAAACTTCATGCCGCTTCTTAAAAAGAATAATTTTCTTCCGGATCTCGGGGCCATAGATGAAAGGGCAGCTCAGAACAGTAAAGTCATGTATGTGAACTATCCCAATAATCCGACAGGCGCGGTGTGTGATAAGACCTTTTATGAAGATATCGTATCGTTCGCGAAAAAACATGATATTATCGTGTGTTCGGATGCCGCGTATACGGAAATGAGTTTCGATAATTATACGCCTCCGAGTTTTCTTGAAGCCGAAGGCGCGAAGGATGTTGGAATAGAGTTTCATTCACTTTCAAAGACCTTTAACATGACCGGCTGGAGAGTGGGAATGGCAGTCGGTAACCGAAGAATTCTTGACGGTCTTGCTAAGGTCAAGGCAAACATAGATTCCGGGATATTCAGGGCAGTGCAGGTGGCCGCGATAGAGGCGTTAAAACACTCCGAAAAGATCAAGCCCGAAATGAACAGAATATACGCTGAAAGACGGGATATTTTCGTGGAAGGGCTTAATAATAATGGGTGGGAAGTGGAGCGTCCGAAAGCGACTTTTTACGTGTGGGCCCCCGTTTTTGGGGAATATGATTCTTTTTCACTTGCCAAGGCGATGCTTGATAAAGCGGACATCGTGGTGACCCCCGGCAGTGGTTTCGGGAAGAGCGGAGAGGGATATGTCCGCATGGCGTTGACCGTGAGTCCTGACATACTGAAGGAAGCGGTGCGGCGCATCAATGAGGCATTCTTCAATCGGTAATGATGTATACAGTTTATCTCGGGATAGGATCAAATATAGGCGATAGACGCCGGAGATGCGAAGAAGCGGTTGAAAAGATAGATGCGTCCGGTTGCATGAAAGTAACGGCATCTTCAGCGTTGTATCTTACACGGCCCGTCGGCGGCCCCCCTCAAAGAGATTATATCAACGGTGTCCTGAAGGTTGAAACAAAAACATCTCTGGCAAGATTGTTCAATAAACTGAAAAACATTGAGAAGGATATGGGACGTGTTGCGGCGGGACGGAATCATCCGCGGGTCATTGATATTGATATTCTGCTCTACGGAGACATGATCGTCAGGACCGCAGAGATTACTATTCCGCATCCGCGGATGCACGAAAGAGGTTTTGTTCTCCGAGGGTTTTCTGAAATAGCGCCGGAGGTTATACATCCGGTGCTGGGAAAGACCATAGAACGACTTTTTAAAGAATGCGGAACGGATCCCCGCGGAGTTTGTCATCCCCGCGGAGTCTGTCATCCCCGCGGAAGCGGGGATCCAGAATGAAACGTCCCGGATGGATTCCCGCCTTCGCGGGAATGACAGACGAGGACAGACAATGACAGACAATGACAGACGAGGAGAATATGCAGATCATCACGGCGATAGACAGAATGATAGAGTTCGCGCGCAGAGCGAAGAAAAATAACAGAACGGTTGGATTAGTTCCGACAATGGGGTATTTACACGCGGGGCACATGAGCCTTATGCACAGAGCGAAAAAAGAATGTGACGCCGTTGTTGTGAGCATTTTTGTCAATCCCGCGCAGTTCGCTCCCGGAGAGGATTTTGAAAAATATCCCCGGGATACGGAACGAGATAAACGTCTCATGGAAAAAGAAGGAGTTGAAGTTGTTTTTATGCCTTCAATCGGAGAGATGTATCCGGAGGGGAATTCCACGTGCGTTAGCCCCGAAGGTGATTTCGCAAAATCCCTGTGCGGCGCTTCACGGCCGGGTCATTTCAAGGGCGTTACCACCGTTGTTGCCAAGTTGTTTAATATAGTCGCTCCCGATAAGGCCTATTTTGGACAGAAGGATGCACAGCAGGCCGTCGTGGTGAAACGCATGGTCCGTGATTTGAATATGCCGATTGAGATACGCGTAATGCCGACGGCTCGGGAAAAAGACGGTCTGGCGATGAGTTCCCGGAACACGCACCTTTCCGGAGACCTCAGGCGCCAGGCGCTTGGCCTTTTTCGTTCTCTGGAACTGGCAAAGAAGATGGTCTCACGCGGCGAGATCTCATCCGGACATGTCAAAGAAGAGATGAGGAAAATATTGTCGGAAGAAAAAGATGTCAAAGTGGATTATGTTGAGATCCGAGATGCGGACGATTTAAGCCCCATTGCTGAGGTAAAAAGCAATACGTTGATAGCCGTGGCCGCCGTTGTCGGGACGACGCGGCTGATAGACAATATAATTATTAGTTAAAAAAGGAAACGTTTTAAATATGCAGAAACAGGAATTTGACGCGAAATACAAAACACATCTTGGCAGAAAGATTCTGGACCTGAAAAAGAAAAAGAACGCGATAATAGTTGCGCATAATTATCAGCGTGACGAGATCCAGGAGGTAGCTGACATTACCGGGGATTCTTACGCTCTTGCACGCGCGGTTACAAGGGCAAAGGAAGAAGTCGTTGTTTTCTGCGGCGTGAAATTCATGGCGGAAAGCGCATACATGCTCAGCCCCGACAAGACGATACTTCTTCCCGTCATGGAAGCCGGATGTCCGCTCGCGGACATGGCAACGGTGGAAAAACTAAGAAAGAAGAAAGACGATTATCCCGAGGCGGCCGTGGTAAGTTACGTGAATTCTACGGCCGAAGTTAAGGCGGAAAGCGATATATGCTGCACGTCTTCAAACGCGATTCAAATTGTGAGGTCTCTTAAAAACGAGAAAATTATTTTTGTGCCTGACAAGAATCTTGGCCGGTATGTCGCGGAACACGTTCCGGAAAAAGAATTTATCGTCTGGGACGGATACTGTGTAGTTCACATGCGGCTGACGAGGGAAGAGGTGGTCAGAACCAAAGAGCTCTATCCGGCAGCGAAGTTTATAGCCCATCCGGAATGCCGGAAAGAAGTGCTTGACCTTGCGGATTATATAGGGAGCACGGCCGGCATGATTAAGCATGTCAAAAATTCTTCTGACAAAGAGTTTATCGTGGGTACGGAGATGGGTATTATTCACAGATTGAAAGCGGATAATCCCGATAAAAAGTTTTACGTTCCGACAGACCAGTTTGTCTGCGCCAACATGAAGCTTACCACGCTCGGTTGGCTTGCAAGGTCTTTGGAAAAAATGGTTTACAGGATTGAAGTTCCGGAGAGCGTGGCGGAAAAGGCCCGTAGGGCCTTGGAGCGGATGCTTGAGGTGACGGAGAAGAACGCATAGCGCAGAGAGCATAGTGCAGAGAGTATGGTTAACAGAAGGACGAGGGGCAGCAACATGAATACCAAAACCATGGGAATTATCGGATGCGGAGTAATCGGATCCGCTTTGGGTGAATACATTGCAGGAGAACTCGGTTCTTTCGTAACGGAAGTAACGCTTTATGACGCGGATTGCCGCAAATCGGAAGAGCTTGCGCAAAAAATTCCGCAAGCGGTAATCGCGCGGGACATAACAGAGCTTGCGAAAAAATCGGATCTTATAATTGAAGCGGCTGCTCCCTGCGTTGTGCCGGAGATTCTTAAAGAAGCCATTGAGAAAAAGAAAGACGCCATGATCATGAGTATAGGAGGCCTTCTGGGGAGGGAAGATCTTCTTCACGAGGCAAGAGAGTCCGGGATAAAAGTTATACTCCCTTCGGGCGCGATTGCCGGAGTTGATGCCCTTAAGGCCGCGAAAATATCGGGCATTGAAAGCGTGACGCTTACCACGCGGAAGGCGCCCCGTTCGGTCAAGGGCGCGCCGTATCTTGCGGAAAAAGGCATTGACCCGGACGCGATAACGGACGAAACCGTAATTTTTGAAGGAAACGCCACGGATGCCATGAAAGGTTTTCCCAAGAATATAAATGTCGCAGCGCTTCTTTCCATAGCCGGAATAGGTCCGGAAAAAACCCGGGTCAGGATAATAGTTTCACCCGCATATACCAAGAACACTCACGAGATAGAGACGAAAAGCAAAGCCGGCGTCATGACCATCCGGGTTGAAAATGTTCCTTCCCCCATGAACCCAAAAACAAGCTACCTGGCCGTCTTATCCGCCATCGCCGCCCTAAAATCATATTTCGACCCCATCCGCCTTGGAACGTGATTCGGGG
>CAZGOZ010000042.1:0-8391 GCA_964528025.1 uncultured Planctomycetia bacterium
AATCCAAAATCTCAAATCCAAATAACAAACCCTTTATTTGTGCTTTGAATTTTGTCATTTGACATTATAAGTATATGGATCTGGATAAATTAAACGATGAACAGCTTCTTTCTCTTCGTTTCTGCGAACTGGGACTTGATATAGAAAAAACGCCCCTCGCGGAAAGCGTGGCCCGCTTTTATGAAGAACTCGCGAATCGCAACATTCTTTTCCATCCGCGCTGTTATCTTGCCGATGAATGGCTGTGCCCCGACGAAGAACCGGTTATAGGCATTGCCTTCTTTCTGGCGCATCCGCGTCTGCGAAAACTGGAACATAAAATGATGCTGGAAGTTGAAGGAGGGGATAAGACCTCCTTCATGAAACTTCTCCGCCATGAGGCCGGTCATGCGATGAATTACGCCTACTCATTTCATCGCCGGAAACGGTGGAAACAGCTTTTCGGACCGTTCAACGCGCGTTATCCGGACAGATACCGTTACCGCCCCTATAGCAAACGGTTCGTCCGGCATCTGGCGGAATGGTACGCCCAATATCATCCGGACGAAGATTTCGCGGAAACGTTCGCTGTCTGGCTTGACCCGAGCTCAAACTGGCGCGACAAATACAAGGGTTGGAAAGCGCTTGAAAAGCTTGAGTATGTGGATGCTCTCATGAAGGAAATAGCGGGGCAACCGCCACGAAAGGGGAGCGGACGTAAACACTGGGATGTCTCTAAAATGCGGACCCGTCTTGTGAACCATTATCGTCAGAGGCGTCGGTTTCAGGCGGAAACGTATCCCGATTTTCACGATCCTCAGTTAAATAAGATCTTTTTGCCGCCCGATGAAGGGGGCAAAAAAAAGCGCCGACAAACGGCGCGAAAACTGATCAGAAAACACCGCAAAGAGATCCTGGACCGTGTTGCCCTGTGGACGGGCGAGAAAAAATTCCTTATTAACCGTCTGCTGAAAGACATCATCTCCAGATGCGGTGAACTGGCCCTGGAGACGGGCGAAGATGAAGCAAAAATCGTCATGGAAACAGCCGTATATGTGACCGCCCAGACAATGAACTATTTATACACGGGAAGGTACCGCAAAAAAAATGAAAAAGCTAAAAACGCTTGTCATGTTTGACTCTGCCGGCTCTCCGCCGGCGAATCAGGATTTTACGGAAGAATTCAAAAAAGAGGACTGGCTGACCGAGGCGCGCGTTATTGAAACACTGAAACAATTAGGTCATCAGGTCAGAACTCTCGGTGTTTACGACAACTTAACTCTGATACTGAAAGAACTATACAGACATAAACCGGACGTCGTGTTCAATCTCACAGAGGTCTTTTCGGGCAAGGTTCATCTGGATAAGAACATACCGGCCATATTTGAACTCGCAGACCTGCCTTACACCGGCTGCGGCCCCGTCGGCCTCGTAATCTGCAACAACAAGGCACTCACAAAAAAAATACTGACTTTCCACAGAATAAAAGTTCCGAATTTTCGGATTTTTCGCAAAGGCAGAAAGGTCTGGCATCCGAAAAATCTCCGGTTCCCGCTTATAGTAAAACCTTTGCAGGAAGAGGCCTCAACGGGGATTGCTCAGGCATCCTTCGTGGAGAATGAAAAAGATCTGCATGTCCGGGTCCGGTTCATCCACGAACAATTCAACATGCCCGCGCTTGCCGAGGAATACATTGATGGAAGAGAGCTGTACGCAAGCGTGCTCGGAAATAACCGTTTGCGGATATTTCCGCTTCGGGAGATGAAATTTAGCGAAGTCCCGGAGGATGAACCTAAACTGGCAACATATAAAGCGAAATGGGACACAAAATACCGTAAAAAATGGGGAATCACGAACGTGTCCGCTGGACGCCTTCCGGACGGCGTCCCCGAAAAGATCAGCCAGATCTGCAAAAAAGCATACCGCGTCTTGCTGATGGACGGCTACGGCCGGTTTGACCTGCGCCTGACCCCGAAAGGGGAGATATACATCATTGAAGCAAACGGCAACCCATCCCTGAGCATAGACGACGAATTCGCCGAATCCGCAAAAAAAGCCGACCTGTCATACGACAAGCTTCTGCAAAACATCCTCACACTCGCTTTTCAGCGTGAACGTTAAATTTAAACAACTCCGTAAATACAATATTCCTTGAAAACCCGGCCGATATGCCTATACTTAATATAATATGCGAAATGTCATATCAATAATACTGGTGCTTTTTATCATTTTTGCATCTGCGGGCAAAACATTCGCGGCCCCCACGAACGGTGTCCGGATGCCGCCGCAGGGTAGGGTAGAAGCGGGATACGAATACAATCAAATGTCGTCCAGATTGCTGCGGCATGACACATACGGACGCATTGCGACGCGCGATCATTTCGCGACGCTTTCGGTCGGCCTCTTTGACTGGCTGACGATAGACGGTAAAGCGGGTAACGGCGACGTTACGCATAAGAACGGGATATATGCTCCGGACCTCGCATACGGCGGAGCGTTTGTCGGCGGATACGGTATACGTCTCAAGATGTTTGACCTAAAACCGTCTGAGGTTTTCTCTGTTCTAAGCGCCCAGCATATCAGCATACATCCGAAGGATAAATTGATAAACGGAGTTAAGTATCAGGCTTGTGTTGACGAGTGGCAGTTGAGCCTCAGCATCGCAAAACGGTTTCGTTTCGGGGAGATTGCGCAGGCAATGCCGTATGCCGGCATTAAGGGCTCGGACGCGGAAATCGTGTATGACATGAATAACAATGATGAGCAGCGCCGTTATTCCCGTTACAACGTGGGTTTTCTTTTCGGTTCGGACATCCTGTTCTTTGACGACAAGCTCAGGATAAATATAGAGGCGCGCTTTTTTGACGAAACAGCATTATCAACCGGCATAAGCTGGCTTTTTTGACAATCGGCACTATAATTAATACAGGGGGGAGAGAAGAAAATAACCAATAACCAAGTTACAAGATACAAATAATATCCAAATTACAATAACCAAACAGCAGATTATTCAGAGTTGTTAATAATT
This sequence comes from uncultured Planctomycetia bacterium, assembly GCA_964528025.1. Taxonomy (GTDB): domain Bacteria; phylum Omnitrophota; class Gorgyraeia; order Tantalellales; family Tantalellaceae; genus CAZGOZ01. The sequence goes on from CAZGOZ010000042.1 coordinate 3,008, forward strand.
GATTCTTTAATCCCTCTCTTGTTTGGTTATTCGAATTTGGTCATTGATTATTGTTTGGTTATTGTAACTTGTATCTTGGTTATTGCGTATGCTTTTAGGAGGTGCTGGACATGAGCATTATTGACAGGGTTAAACAACTGACCGGGCCGATGTTTTTTCTTTTTGTTTTTTCCAAGATTATAATCGGAATAGGTATTGGCGTGCTGATCGCGGGGAGTCTCTTACCCGGATCGGGGTGCTGGATACTCGCCGGAGGCATAATTCTTTCTATCCTTCCCGCGATTAAGATATGCTGCGGAAAATAACATGGGTTTTATCACCACGTCAATATTTGATGTTTTTCAAGCCGGCCCCGGGCCGTCCAGTTCGCACACGATTGGCCCCATGGAGGCAGCCGGCCGTTTCCGTCGTCTGATGGAGGAACTTGTCGACAAGGAACTCCAATCCGTGACGACGTTGGAGGTAAGGCTTTTCGGATCACTTAGCGCTACAGGAAAGGGGCATGGGACTGATCGCGCCGTGACTGCCGGGCTCATGGGGTGGCTTCCCGCGACCTGTAATCCTGAAGCCCTGGCTAATCTTCTTACTCCCGGTAACGAAAATCCTTCCGTTACCATTCGGGATATCGTTATACCTTTTCATAAAAGAAACATACATTTTGACAGCGTCCGGCATTCCGCCCCATATAACAACACTCTCATCATGCGTCTTCTCGCGGGCAAGCGCGTTATACTGGAAAAAGAATACTATTCCGTTGGCGGCGGCGCTGTGCGGTCAAAGGGTGACCGCTCACCCGCACGGCCCAGCCCTCCATATCCCTACGCGTGCATGACCGGACTGAGAACAATACTGTCCGCGGGCAAGATAGGACTGATAGAACTCGTTCTAAAGAATGAGGAACAGATCAGCGGCATAGGTGAACATGACGTTGCGCGAAAGCTTGATGAAATACTCGCGATTATGGAAACCTCAGTCAACCGGGGTCTCCACGCGACCGGACGCCTTCCGGGGCCGATTGGCCTGGAAAGAAAAGCGGCAGGCCTTTACGAAAAGGCCCGTTCCGGAAAAGCCGGACCGGATAAATTTTTTGTTTTTCTGGACGCTTACGCCATGGCCGTTGCCGAAGAGAACGCAGCGGGCAGTATCGTGGTGACGGCGCCAACTTCGGGGTCGGCCGGCGTTGTGCCGAGCATGCTCTACTTACTCAAGCATCATTTCAACACCCCCCGTGAGCTGTTGCACGAAGGAATGCTCGTCGCGGCGGTTATAGCTTTCATTACAAAACACAACGCAAGTATCGCCGGCGCGGAAGTGGGGTGCCAGGGAGAAATCGGCGTCGCTTCTTCAATGGCCGCGGCGCTTCTGGCGCATGTCAATAAACAAGGGATAAGCGTTGTAGAAAACGCCGCGGAGATTGCGCTTGAACATCATCTCGGAATGACCTGTGATCCCATACGCGGCTATGTCCAGATACCCTGTATAGAACGCAACGCGGTCGGCGCTGTGGAAGCGTATAATGCGTATCTTTTGGCGTCTTCAGGCGACCCGAAAAAGCAAAAAATATCGTTTGATGAGGTAGTGGAGGCCATGCTGAAAACCGGCCGTGACATGTCAATGAAATACAAAGAGACCTCCGAAGGAGGACTCGCGGTCTGCGCCATAAACTGCTAAAGAAAAGAAAGGATCGTCTTTCGAATGTTGAAAAAAATATCCGGCGGAATGGTAGTGACAATAGCGCTTCTGATCACGGGAAATCTCGTCGGAGCCGGGATTTTAGGTCTGCCTGTGCAGGCAGGGCTTGACGGATTCATCCCGACTCTTGTCGGCATGCTAGTTGTCGCCGGAGCGATGTTTTTTACGGCCATCATTCTCGGTGGGGAAGCGGTCAGAACGCGGCAAGAAACCTTTAATTACCCGAGCCTGTATCATGAGTATCTGGGATTTGCGGGCAAGTGGATAGCGATCATTGCCAATCTGCTGATACTTTACGGCCTGCTTACCGCTTATCTGACCGGAGCTACAACCATTATCGTCAATCTTTTGCCTTTCCACGTTTCAAGTACGGGCGTTCTGCTGGTATTTTTTCTGGTCATCACGGCTCTCGCCGTTACGGGTCTTAAGGGCGTTCGAAAATATAATGTTTTACTTATGCTCCTGATGTGGGTATCTTTCGCGATTATCGTAATAATGGCGGAAAAATACGTGGTGGCAAAGCGCCTGATGCGCACGGACTGGGGGCTTTTGCCCCTCGCGCTGCCGGTGATAATAACATCGTTCCATTTTCACAACATAATACCTAATATCTGCCGCGGGCTGAAATGGGATATGCGCGTTATCAGCCGAACAATGCTGCTGGGTCTGGTTATCGGCTACCTGATGAACGCCATATGGACACAGGTGGGAATCGGCGCGCTGCCCGTCTCAAGCGGCGACACGAGCCTTGTATTCGCCTTTCAACACAGCTTTCCGGCCACCGTGCCGCTGGCAAAGGAGGTAGGGTCGCCGCTATTTTCCGTGTGCGCGCTTCTTTTCGCGCTGCTGGCAATAACGACATCGTATCTCGCGAACGGCATCGGGCTGACGGGATTTATCCGCGACCTCACGGAAAACCATTTTGGGATTCGCAGTAGATTCGCCGTCATCGCGCTTTCGTTTGGTCCGCCGCTTGTCATATCTCTTATTTGGCCGGATATATTTCTAAAAGCGCTTTCGGTGGTGGGGGGGATAGGCATTGTCATACTTTTCGGCATTCTTCCGTGCGTAATCTCGTTGAAACGAGCACGTTCAACATTTGCAAAGGTGTTCAGCACAGTGGTTCTGATCCTTTTTTCCGCGTTCCTTGTTTATCAGCTCGGGGAAGAAGTGGGCCTGATTAGTTCTACACCCGACATCGACAAACTCAAGATCTCTTTCGCCGAGAAATATAAAGATCCTGACGAAAAGAAAGTACCACCAGCCACGACACGTCCCTTACAATCTCCGGCTTGAGAAAAACGATGTTCTAAAAAACCGGAAACACTGCAAACTCTGTCCGGAATTTGCATGATACAAATGCATATGGCATACTCAATTATCTCGTGTTAGACATGGCTTTCGTTATATCTACACTATAACATTATGAAAGATCCCAGGAAAACACTGCAAAAGGTCACGTATGTATTTGTTTGCGGTGTTTTTTTGTTTTCTGCTCTCGCTTCTGCAGGTGAGATACCATATCAAAATCTTGCCGCGCAACTCATATCACGATACCCCTCAAGACAAGTGGTTCTGAAATCTCTCGCTGAACGATTACATGAGATATCAAGGCCTTCCCGGCTGAATATAAAATTGAAAAGAGCTCTGACCGACGATAGCGAAAGAGAAGGACAACGAGATGATGATACTCTCCAGGTGCCTCCGAAGGACGAACATATCTGGTCGCTTGTTTCAGAACTGTTGAAACAAAACAATATCGGTCTGGCCATCCAGAAAGAGTTTGATCTGGACAGAGAACTTGAGTATGTTTTGAAAGAAAAATATCCGAGTGGCATGAAACTGGATGTCGGGATAAGAACTTTCAACGCGGATTATCCCGGCGCTTTGACGACAGCCGTGCGAAGTCTTCGCAATCACGGGAAAACAAACGTGCTTATACTCATGCTTGATGGGGACGGTGCCCCTCAAGATATCCAGTTCTCGCCGGAGTTATTTGAAGACTCCCTGCTTTTTAATTTTGCATCGGCCGGCAATAATATTAAAGGTGACAACAACGCGTATTTCACATATCAAACCCGGATCATCATGAGCATGTTCATCGCGGCCGCGGCGAAAGATGATGAAAACCCCGTGACCAGAGACATTAAAATTGAGATACTGAAATATCTGGTGAGGCCGTACATGCGTGATGACAGCAAAGACGCGATGCAGGATTTTCTGGACAATTTATTCGCCAAAAACAAAAATGTGTTTGAAAGATTTTCCGGCATGGTGGGAAACCTGCTCAGCGCCAGACCGGCAAGGTCCTTTAACAAAGACGATGAGATTAGAACCATGCAGCACTTCTGGAAATTTGTCTAACCTTAGCTAGTAAAAGCCTACCAATAAACGACTTCCGACAGTTAAATAAACGCCGAAAAACGTTAAAAAAGCCCCTTTAAGGCCCCCAGAGAAGGAGGGTAGGGGAAATACGCCCGAAAGAGGGTTTAACCCCTCCAAAAGGCCGTATAGAGGCTAAAAAGGGGGGTATTTTGCTGTGTTTGCCTTGCATTTGAGGCGCCTGGGATTATACTTTATTGCGGAGGATCAGTCATGAAACGCCGTTGGGGCATTATTCTGGGCATACTTATAATATGCGTTATTACGGGACACGCCGTGACATATAGCGATGAGATACGGCATGAAACGATAACTCGGCACAACGGAACATGTGACGTCGGTATACTCTATAAAAAAACGCCCGGTGGTATGGATATCACGGTCTCGGCCATCGCCACAGGAAAGGGCGCGGATTTCAGAAAATGGAAGATTGCAAACATGCGGCTGGACATTGCCGATACAAAACTGAAACCCGCACCCGATACGAGTGACAATTTCTATGTCACACGGGAATCCCTTTTCCGTTATCCGGCGGCAATTGTTTTCGCGGCGATAGGCACTCAGTATGAAGTACCGGGGATAGCGACCGGATCTGTCGCGGGCGTCATGGGCAAAATTGGTATGGCCGCCGGCCTGGGGTTGTTAACTTCGCAGGCAAAGGGAGAAATCACAGGCCTCAAGAGTGTTTTTCGGCTTGATAAGACAGCACTCAGTGATTTTAAGACAAAGAGCGGTATTCTGAGGATTACAATTCAAAACACAGACGACCATCGTAAGGAAAAAATTACGGTTAGTTTGAAATATCAGCCGCCCGAAGATGCCGCTGAAGCGGCAGACGACACACCGGATATCTTCAAGGAATCAGAAGGATGACATCTTGCCTCGCGCTTCCCTACATGGTATACTCTAATAGTCATAGTTATGACCATTTCAATTTTAGGGTGCACATGCTTGCGCAAAGGGAGGTGAAGGGAGACATGCCACATTTAACTGTTACAGAGGCAAAGACGCATTTGCTGGAAATTATACGGAAAACTGACAAGACCATGCAGCATTTTATTATCTCTAAAAATGGCAAACCGGCAGCCGTCATCATGAGCGTTGATGAGTATGCCGGGTGGCTTGAAACGCTGGAAATCCTGTCAAATAAAACCTCGTTAAGCGACATACGTGCAGCACAGAAAGAACTCGCTGCGGGCAAAGGCCTTACTTTTGATGAGGTTTTTGGACACTTGAAGAAACAAAAAAAGAAGCGCGGGTAAAATGAGTTACACGATCGTTATCGCCCCCAGGGTTAAAAAGCAAATCGC
>CAZGOZ010000042.1:8491-10427 GCA_964528025.1 uncultured Planctomycetia bacterium
AAAGGTTAACATAAGATACATTATCGGCGCTTCGGGCGGGGCTGGTTTTGGGTCTTTACAGGTCTCCCTTTGTCGCGGATGTTGTCTTATTTATGCGCGGGTATCAAGCAAACGTTTGCGCAGGTTGTTACGCGCCCGGAGATCTTCATAGTTTTCGGGAATCGCGCGCGGCGTAAAAACCGCTTCGCGTTTTAGTTTATCATAAAAGAACAGTAAATCGCTCTTTGCTGGCGTAACTTTCCCCACCGCCATTTCCAGTGTCATCGTGATCATTTCCGTGAACTGAACCGCAAAAACGCTGAGATTTGTCATATCGGCGTTCTTTAGCTCGGACGTATCCACCACCGCGAAAAACGCGCGTCGGTCCGGCGTTCTGCGCATTTCTTCAAATGCATCCGCGTTTTCTCTGAACGTCCGTTCCGCCGCAAAGATCACTACATTGGAAAAATCCGTCTCTTCCGGTTCGGTCTTGGTTAACACCGCATCGGCGAGCTCTTCGCTTTGCTTGTGCACTATGGACACGTTTTTAAGGCCCATGGAACGCAATGTGTCTCCAAGGGTGTCTATTTCTCTCATGAATGGGTTCATCGCGTTAAACTGCAGTTCTCCCTTTTTATATCCCGGAATCCAATCCGTCTCAAGACCTATTATGAGATCTCTTCCTTCACGTTCAGCTTTCCGCGCAAGCGTTATCAGCGACGCAAGAATACTGTCGGTCTCAAGCGAGTTGATATTGTTTTTTAGGAAATTGATTTCCGGCAGAATATTTTCCCGGAATTTTTTCACGAAATCCACGCCATAAGTTTTTTGTTGCGGTTCGTTGATCTGCCCCTCCACTACATAGCCTATCATCAGTATCTGTTCAAGCGCCTTACGCATCTCTTCTGTGGTAGTGTTCCTGTCCACGCGAGACACATCGGCAAGAAGCACTTTCTCTGCCACAAAAAAATCGCGCATGATGTTGCCGGATTCTTCCAGCCGTGCGCGGTTATTATTTATACTGAGTTCCACTTCCAAGAAACTCGGGCTTGTCTCCGGCTCTATTTTGGGTGCGTTTTTCCAAGCATTACCCTTACTTCCCCATGTCTTTTTTACCGCCCGTTCAGCGGCCGCGCGGACACTTTCATCTTCCGTGTTGTTCGAAATGTCAATGAGTGGAACTGTCGCTATTGGATCTTCCAATGCGCCCAGCTCTCCTATGACAGATATGAGCGTCTCCGAATTAATGCCGGCCTTCAGATTGAAGAGCATATCGTCAATCCTGCTTGAAGCGTCCATAGGCGCCGTGGGTTCTTCTTCCGACGCCTCGCTGCCCCAGATCTTTTTCAGCGTCTGGTCAATGGCGTCACGGACTCCGGAATCCTGTTCATGCAAAAGAGCTTCACGGAACGCAATTGTCGCCCAGGGATTTCTGGACACACCCAGCGCTACTATGGCAAGTTTGCGCATCTCCGGATCCTCGTCGGTTTTCAGCGTGGCGATCAGATCGGCAATCCTGCTTGAGTCGTCCATAAGCGCCGTGGGCTCTTTTTCCGGAGTCTCGCTGCCCCAGATCTTTTTCAGCGTCTGGTCAATGGCGTCACGGACTCCGGAATCCTGTTCATGCAAAAGAGCTTCACGGAACGCAATTGTCGCCCAGGGATTTCTGGACACACCCAGCGCTACTATGGCAAGTTTGCGCATCTCCGGATCCTCGTCGGTTTTCAGCGTGGCAATCAGTTCGGCAATCCTGCCGGAGTCATCCATTAGCACCGTGGGCTCTTCTTCCGCCTGCTCTGCGGCGGCTCTGACTTCGGCATCCATATCCGTATTCTCCCAAACGTCACTAAGCGCAGCTGTCGCCTTAGAATCCCCCAAACCGCCCAGTTCTTTCATGATATTTTTGAGTGTTTCCGGATCTGTTTCGGTCTTAAGTGTAGTGATCAAAGCATCCGCC
>CAZGOZ010000043.1:0-3945 GCA_964528025.1 uncultured Planctomycetia bacterium
GTTTGCCGATCTGCCTGAAATCAACCCCCATGTCGTCAACCCAGTCGCGAACCGCTTTTGCCGCTTCTTTTATCCACGCAAAAAGAGAATCAATATTGACTTTAACTTCCGGCACTTTAGGTGCGGGTAATTCTTCTTTTTCTTTAACATCATCACTACCATCTTCGGACTTTGTTCCCTTCTCTTTCATCGCGGGAGCTTCCTTAACGCTATCTTTGGGTTTTTCTTGTTTCTTCCTACCCCCGGAAGTCATCACTCCCTTGAGATATTTTCTTGCTCGTCCGAAATTCCCCAACAAGGTGCTCCGGAACCTAGTCAGAACGCGCCCTACTGCCGCCGAGGCATCATGTACAGTTTTGTTGTTTAAAATAACTCTTTTCGCGAATTCCCGAAGGGTGCCTTTCTCCTTAGCTTTATCCTCAGGGGTCATCGCTTTTTTAAGATATTTTCTCGCCCATCTAAAATTCCTTAACACGGCAACCACGAATCCCGTCATAGCGAGCCACACCGCCGCCAAGACGCCCCACAATAAGAAGGCGGGCTTTGCCGCCTTTTCATACCTCATCTCAACCAAACTGATCCTGGATGTATCTATCCCTGAAATAAAAGTTTGGGGAGACAAAGTTATCGTGAAATCCCCGTTTTCATCACCCGTCAGATAGACCTTTCTGCCCCATGAACGTGTTCCCTCAATAAGAGATATCCACACGGGACTGTCGGTATCCATGTCAGACGGGATCTTTCCTCTTATTACAACATCTTTGTCTCTGGCACTTATCGTTCCCGGCTCTGCCCCGGCCTGAGATCCGGCAAACCAGTGCAGAACGAACGGCTTTTCGCTGATTCTGTTTTCCGGCATGCCGCTTGACTCTTTCATCTTCGCCGGAAGCGCTTCCGGGCTGACACGCCTCTCGTTAGTCAAAGATATCGTGATCTCTTCCTGAACAGCCGGCGCCGTTTCTCCGGATACAACCGCCGTATCGTCATTGAATAACTCCACAACAGACGTATTTTTTATAACCGCTTTTGCCGATTCATGCAGAGCTTCACTACCAACCGTGGGAATAAGTTCAAAAGCGATGCTCGCCACACTACAAGGATCAAAATCCTTATCCTGCCCGTAACGAAGTTTTCCCGGAACCGGCTCAAAACGAAGATAACTCCAACCTCTTTCAGGACTAATCTCCGGCAAAGTGTGCCAAAGATTACTCTCCGCCTCCACGACAAACCTCATGACGTTTCCCTTGAATTTATTTCCCTTACTATCAGTAACAGTAACTTCCACATCAGTCGTGTTGTGGTCCTGTATCTGTATCAGAACTTCAAAGGCCCTACCCCGCATATCACACGGTTCATCCGGCAAGAGCTCAAACATAACCACCGGATTTGTCACCGTATTAAGGATTACCACGTCCGGGCTTTCGCTCCCGCCACGGGTTCCTTCTTTTATCTCAGTCAGCGGCGTTATCCTGCCATAATTCATTACCAGGTTTCTGAATTCCGTCAGATCTTCCGACCATAATTTCGCTATAAGGCCGTTCTTCATCCAATTGCTATAACTGCGAAATTCCGGAAAATTTTTCTTTTTTATCACGAATTCTTCATATGCCACTCTCTCATAAGCCCTGAAATATGCGTAGAGTATCTTCTGCCAAAGTATTATTCTTTCCGTATTTTCGTTTCTGATATTCGCCGGCAGACCGGGTTTAGCATCAACTTCTCCACGTTTAAAAAGAACCAGGTTATGGGCTTCTCCCCACAGTGTGTCCCTTAAAAAGGATTCAATTGTCACGCTGATATCTTGACGCTCTCTGATATTTTCAATACTCTCTTCTACCCAATATCCTGCAAACCATTCCAGTATTTTTTCTTCCGCTCTTGCGCGCTCTTCTGAGCTGAAAAGTTCGCCCGCCGCCGCAAGAACCTGTTGCGGATTTGTCCTTGAAAGAAGGTTTCTTTCTGCTCTGGAAGCGTAATAAACTATGGTTCCCAGCGCGGCTTCCCCCTCGGTCGTTGTCGGATTGTCAACGTTATCGGCTCTCATTTGTCCCGTTTCGGGATTATCGCTATACTTTCGGTAAATACCTTTCATAACATCTTTTATTCTCGGCGCTATTCGGCTGGTACTTTTCAAGATACTTTTTACATTGCCGGATGTGACTTCCGCGGTTTCACCTTCTGTTTCCATAATGGCGGAAAATATTATGTTCATCAGTGCTTCCGACGCACCGCCTAACGCCGGGTATTGTCCGCAAACACCGGATATTATTCTTCGTTCAGCCGTATCCTCACCGAGCTTATAAAAGGTTTTTTTATAAACCCAACTGCCGTTTTCATCTTTCTGCTTTTCTTCTACCTCAAAATTACCGCTATCTAACTCGCTCCTTGTATATTGCGCGATATAGTCTATTTCCGAAAGACCATCCGCCTTACTGGTTCCATCCCATTTTGCGCTTATCTTGTAGGATACGTCTGCAGGAGGAACATCCCCCATGGGGACAGGATCCACGTATGCTTCTATATTTATCGTTTCCCCCGGCGCCGGAAGCGCGATACTTCCGGATAATGTGCAGAGATAATCACCGGGCATAATGTGATCATCGCTCAGAACATGTACATGTACAAAATATTTAAGGACTGTTACACCTTCCTCGGTTATCATGCCGGTTTCCTCCGCCTTCGCCAGAGCGTCAATCCGGATAGATATGAGAGAAGTCGCGTTCCTTTCGCCTGCCGGTGTCAGGTAATATACGGTCTCGTCAACCGCAACAGACGTATCCTCTCCCGCCGGCTGACAGCCCGTGAGGAGAACTGTCATGCCGAGAGAAAACACTGCCAAACCTGCGACAAGCCATGCTTTCAACGCGTCGCCTTTAAGGCGTTTCTTCAAGAAAAGACCCGCGCCAGTCCCAAGCCATCCCAAAAACAACGAACCAACACCTATAAGATAAATTATCCGGGGAGATATTCCCTTCTCTATCGTTGTCTGCCCGATCTCATCCGAAACACTTATCTCTTCCGATATCTGTTGCATTTCTTTGGCATAAAAATTGCCCGCCGCATCCCAAAAGGCCTCATATTCTCCGAGTTTTTTGCCGGTAATACTATCCTTTACGGTGCATTGAGCGAAAAGAAGCTTTCCGTGATCTTCCTCATCATAGGTAAAAGACGTTATTTCTTTTCTTACGTGATCGGTTTTTTGTGTGAGCCGCCCGATCTGCATCTCCGGCTTATCTACCGTCAGAACCGGACCGTTGTCATACGTGTATGTCGCTATCACCGTATACGTTGTTACATCGCCTTTCGTTTCCTGCTTCGACTCCGTTACCGTCTCAACTCGGAAAGTTTCGCCATAATATGTGAATGTCTTCTCTTTCCCGGATGCGTTTGCAGTTTCTTTTGCCAGCCGGCCGATTCCATCATATGCGTATTTCACCAATACATCTTCAGTCGCTATATCATTTTCCTCGGCATTTAACGTCAGCTTCACCAGCGCGTCCGCTTTGAGGTGCCCCGCCGGTGTCCTGTGATATTTGCCCGCCTCACTCGTCGATGCGTAAAAATTGACGCCTTTCTCTATACCGCTGAACTCGCGCGTCTCGCCCGTCTCTAGGTTCGTCTCCACGCCCGTCATGTACGTTAACTCGCCCTTTATGAGGTAATTACTGTATGTCGTTTCTGTGCCTCCAACATGATCCTTCTTCCATGTCAACTGCCAGGCTTCGTTATACTTGTATTCCTCTAATACCTTTATCTCTTCAGGCATATCGTTGGCATCCTCCGGTAGCGCCACCTCCACCAACGCGGCCGCCTTGCGATCGCCGCTCGGCGTCCTGTAATATTTGCCCGCTTCGCTCGTCTCCGCGTAAAAATCACCGTCATGTTCTATGCCGCTGAACTCGCGCGTCTCGCCCGTCTCTAGGTTCGTCTCCACGCCCGTCATGT
>CAZGOZ010000043.1:4045-10102 GCA_964528025.1 uncultured Planctomycetia bacterium
ACGTTAACTCGCCCTTTATGAGGTAATTACTGTATGTCGTTTCTGTTTCGTTATCTGTCTTTTTCGTCAGCATGCCCTCTTCGTTATACTCGTATACAACATGCTGGACCAGATCCGTGCCGGCTTCAAGGTCCGCCAACGAACCGTACACCAGGTCATCCCGCGCTCTCCATACACCGGCTATCTTCACAAATTTGCTCAACCTGTGCCACTTGCCGTCAGGCGTACCAACCGTCTCGTCCCCTTCCGCGTCTATCGTATCACCGTCAAACAGGTAGACCTTCTCCGTCAGCGCGCCTGCTGCGTTAAACGTGCTTCTCTCATATTGATCGTTCTTGGCCGTATCCGCGTCGGCATATATCTCCTTTGTCTTAAGATTACCGTCGCCGTAATACATGTATACAGCATGCATGACCAGATTCATACCGGTCTCAAGGTCCGCCAATGAACCGTACACCAGTTCGGATACCGTTCGGTACGTTTCATCCGCAAGTTTTTCCAAGTGTAACAAGCTTGCCCGCGAATCGGTCAGCTTACCTTCAGCATCATAATTGAACACCACTTTTCCGCGTTCGTAGTTCTTACGATCCTGCTCAGATGCGGGATACTCGACAACATATTTCCGTGTTCCGTCGGCAAGATATGTCATTTCAACAAGATGACTGTTACTCGGATTCGTGCCGTCCTGTATGCTTACACTGCTAAGGCGGCCGTTTTCATCATAATGCTCCGCTATCATCGCTTCATAGTTATGCGGCGCGCTGTTGCCGAATAGATACTGAGCCGCGTCTTTGGAATACACCGGGATGAAGATTACATGATCCTTACCGTCTACCGATACCGCCGAACGCGGCACGCTCGTGCTGCTCCTGTAAGTGTTCCAAACAACCTCGTTCAGCAGATATTCGGTTTTTACACCGTCTCTGACCAACCACATACGCGAGGCGTTCTCTCTGTAGTCGGCGCTGTTAAAGAACAGCTTAATCATATCCCCCACGGTCTCTGCCTTAATTCCTTCGCTGTTAATCGCGCGACCGAGAATGCTGACTGCCAGCAAATCAACGATTCTTTCGTATTCTTCCGGTTCGTTCGACGCAAGAGTATTGAGGGAAATGTCTTCTATTCCGCCCATAGGCGTTGCATGCTCTTTAAGCTGAATAAGAAGGCGCTGTGGCACCCTCTGCTCAAGGCCTTGCGCCTCCGCCCATTCCCATCCCTTCTCTGTAAAATTCTCCTCGCCGCTCTGGCCGCGCTCAAACTCCTCCATGAACCTCGCTCTCTGGGCAATATCATCAGAAAGCTCGTCCATTATCCTGTTCAGTTCACCCTGGCTGATAACACCCTCATACAAAGAACTCAATCCCGATATAATGGGTTCCGTCGCTATTCTCCCGACACGATTCACGTCTTCCGGAAAAACCGACGTGTCGCCGCGCTGATTGAAAAGACCCGAAGCGAGTGTTCGTAGAATGTTCTTCCCGATTATACCGAAGGTATCCAGAACATCTTCTGACGCTGTCTTCCGCTCAGGCAGAAATACTATCGCCCCCTCACCTTCATCAGTAACGGGCCTGGTAACTGGGCTTGTCACGGCAGTGGTTCCCGCGGGAAAATGCGCTTTATAATCCACGCCACCGGTGATGAAGACCTCATTCCTTTCGCCTTCGGAATACGTGATATACGCCCCCAATGTCCCCTGACTGTTACCGACATAGACCGTTCCGCCGAAATTCGGGTATGAGATAATTGTGCCATCCAGGTAAGGAATCTCCGCAATAATACTATCGGAACTCAAAGGAAACACTTCTGAGTTCAAGATTGTCCGGAGTGGGTCAATAATACTGTCGCGAAGCCCGGTGGGCACGTCTCCCAGCTTGACGGTCCTGCCTTTTTCAAGGCCCTCTTCCAGTTTTCTCATCATAAGGTTATACTCAAGCTCGTCTCTTAGCTCCTTGCCCAGTCCTAATGCATTTTTTATAATCGGGGCTACTTCATACGGCATTTCCCCGGGTATAAAACCCATGACCTGCGGGATTTTGTCAAAGAAAAACCCGAGCATCTGAGTAACCATTCTCAAACCGGGCTCCATTTCGAATTTCATTTCATTCTTTATTCCCGAGGCTTTTCCCGCATACAAAAGAATAGATGCTTTGCGGGGGGCAGACACATCCTTTGCGTGTTCCTTCAACATGGCATTGGCAGAGATGAACTTCTTCTTTGCCATGGCATTGTTAAACTTATCAAGCCCTTCTCCCGTAAGGCCCAACTTCTCGGCGGCATCAAACATTACCTCAGAAAACATCTGATATGCCTTCACATCGTAGCCGTTTTCCCTGTATCCAAGAGCGCGGTTATACAGGTATTCCGTCTTGGTATAAAACTGCCATGTCGCGACCGGGACCAGATCACCTTCTGTCGTGATTTCCTGCCACTCGTCAGAATCGGTCGTTCTGTTCATCCAGACAACTTCCGGACGCTCAAGACTATATGTACGCTTATCCAGAGTATCGCGAACTTCTTTCACGTCACCGGCGAGTATCATTGTGATGAGGTCTGCCACGTTTCCGGGTTCCAGTTTACTCAGAAAGTTTTTCCTAAAAATATATCTGGACGAACCATCTTTTGTTTTCGCTCCCAGCATTTCCCTCCAGGTCGAATTATTAAACACAGGCACTGTTCTTTCCCCCGACACAAGGCACATGAGTGGGGCATATTTGATACTATCGATACTATACGTGAGACTCGTCAGTGTATCCGTGACTTTTGTAACGTCGGCACGCTCTACCATTCCGATAAGATCTTCCGCGGACAGCGGGTTCATCTCTCTCCCGGACGCGGTCAGAAAAGTATATTTGGACGAACCATCTTTTGTTTTAGCGCCCAGCATTTCCCTCAAGTTCAAATTCTTTAAATCAGGCACTGTTCTTTTACCCGACACGAGGTCTATGCGCGGGACATATACGATATGCCCGTGGGCAGCGTTTTTGTCCTGCAGTTCAGGGACATACGCCCCGAGATAACCATCCCCCACCTGTGCTTCCTTTATTGACACAGTCGCCTCATCGGTTTGTTCTTCTTCATCGCTTCTTTTCCCAATTGCTACAGCCTCGTCAACGGAAAAAATGTCCAATGCGATTCCGCTTTCGGTATCTCCCGCGTTAAAAGTTTTGCCTGGCACTCCCGGCAACTCGCTTAAACCATCAGCTGCCACTCCTGCGGCCACACTACCCATAATCATGCCTATCACGGCGATCATTAACCACTTATTCCTCAAACCGGCTATATGTGCGCCAATCTTCGCCTCCGCAACCTCAGCTGATTTTTCTGACGGAAACGCTTCGCTTCTTACAAGCGCTCTAATCAATCTTTTACGAAGCTCGGCATATCGCGCCTCCATTTTTAACCGTTCAATGTCAGTTTGTTGGATTGTTTTCTGCACCCGTTTCTTTAAATCGCGGGGAATGCCGGATGCGCGTTTATATTCCAGATACGCCGTCTGGAATTCAAGAAACGTAAGATCCACGAGAACCGTTCCCATCTGTCCGGAAATATCCGTAATCTCTTCTTTTATCCCGGAAAAGGCCGCGTGCCTTTTCGGAGTGTCCTCGCCAAAAAGTGTTAGTATGATAAAGTCCCTGACAAAAGGCGTATCCTCGCCGCCCAGATACTCCCGCATGCGTGTTTTGACTTCGACGGCGGATTTGCTTTCCTGCGCGCCGTTATCCGGTATAAAAAAGCGCTCTAACGCTTTATCAATATACTTTTTTACCGCTTCAATAAACTGTTCCGGTTTCGCGGGTTTCCCTTCAGCGGCAAGTATTGCGCGAAGAGCAAAATCCTTTAATACCGTCATGCTTTTGCCGGTCAAAAGTTCAACCCCGCCGAGTCCATAATCAGTATCTGCCGCGTTTGCCAGGGCGCCCGTTATTGCCTTGAAAAGACGTGTTACTTTTTCTCCGAGTTCAGGTTCGGAATCCGTTTTCCGTTTCGCGGCCAGCCACGCGTTATATTCGCGAACCACAGCAAAATAGAATCTATCTTCGGAAGACAAGCGTGTTGTCATCACTTCCGCGTTTTTTTTCTTCAGTTCATCCAGTTTTTTTCTTGCGACTTCAACCTCGGCTGAGCCCTTAATGATTGCCGGCATTTTTCTCGCGTCTTGTCCGGCTTTTATGAGCTCCACGTTCGCCACGGCATCAAGTGTTATCTTGTCATACGCGCAACTTCTAAGAAGGTTTAATCGGACCTTAAGTTCTTCCCGGTCATAGAAATCCCTCATCTCACCATACATTTCCGGGTCAATACCGAATTCTTGGATGATACTTTCATCCTGCTCGCTGAACGCGCCGTCGGTTTCGTTTTCCGGCGTTTCTGAAACTCCCTTAAGGGAATTTTCTTTCGTGACTTCACGCGCTATCCTGTCAATTTCTTTCTGCAAGCGGGCAGAATATTTCTCCCCCGCTTTTTCCAGACGAACGGTTGCTTTTTCTTCTTTCTGCACCAGGTCGGCGACAGCCCCGCTGACTATTTTGAACTTTGCTGTGGCTTCCGCAACCGCGTCGTCCGCAGGATATTCTTCCTCCTCGTCTTCCAAACGAAGGGTTGTTTCTTCTTCGCCGCGCGATTCCAGTGCCAGGTCTTCATCGGTTTCGGGTGCAGCTATTATTTGTCTCTCCGGTTCTGTATCACTGCCGTCAGCGACGGATAACTCCTGCTTGTCTATCGGCAAGGCCGCTGGCTTCCGCGCTCGCATGGCGCTTTCACGCGCTTTCTTCAGATTTGTCTTTCGCAATTCTGCGGCTTTATCTCCGTAAATCCGTGCACTCTCCTCAAACGATTTTATCCCCCCTACTATAACCTCGGAAATGCTCTTGATCTTCTTTTTCAACGATTGTCCGAGCACGGTCATGCGGCCTTCTTTATAAACGAATTCTCTGTAATTATCGGTCTTTTTCAGAGCCTTATTGTCATAGACCTTTCTTGTTTTTATTTTTCCGTTCGCGTCATATTCAAAAATTTCCGTCCGGAGATAACGCATCTGTTCGGCGTCTTTATATATCCCGCTCACGCCTGGCCGCACGGCATCGTCTTCTGATGCTTCTTCAAACTCGCCGTCCAGACGCCATGCCGCATCGCCTTTCGCGCCATACTTTGAGAATTTGCTCGCGATTGTTCCGTCTTCCGGTTTATAGGTGTATCTCTTATATCCGGCGGTCTTGAGTTCTCGCCTGTTGTCATAGACCTCTTTTACGCTGACATTTCCATCCGCATAATACTTAATTACCTCTGTCCGAACATGCCTGCGCCGTTTAATGTCTCTGAATAATTCAATTATTCCGGGGTGCCGAACGCCGTCGCCCAGTTCTTTCGTGAATGCTTTGTCCAGACGCCAAAGCGTTTTACCCTGTTCTGCATATCTTGAGAATTTACTGACAAGTTTCTTTTTTCCCGGGTCATAAGGATCCCGTTCATAAACATACTCCGCATCTTCACCGGAAGCGCGGCGTTTTCTGAAAATATTCCGCGCGAGGGCCGCCCCTGCCGTCAAAAAGAGCATTATGCGCTGTATGAGCGTTTTGCCAAAACCGGAAAGTTTCGCGGCTCCCGGAAACTTTGCCGCCGTAATACCGAAAAGACCGGCCGCCATGAACGGCGTCTGACCGTGTTCGGATATAAGAATTGGCTCATCCGGGGTTGTTATCTCAACTATGTTACCAACCGAGTCATATTCGGTGGTCTGTATGAGCGCACCGCCAGAATCGTAGTCGTCCTGAAACTGCGGCTGACGGGTTCCTTCAAAAAAATCACGCAGAATACTGTATGTTCCGTCCGGATTGTCAACTATGTCTTTATCCTCATAATGTTCAACAATGTGTGTCCTATCTCCATGCGGCTGTGGCATGTCGCCTTCGGAGACAGCCGCAACATCGCTTAAATCCTGCGAGTCATACTCATATATATATTCCGTGCAGCGCACAGCATCGTCAGGATCCGGGTACGCGTACGTATGTGTCGTGCCGTTTTCAGAATCAATCTTTCGTTTTATTCGCCCAAAAC
>CAZGOZ010000044.1:0-8959 GCA_964528025.1 uncultured Planctomycetia bacterium
ATCACTCGGAAAAACCGACGGAATGCTGGCGTTTATAGACGACAATGAAGATTTTCTTACCGAAACACTGGGCCCGACGGCAAAAGAAGACAAGCTCATACGCATATCGGTTGAATCGCTTAAGGCGGCCGGCGCTAAGAACGTGAGAGATTTTCTCGCGGCTATTCAGGCAACGGCGCATGGTCATGTAGAGCTCTTCTCAACGGAAAGCATCGGGGAGATATCTGCTAATGAGTACGCGAAATACGGTATTATAAAAGACACGCTTCCCGCGAAGTTTGTCCGGACGCGGGCCAGCGTTATAACTCTGATGCCTGTGTTCAAAGACGATATCTTTGCCACCGGTGGCAACAGGAAAACCAAAAATTGGAATATCGGCGGCATAAATCCGAAAAAAACCATCCTTTCGCCGGTTGGCCTCAACTACGATAAGGCGGGGATAGCGCGAAGCGTATTCCTCGGCCTAAGGTTATCCGAAATCGCCGCGAATGAGAAATATGACGAAAACAGTGATTTTGTAGCATACACTCTTGCCCAATACATGGACCTCTGCCTTTCGCAGGGCATGGACTTACGCCTTTTTGACCTTCGGGAAGAAGACCTGGTAAACATCGCCCGCGGCAAAATGAATAAAATGGTGCAGTCGCTAAACAAGCTGATCCGGCTTCTCCCAATCATGCCAATAAACGCCGAAGAACAGCGAACAATAAACGACCGCGCCCGAACAACTCTAACCCGCGCATAAGAGCATAGTGCATAGAAGTAGGGCACCTTTAAAGGTGCCCTACTTCTTCTACCAACAACTGTCATTCCCGCGCAAGCGGGAATCCATCTGGATAAGTTCCCTTATCATTTCCGTTCCCGGAACGGAACAGACTCACCGTACGGGCGAAAAATATTTCGCCCTGTCGAGAACGAGGGACATCTAGAACGGGGGACATCGAGAACGGGGGACATGCCTTTTGGGGACACCCCTGAGCACAAAAATTGGCCGTTTTTGACCGTTTTCTGCGTTTCGCGTTGGCGGGCCTTTTTCAAGGGCGAATGATTATTCGCCCCTACGAATTTTATTTTTCCACTGCCCTTCGGCCTCTTCTACAGGTATACTTGCGTTGAAATGCGTAAAAAAACCGCTAATCTTATAATATTCCTCTTACTTATACTCATCGTCGGTGAATTCTCTTATATTTTTTCGCAGCGTAACAGAAAAGAAGGTCTGTATGTTCACGTAAATAAGGCGCGTGAGTATATGGAGGAAGAAAAATATGAGAAAGCCATCTCCCTCTTGTGCAAGGCCTTTGAAAAAGCGCCGCGCTCGAAAGATATAAAAGATAACCTCATTTATGGATACGTGCAATACGCGAGGTTCCTCGGCGAAAAAGACGATGTTGACGGGGCCATAGAGAACCTTCAGTCGGCCTATGCGGTTGACGAAAAACAGTCCGCCGTTGTTCATGACCTGGCATATTTCTACTGCAAAAAAGCTATCCAAAACTCCGATCAGAATAAACCAGGCGCCGCGCGCGCTTATCTTCAGGATGCCACACATCTTGCCGTGAAGTCACGAAGAATTCGTTCAAGCATTTCTAATTATCTTTTTAACGAATCGGTAGAGTCCTACAACAAGGGCGGCAAGGAAACGGTTCTTGTTTGTCTGAACATGTCGTATCTGTTGAAAAAGCGACCCGAAACGCTGGACTTTCTCGCGCAGTGCTATTACAGGTGGTCCGACCTGGAAATGGCTCTTTTCTACTGGGAAGAAGCTCTAAAGCTGGCGCAATCAAAGAAGCAGCCGCCGGAAAAGGATATTACCGAGCTCAGGGAAAAAATAGAAAAAGTAAAAAAAGAAATGCCCGTTAAGAAAAAGATGCAACGTATTGAGACGGAGCATTTTAACGTGCGGCTTCATCGGGATTACAAAATGAACGTTTCGGTATTAAGAGGTATTCTCGGCAAAATATATAACCGGGTGGGGGAAGATCTTGATTTTTATCCGCCGCCGGATACACCGATGATTTTTTATAACGAAAAAGATTTTCGCGAAATCTTTAAGCAAAGAGGCATCGTCCGCGCTTTTTACGACGGCAACATACGTATAGTGTTTACCACCGATTTTGATAACCCGTCTTTTGCGTCTGTTGCGGCCCATGAATACACGCATGCCGTTATTTCAATGCTCACGGACAACAAGTGTCCCATTTGGTTGCATGAAGGGATAGCCGTTTATGAACAGCAGCGTTATGCGCCGATAGTTTTAAGAAACCTCAGGCGCGCGGTTAAAAAAGACAAAAAATTATCCATAGAAGAAATGGAAAAAGGATTTAAAGATCCGGCCGATGAAACCGAACTCACGATGAGTTATGAAAGCGCTTATACCGCGGTTTCGTTCATCCTGGATACGTGGGGATGGTCAGGCGTAAGAAGGATGCTTCGCCGCATAAAGAACGGACAGCATTTCGCGAACGCCATAGACGAAGAGTTCTATTTATCCGTAAGAGTATTTGAAGATATGTGGAACGATTATATCAGACAGAAGTTCAGTAACGCATGAACTGCAAAACGTGGATCGTAAAAACACACGTGCCGATAACGACACGGAAAGCGCGCAGTAACTGATCGGTAGAAAAAACGACCTTAGAACGCAGCATTTTATAGATTCCCTCCACGATGAGAAAGATTCCCGCCAGAAAGGCAAGCCAGTCAATCGCAATCTCCGCGAAGGGCGAATCAAAGATACCGCAGGTTGCGATCCATGCGGTCGCGATAAGAATCGCAAGAACGACTATTGTTAGAGATGTTTTGCCCATGGCGTAACTCTATCATATTTTGGTGGTTAAGACAACTTTTTGGCAGAGAGATAAAAAGGCATTATGTTAGGGTTTAAAAAAGTAGGATATGTTTAGTTGTATATCGCCCTCAAGAGGAATAAACTATCTATAGAGGAGTTACAATGAGTATAATAACTAGATGTCGAAAACAGGCCGCAGCCGTGCTTTGTCTGGTTGCGTTTGTCTCCGTGTTCGTTCTTGGGGATGCCCGGGCTGTTGTGTCTGCGCAGATAGCCGTGGGACCTACCACAGACGCGCCGGCGCGATTTTCACGCCTTGACGTGGAGACGTTCACCCTGCCGCCTCATCTCGGAAGCGTCAAGTTTTCCGGAAAGGGCTCCTCCGACCGAATAGTTATCCACATACAGGACGCGCATGCCGATTATTACGCTCAGCAGAAGATATCAGGAATTATAGATTACCTTAATAAAGAATACGGCATCCGAATGGTCAACCTTGAAGGCGGCACCGGTGATTACGATCTCGCCATTTTCACATCAATATCGGGCGACGCTATTCGCCGAGAGGTTGCGGATTATTTCGTTAAAACAGGTGAAATAAACGGTGCTGAATTTTACGCGATAAATAATCCCGACAGGGTGGTGTTGTGGGGTGTTGAAAACAAGGAACTCTATCTGGCAAACCTCAAGGTATACCGCGATTCCCTGAAATATAAAACAGAAGTAGACGGATATCTGGCCGAACTTACGCATGTTCTTGATAATCTCAAACGTCACATATACACGCCGGAGTTGTTACGCATGGACAACGCGTATAACTCCTACAAGAGCGCTGGCATGGATTTTAGAGAGTATCTGGAGTTTTTGATTAAAGAGGCGAAAGACAGCGCCGTTCTTATAAGAAATTATCCGAATATATATCTGCTTTCCCAGGCGATGGCCCTGGAAGATAAGGTGGATTTCAAAAAAGCCAACATGGAAAGAAACACCCTTGTGGATGAGCTAAAGAAACAGCTTTCCCAGAAAGAGCTGCGTGAGCTTGTTGAGAAAAGCGTCAATTTCAAGACGAAGAAAATATCAAGAAAAGTTTTCTATGATTATCTCTTAAAAAAAGCGGGCGAGTTAAACCTTGATGTTGCGCGTTTTCCCGCTCTTTCAAATTATATTGTTTACGTCACCATTTACGAATCTGTTGACCGCGGCCGTGTAATGGGTGAGCTTGACAGTTTTGAAGCGGCGATAAAAGAGCCGATGTACCGTAACGCGACCCAGCGTCAGCTTAACACGCTTTCGCGTCATCTGGCGCTCATGAAGAACATATTTGAGATATCTCTCACGAAATCCGATTACAAGTATTATCTCACGGACGAAAGCGCTTTTGATGTTAATGGTTTCACGCAATTTATCGCGCGGGAAGCGCCTAAGTACAAAATAGACGTTCCTCTGTCCCCGAACATCTCAATATTAGACGATTATCGCGGGGACATAATAAAGTTTTATGAATATTCGTTCAAGAGGGATGACGCCTTCATGAAGAACATCAGGTTTACCAGCACTCCGGGCGGCAGCGAAGACGCTATCCTGATGACCGGGGGTTTTCATACCGAAAACCTGTGCGAAAAACTTAATGCCGAAGGCATATCGTATGTATCCATAATGCCGAAATTCATTGATGAAAAAGGTTATGAAAACCCGTATTTTGATCTGCTCGCCGGCCAGACAGCCGATGTTCAGCGGATGCTGTCCTCAGCGCTCGCGAAGGCATCAACCATGCAGATAGCCAGCATGCTGACAACGCTCGGCGAAGCGGTATGGGGCGCGGCAAATATCAGCGCGTTTGACGCAAGGGTGTATATCCGGGACCGGTTGGTAAGAGACAGCGCGCTGAGAATCGCCATTGTGAATAATGACGGGACGACGATAAACATGCCCGACGGAGAACCCATGATATTCGGCGAGGGCAACGCCGAACCCGAAACGATGACGTTAACGGCGCTCCAGGATGCCGTCCGTCAGCGCAAGATAGCCGCGCAGGCAGAACAGGCGAAAAAACAGGCCGCCGCCGAAATAGGTCCGGAAGGAACATTCGGACTAATGGGGAATATGCAATTACCGGATGGCACGGTGTTGACAAGTGGGTTTAAGATAAAAGACGCAGACGGCAGCGATTTTATTGAAGTTACCCACGAACGCTTGGATACGCCCATGAGAATATATAAGGCAGGTGACGGTAAATTAGACATGACCGGCGCCCAAGCCATGGGATTGATGAGAGGGCTTTTGCTGGATGAAACCGGCAACCCGAAGTGGCTTGGCACATTAACTTACAACGAAAGAGAAAAGATACGAGTTCTTGCTAATTTAATGGGTGGCGTTAGTAAAATTGTGATAATAAATAATAACAGGGATTTTCTGGGTATTCATGGCTCTACTAAAGACGGTAATCGCATAATTTATATCAACAAAGGCCTTTTGTTTGACAAGAACTTTAAATTCAACCCATTGACGTTTCTTCATGAACTCGGCGAAGGATTCGTGGAACTTCCGGGAGAGGAAGAGTATTCCGCGCTTACCAGGCATACATACATGCGCGGCGCCGGCAAAGACGCAAGAGCCGCTTATGATTTTCTCGCGAAAGACATGACACCGGAAACCCTGAACACGCCCACCGCGGAAGAGTTTACCGATAATCTTGAAAAAAAGATGCAAGAATTGAAAATGCGCTCGTTAACCGACAGCGAGAAAGCGCTGATAGAGTATAACTTCACTCAGCAGGCGGAACGCGCCGGAGTAATTGACATGGGCGCTCAGGGCCTTCTTTTCGGTTTGCAGGACAATCTTGATCCTAACCTGAATATCGTTTTTACTCAGGAAATACGCGGCATTATTGACGAGTTAAGGAGAGATAGTCTCAACTTCATTCTTATACCGGCTATCAATCTGGAGACAGCAAGCGCGCAGGCAACGCTGGGGACAGAAACGGCAAGAAAATTCAGAAGAGCGGGCGTTGATACGCGCGTTTCGCATTATAGCTTAGATCTTGAGGATCAGCTCAAGAAGATCATTGATGAAGCATCCATGGACATAAATCGGGGATTTTTCCCGGAGATATTCGTCTATTGTCTCACGGATGCTGACAGAAATGTCGCGGAAAGATACCGGCGTCAATATCCCGGCATGTTAGCAATCGGAAACGATGTGCCGGAATACATGAATGCGGAAGACATTCAGATTGAAGAAGTAAAGGTCATTGCCGTGGCCAGCGCCATATTAAATGATAAAAGGATGAGTGAAGATTTTGATCTGACGGCGGCGGATCTTGCGGGAAGGCGCAGAGAAATGCTCGAGAGTTTTACGATGATGGGTCTTATTGACATCGAACTGAATCTTGCCGGCATGACCCCCGAGGGTCTGGCGGACGTCATGCGAGCGATATATAACGGTGAAATACTCCTCAAGATAACCCGCGTTAACTGGCAGGAAGTAAAAGACGGAATCGACGCCCAAGAACAAGTCCTCCGCGCCCTATAATTCCCGGAAACGAAATCACAAATAAAATTCGTATGGGCGAATAATCATTCGCCCTAACTTCCGTTTGCCCCCGTCCCTCTCTTAACGTATAATTGAAACCATGGAATACAGAAAAATAGGCAACTCCAATCTTGAGGTCTCGACCGTGTGTCTCGGCTCCTGGGTATTCGGCGGTGATTGCTGGGGAGAGGTAGACGATGCGCAATCCGAGCGCGTTGTCCGCGAGGCCGTTGAAAAGGGGATTAATTTCATTGATACCGCGCCGGTTTACGGAGCCGGCCGCGCTGAGAGCGTGATCGGCCGCGCTTTACAAGGCGTATCCGACAAAGTAATAATCGCCACAAAATGCGGTCTTGAGCAAAAAGGGTCTTCCATAAAACCGAATCTCTCAGCTGCATTCATAAAAGAAGAAGTTGAAAATTCACTGAGGCGTCTTGGTGTGGATGTAATAGACCTTTATCAGTGCCACTGGCCGGACCCGAACACACCTTTGGAAGAAACCTTCTCAACATTAAAAGGCCTTATTGAAGAAGGCAAGATACGGCATATCGGCGTGTCTAATTTTGACCGTTCGCTTATGAAACGCGCATCATCACTCGCGCCGATTATAAGCAACCAGATGCAGTATTCCCTCCTGGACAGAACAATAGAAAAAGACCTTATCCCTTTCTGCGGAGAACACGGAATATCCGTGCTTGCCTACGGCCCTCTGGCCGGAGGCATATTGACGGGTAAATATAAAACACCCCCGAATTTTTCAAAAGGCAATGTAAAATCATTTTTCTATAAATATTATCGCGAACCGGCCTGGACAAAGGCCATGGCGCTTGTTGCCCTTCTCAGGGAAATAGCGGAAAAGAGGCACGTGCCGACAGCGGATATAGCTATCAGCTGGGTACTCAGTTGCCCTGAGGTTGCGAGCTGTATAGTGGGATGCAGAACGCCGCAACAGCTGGATGAGAATATCAGGGCCGCCGGAATCCGCCTGAAAGAAGAAGAACTCGCGAAGATCCGAGGATAACGCGAAATTTAGTGGCATTAACAACCGAAGGGGGTATGTGTAATGAGGAAAATTTTAGCGGGTTTGATTGTTCTCGCGAGTGTTGTTATCGTGGTTTCGTTTTTCATGCCGTGGGCCAGAGTAAGCGTTTCCGCGGTAGGGGTTTCAAAGGAATTAACCACCGCCGCCGAGGGCAAACTCAAAGATACGCCGATAGCCGGCAAACTGATAAACAGACTTAAGGCAGCAACAGGCGCTATAAGTGAGATCGGTGACATAGCTGTAAGATCCACAGTATACGGCTATAAAATACCGGAAATGGCTAACAGCAAAACCTCAAAGGTAGCGCTTGCCGCCGTGCAGATAATATCCAGAGAAAAAGAGGGCCTGGATAAAAAAAGCTATCTTGTCTATCTCTTCCCGATACTCGGAATCATCTGCGGAATACTCGCTCTCAGCGGCCTTAAAAGCAAAATCTATGTCGCTATCATGCTTATTATAAGCGGTATAGTAGGTATAGGCGGGTTCTACAATCTGTCAACCGCAAAGCTGGCCGAAACAGCCGTAAAAATAGACATAATGAACGGCCTCTGGAACACAATTTACGCATTTCTAGTCATCTTTGTAATGGGAATACTCTGGCTAATAGACGGCAAAAAAGAGTAACAACATAAGGTAGGGGCGGGCCTTGTGCCCGCCCATTGCTTGCAAAGAAGTAGGGCACCTTTAAAGGTGCCCTACTTGCGTAATGCACCATAATATAACAAATAATAAAAAATATATTGACAAATAATCAATAATATGTATAAAATCAAAGGCGGGTGAGGGTAGGGATTATCACCCGCCTTTGCTCGCGTAAGCCCGAAAGGGTCACGCGTAACGTTGACCATGATATTTTATCAGATATTATAGGGTTGTCAAGAAGGTTTTAAAAAGCATAGAAGGGAGAAGGGACGGGACATGTTGATACGAAATTTAGGTATTTTTTTGATATTAGTATTGTGTATTTTTCTGACTTTTAGCCGCCTGCAGGCCCGCGGAGACGCGGCGGGTGGCATGCCGTTAGAAAGCGGACCGCCCATAGTTAATTTTACGGAGGGCGTTGAACCGGGAGAACGCCGTCTTGTTAAAATGTATGTTCCCGATGTGATAGAAGAAAATATCTCGATTATAGAAGTTCAAAGAATGGCAATAGAATACGCGGAGGTAAGCCCGGAAAAGATTAAAGGATGGCGTGAAAGGGCAAAGTGGAAGGCCCTGATGCCGAAGATATCAATGGGTTTTTCGGAATCAGATGACGATAATGTAGAAATATATAAGAGCGCTACAACCTCGTATGTTGTAGCGGGCCCGAGAGAGGTCAACAAAGACTGGGATATGAGCGTTACATGGGATCTTTCAGATATCATATGGAGCGGCGACCAAACAACCATAGATGTAAGGAGCAAGCTAATGGTGCAGCTAAGGGACGATATATTAAAGGAAGTCACCTGGCTGTATTTTGAAAGAAAACGTCTTCTGAGTGAGATGCAGGACGCAAACAATATGGAAGAAAACCCCGACCCCACCCGCCAAATCAGAGTAGAGGAACTAACCGCCTACATAGACGCCCTAACCGGCGCCGCATTTTCCAAAGCGCT